>NZ_RQFT01000003.1:0-313520 GCF_004769525.1 Leptospira bouyouniensis | reverse complement strand
ATGTTACGATCCATGATTTGATTCCATATCATTTCAAAGAAACACATGCATCTTTATCCAAACGAATCTACTTACAAATTGTACTACGATCAATCAAGTGGTTTGCAAAATCCATTATTGCTGTTTCGAAATACACGAAAGATGATCTCATCAAAAGTTTTGGATACCGAAGTGAAAAAATATCAGTTGTTTATAATGGAATCGATTTAAATAATTTTGCAAAACGTCCGCAGACAAAGGTAAATACCTTTCTCAAAGAGTATCATTTACCAAACCAATTTCTGTTTACTGTAGGGATTGGAAAATCGCATAAAAATTTTCCCTTTTTATTGTCCAATCTTGAGGAATTATGGAAGCAAGGTTCTCTTAAACTTCCATTGGTGATAGGAGGGATCAGCAAAGAGATTCCAAACGAACTATTGGATTTCCAAAAACAAAATCCAAAACGAATTTTCTTTTTAGAACATCTCCCGTATGATTTGTTGCCCCTTGCCTACCAAGCAGCAAATCTCTTTGTGTATCCTTCACTCTTTGAAGGATTTGGGTTTCCTGTCCTAGAAGCCCAAACCATGGGAACCGTTGTTTTGTCTTCAGAATCAAGTGTTCTGCCAGAGGTTTTAATGGACTCAGCAATTTTCTTTAACCCAAAAAACAATCAAAGTTTCCAAACAAAATTATTGTCACTACTCTCGAATCAAAAATTACAGAAAGAGATCCAGAAGAAGGGACTTCTGAATGCAAATCGTTTCCAATGGAAAGATGTCCTAAAACCTTATTACCAGATGTACCATTCAATCCTTAAGGAATCGTAATTCGATTTTAGGATAGATTCATTTACCATTAAACTTTTGTTTTATGGTAATATACATAGGAAGTTGACAATATTCCAAAAATTACTAAGGGCGTTATGACCATTGACAAAGGATCACCACTTTGTGAATGAGCAATAGCCGCCGAAAGAAATGTAATTCCAAATCCCGCATAAGCCCATTCTTTGATTTGTGATGGAATTTTTGGAACCAAGAGAACGATTGCTCCTAGTATTTTTGCAATTCCAAGTTCTACCCGAAAGTAATTTGGATACCCAAGGTGTTTAAAACCTTCACTCACTTCTGGGTTTGTAAAATAAGAAACTGCACTAAATACCATTGCTACCGAAATAAGCACAGTCGTGACCCAATAGATTATAGTTTTTAAATTCATTTGATTCTCCTTGAATTTACATTCAATAGCTACTATCTTTTATATAGCTACTATTTCTTAGATAGACGTTTCGAGGAATTGGAGAAAAAAAAATTTGCAAATTTCAAAAATTTCGTTCGGTTGACGACTCGGCTAGGGATAGAGAAGTTAGAAGCAGAGTGGCAAAAGGGAAACCAACAGACTTTCAACCAGACCATACAGAATGTGCCAATCTCATCTTGCCTTTGCGAGATGCCTTAGAGATTCTGAGTGGAAAATGGAAACTGCCGATCATCATGTCCCTATCCTTTGGAAACAAACGATTCAAAGAAATAGGCGAAGAAATCCCTGGCATCACAGATAAGATGTTATCAAAAGAGCTGAAGGAATTAGAAAAAATTCAGCTTATCGACCGAAAGGTCATCGATTCCTTTCCGCCAGGAGTGGAGTATTCCATTACGGCCCATGGTAAATCGTTGGAAAAGGTGATTCTGGAACTATCTCAATGGGCATTGTCCCACCACCAAAAAAACCAATCTCCAAAAAAAGTTAAGAAGTAAAATTCTTCCTTTTTTCTTCCAAAAGTACTTGTCAGTTTTTTGAAAACTTCGAGACTGATTCTCAGAACCATGATCAAGTGTCACTGCGCAGAAGTTTTCTTTGAAACCATCTTAAATGTTGTCAAAGAATCGAACCGCCCTATATTAGAGGTCGCCCGTGAGATGGGAGCGGCAGATACTTGTACGGCTTGTGTTCCGGATATGTTAGCCTTCATCGAACAGGAATTGGAAGGTCAACTTGCAGGAAATACAAATCATTGATTCCGATTTGATCGGAACCCTCGTTATAAAAGCAAAAAACGCAGAACGAAAACGAACAAACCATAACTTCCACAAACAGGAAGAGGTGTACCAAAGGTTTTTAAACGTTTTAACCAAAAACACTTACATTTCACCTCACAGACATTTGTCGGATCCAAAACCAGAAACTTTTGTTGTGCTCGATGGTGAAATTGGTTTTTTAATCTTCCAAGAAAATGGAGAGATCCAAGAATACCATAAACTATCCTCAAAAGGACCAAAACGAGGGATTGATTTACAACCAGGAGTTTGGCATAGTTTAGTATGCTTATCTGAGACAGCAGTTTGTTTCGAAGGTAAATCTGGACCATATGACCCAAAGATCGACAAAGAATTCCACACCAACTTTCCGTTAGAAGGTGATGAAAAAGTTCCGGAAACCATCAGATTCTTTGAATCCTTCTTTATATGATTCAAAAAAATAGGATTTTTTTCCGGCTCATCCATTTACTTATGTTCACGATTCCCTTATCTTTTTTTTGTAAATCCTTACCTTCTGTGGTTCCGGTGAAAGAACATACATTGGAGTCTATTGTTTCCGATGGTATCATTCGAACATTTCGTTATTACATTCCAAAAAACAAATCCAATACTCGTCTTCCCATTGTGTTTATCTTACATGGTGGAGGTGGGAGTGGGGAAGGGATGATCTATTTGTCAAGGATGTCAGAAAAAGCAGAGGAATATGGTTTTATTGCCGTGTACCCGGATGGGTTCGCAAACAGGTGGAATGATGGTAGAAATATCCCTCACTCTTTAACCGACAAACGAAATACAAAAGATGTTTTATTCTTCCGCGATATGGTCCAATATTTGGACAAACGAATTCCTGTTGATTATAGCCGTATCCATGCGGTTGGAATTTCCAATGGTGGATTCATGACGCAACGTTTGTTATGCGAAGCGCAAGATTTATTCCGATCTGGTTATGCCGTTGCTGCAGTAACTTCAAAAGGCATTGTAGAAATTTGTCCGAATCCACCTACTAAATCCATTGGTTTTATTATGGGGACAGCCGATGATATAATTCCAATTTCTGGTGGTACAGTTTCAATCCCAAAAGATATGTCTCCCAATGCAAGCCGCATCCCAGCTGGAGAAGTTTTGTCTTTTGTGGATTCTCTAAAATACTGGAGTCAAAGTTATACCTGTAAAACAGAAACAAAAGGGAAAAAAAGGCATCTAAACCAATTTTGGAAGCGAGATATCGAATACACTAAATTTTCGGATTGTACACACGATGAAGTGGTAGAAGGGTATTTGATCCCAGGTGGCGGTCATATTTGGCCAAATGGATTCTATTACCAAAATGAAAAACAATACGGTTATTTGAGTAAGGACTTGGATACTAGAGAGATTGTGATACAATTTTTCCGAAAGGCCGATACTAAAGAAAAGTTGGTAAACAATGCACCATTCGGAAATTAGAAATTCATCTACCGTTTTTACCACGCTGGAAACAGGTTCAGGAGATCCTGTCTTTTTTTTACACGGGTTTCCCGATAATCACAAAACCTTTTCTCCCATTATGGAGACAATCGGAAAAAAGGGATTCCAATGTATTGCGCCTGTTATGCGAGGCTATGAAGCATCAACAATTTCCCATGCAAACAAACTCCATGTAGTAGATTTGGTAAACGATTTGCTTGCCTGGATGGAAGATCGCCGTTTTGAAACAGTACATCTAGTTGGTCATAATTGGGGAGCAATTATCGCCTATGCCGCAGGTATGTACTACCCAAATCGTTTTAAATCCATCACAAGTTTAAGTGTACCTCTCCTAAAAACATTCCAAGATTCTTTTTTATGGGCACCTCTACAAACCATACACTCTTGGTATGTTGCTCTTTTCCAAATCCCTTACATTGCTGAGTTAACCATTCGTTCCAATCAATTTGCCTTAGTTGATTTTTTATGGAAGGATTGGTCACCAGGATTCACTCCGAACCAAGACCACTTGGCCGAAATCAAAGCCAATTTCCAAAATCCAGGGATCCTTTCATCGGCGCTTGCTTATTATCGAAACTTGAATGATTTGTTTACCGAATCAGGAAGAGAAAGTATAGTTGGGATTTTTGATACACATGTGACGGTTCCCACACAAGTTCTATATGGCTTAAATGATGGTTGTTTCCATAAAAATCTATTCGAACACCTTCTTGACGAAACCGACTTTCCAAGAGGATTTCGAAAGATTGGGTTTGATCACGCGGGTCATTTCCTACATTGGGAAAAACGAGATGAAGTCACCAAACTCATCTTAGAGTGGTTAGAAAAAAATAACTAGAATTTGGATGAAATCATCGTCTCATCTGTTTGTAGGAGTCTGATTATGTTTCAAAATATGGGATTATACGATCGAATCATTCGTGTTGTGGTGGGACTTGTGTTAGGTGGATTGTACCTTGGTGGCGTTGTGGAAGGAACCACTGCCATTGTATTATTTGTAATTGGACTAGTGATGATTGCCACATCCGCAATCGGATTTTGCCCAGCTTATTTACCATTTAAAATTTCCACAAAAGGAAAATAATCGATTTCAATTTGCTATTTAAATTAGATAAACAATTCACTTTTTGAGTGAGTTGTTTAATTTAATGTTAACCGAACCAATACTTCATAATGATTGGTTCTCGGAAAAAAATCTAAAAGATTCAAACTGTCCAATTGGTAACCGAACTTTTCTAAAGAAGTAATATCCCGACGCAATGTACTGGGATTACAGCTGGAGTAAATCACCGATTTAGGTTTAAAAGTATGAATTGAATCAACAATTCCTTTAGATAAACCGGCGCGCGGAGGATTCACGAGCCAAACGGAATATTTTTTCACTTCTTGCGGGAGTGACCTTTGGAATAAATCTTTTGTTTCATAATGAAACGATTTGATTCCATTCATTTTTGCATTAAACTTTGCATATTCAATACTTTTCTCATGGGATTCAATCCCATAGAGGGAAGATATTTTATCCCTGAGAACAATCCCAATCGTGCCACACCCACAAAATAATTCTAAAACATCTGCTGAGTTTGGGAGTAGGTTTTTGATTTTGGTAAGCCAAGTTTCCAAAAGGAATTGATTGATTTGAAAAAAACCTTTGGAAGGTACTTTTAAGTTTGTGTTGAGAACTTCTACTTCTGTTTCTTCAGAATCATACCTCACAATTTTTTCTTTGGAAATTCTGAGAGAAATGGTTTTATCTGATTTCTGATTTTTTCGAAAGTTAGATTTTTTTGAAATTCTATATTGTTCCAAATATGTATTCGAATTCTCGATTAATAATCGTTTGTCGACATTTTTACAATGAGTGGACGAATTTTGGATGATTCGGTGCGTATTTCTGGCAAATAAACCTATCTTTTTATCGGCGACTTGCCACTGGACATTATTGCGGTAACCTTCACTTCGTCCAAAAAAAACTTCCGTATTTCCATTCCAATTCGGAAACATCGAAGTAAGGAGTTCTGTTTTGAGTTTCAATTCTCCTTCATAGGAAAGATGACGATAACTACACCCTCCGCACTCCAAATAAACAGGACAATCTGAAGGGATTCGATTCGGAGACGGTTCGAGAATGGAGTCAACAATGCCAAACCATTCCCGATTCCCATGTTTGATGACAGTTATGTCTACCAATTCACCCGGTAGTCCACCTTCAACAAACACTGCATGACCATCATGGTGGGCGAGGCAATAACCACCATTGACCCACTTTTCTAATTTAATCCGCAACTTTTCCATTCTCTTTAACCATTCAATGAATATTCATTTGACACTGCACTCGCATTTAACATAACGGATAGGTACTCTTGGAGAAGTGGCTGAGTGGTCTAAAGCAGCGGTCTTGAAAACCGTCGTGGTAATCCCACCGTGGGTTCGAATCCTACCTTCTCCGAGTCGCTGGAGACGTGCCTGAGTGGCCGAAAGGAGCGGTTTGCTAAACCGTCGTACGAGCAATCGTACCCAGGGTTCGAATCCCTGCGTCTCCGAAGTAACCGCCATGAAATTCGCCCAAATCAAAGAAAAATTCGAAACGATCAAAGCCTATTTACTCACAGATGAGGCGGCGAAAATTTTTGCTGCCCTACCACTTTATTTTTCTTGGGTTCCTGTTTTTACCTGGAAAAGACAAATTCCAGAATTTGTGACCATATCTTTGTACTCTGCAGTTAATACCTGTTTGTTTTTATTAGGTTTGGTCCTTGCTCAAATCCTTTCCCTCCTTCCTTTTATTGGGCTTTACCTTGCCGCAACAATCCATCTGCTTTCTATTCTACTTTATCTAGGAATTGCGGGATTTTTGATTTACTCCATCCGATTGCAAAAAACCATAGTGATACCCGTTCTTTTGGACTGGGTAAAAATGCTCCAAGCATTCATTGCGCCCATAGCTCAACTGGATAGAGTATCTGACTACGGATCAGAAGGTTAGAGGTTCAAATCCTCTTGGGCGCGCGTGGAAATCTATGAATCGTTTTTAGAGCGATATTCAATAGAAGTTTCCAAATTCAAAAACGAAATTCCCTCTTATTCTGAGATTCTGACAAAAGAGGGTTATCTCGTTTCAAAATCTTTTAACTCCGTCGAACAAACATTAAATCCAACCAAACATAGTGAACTTCTAGCGATTGAGATGGCTTTGTCTCAAATAAAAGGACGTTATCTCTCAGAACACATTCTCTTAACTGCCTTAGAACCATGTTTATTATGCGCAGGAGCCATTCTCCGAGTCAAATTACCCGAAGTGGTATATTTTGTGCCAGCAAAGCCTGGTGAAGGAATTTCCTCTTACACAACGGAATCAATTTACCTTTTGAACCATTTTCCAAAATGTACTCTCGTTCCAAAGTCTCACATAAAATTTGAATTTCTGAGTTTTTTCAAAGAGAAAAGGTAGAATTCTAACGACCGTTTCTTTTTATGGAAGGCAGTAGAAATCACTGGAGAGATGTCAGAGTGGTCTATTGTGCATGCTTGGAAAGCATGTGTGCCAAAAGCACCCCGGGTTCGAATCCCGGTCTCTCCGCCACTTTTTCCGTCCGCATCTATTCAAAATACTATTCTCAATCAAAATTATTTCATTGCAACTAAGCCATGAATTTTCATTCTCAAAGGGAAACTGAACGATTCGAATCTTATTGAAAGTTGAATACGAACCAAATGAGCGAAAACCACCAAGTACTCTTTCGAAAATACCGCCCACAATTCTTTCGAGATGTGATTTACCAAGATCTCGCTGTTGGTTCATTACAAAATGCGTTCAAATCTAAAAAAATTGGTCACGCTTATATCTTTATTGGTCCACGTGGAGTGGGTAAAACAACGATCGCAAGAATCTTAGCAAAAAGACTTAACTGTGAAAATCCAGATGGTGTGGAACCTTGTAACGAATGTACTTCTTGTTTAGAAATTACGAAGGGAAATTCCAATGATGTATTTGAGATTGATGCTGCTTCAAATAGCGGTGTTGATAACATTCGAGAACTAAGAGAAAATGTAAAATTCAATGCAATGGGTGGCAAGTACCGAGTTTATATCTTGGATGAGGTGCATATGCTCAGCGGCGCTGCCTTTAATGCACTTCTCAAAACTCTGGAAGAACCTCCAGCTCATGTTGTTTTTATTTTAGCGACTACCGAATATCACAAAATTCCTGAGACCATTTTATCAAGGTGCCAAGATTTCCATTTTAGAAAAGTTCCCGTCACTGTTTTACAAAACTACATTGAAACTCTTTGTACGAAAGAAGGATTAAAGTATGATTCAGAAGGGCTTTTTTGGATCGCAAAAAAGGGTGATGGATCCGTCAGAGACACCTTATCTTTTATGGAACAGGCTGTCATTTTCACTGATGGAAACTTAACGGGTGTTAAATTAAGGAAAATGATCGGGTATCATGGTATTGATACTTTCACTGATTTTCTAAACCAATTAATTGATTCCTCACAAAGTGCACAAATTTTTGAAACATTAGAAAATTTATTTCAAGCAGGGATTGATTTAAGTAAATTCATCTGGGATTTTATTGAATTTTTAAATTCCCTATTGTTAATTAAGGACAATTTGGCTGATCGTGAATCAATCAACATTCCTCAAGAAGACCTTCAAAAACTAAAACAAAACTACAGGGAACTTGACCGTGAAATTTTGGTATTACTTGCCGAAAGGATATTCTCAATTCACGAAAGATTGAATTTAATGAAACTTCGTAGTTCATACGAAATGAAAGTTTATCTAGAAATTCAATTTCGAAAACTGATTTTGGACCGAGAGAAACCTAGTATTTCAGGGCTCTTGGCAAAGATTTCAGAACTCACTAAACTTGTGCAAGGTGATATCAGTATCATACCGGACAATGTAGAACAAGTAAATAAACCAACACCTGTACAATCTACGCCCATCACACAAAATAAAATTGAAAGCACACCGGAATCAAAACCCCAAGAAGTGAAACCTCATTCTGAGAAGCAAAACCATAAATTAGAAGATGAAAAAAGTCAAAATCTGAATCCAAAAGTGGCAGTTACCAAACAAGAAGATTCACCCAAAACAAAAGAAAATAGTAATCCTAAGTCCTCACCAGAAGACATGGAAAAATTATTAAAAGAAAAATTCTCTGGAATGGAAGTGGATCCAAACCAATTTAAAAATCTATAAGTCCAAAGGTATGTATGGGAATTTTTGATCAAATGAAACAAATGCGAGAAACCTTTTCGCAACTTGGAAACATCAAAGAAAAACAAGAAGAACTTCAAAAACGATTGGCTCAAATTCGTGTTACAGCATCCGCTGGGGCAGGAATGGTTGAGGTAACGGCAACCGCCGATGGAACTCTCACGAATTTGAATATAAATCCCATTATGTTCAATGCAGATGATAAAAAGATGTTAGAAGATTTAATTCTATCTGCTACCAATGAAGTGCAACGCAAAGCAAAAGAAACAATGGCGCATGAAATGAAGAATGTTCTTGGATTCAATCCAAGTGATTTTGAAGGTGTATTTAACCAAATTCAAAAGGATGGAGGGTTTCCACCTGTCTGATCTACAATTCCAAAAACTCATCCAATCGTTTTCTAGTTTGCCAGGGATCGGAAAAAAAAGTGCAACCCGAATCGGATTTCATATTTTAAGAATGGATCCAACTTCTTTTCAATCTTGGTTAAACAACATTGAAGAAGCAAAATCCAAACTTCGATTTTGTGATGAATGTGGTGGTTTAACAGAAGAACCTATTTGTTCTATTTGCCAATCAGATAGAAGGGACAAAGGAATCCTTTGTGTCGTTGAACAACCCGAAGATATTTTTTTTATAGAAAATACAAAAGAATATTCTGGTAAATACCACGTACTTAATGGTGCGATTTCTCCACTCGATGGAATTGGTCCTGAACAATTACGAATCAGACAATTAATGCAACGATTGGATTCTGGAGATATCAAAGAAGTTCTCATTGCCACAAACCCAACTCTCGAAGGTGATGCAACAGCATCTTACTTATCAACGGTGATCAAACCAATGGAAATTAAAATCACAAGAATTGCCCATGGAATTACTATTGGTGGAACTTTGGAATATTCTGACCAATACACATTAGGCAAAGCAATAAAGTCGAGACTGACTCTTTAATCAAAATAATGCGAAAGTTTTATTTACTTTCTGCTCACTCTTTAATTTTTAATTTTGCTGTATTCAACCATTCGATGACTGAATTCAATGTGAGTCGACCACCTGTATAATCTTTAGGTAAATCGTCCCTTTCTTTGATAAACATTGTATTCGTTAGTATATCTCAAACCTTTTGGATAGGTGCATAGTTGGAAATCAGATCTATTACTTTTAACATCATTTTCTCCCTTATTTTAAAGAGAAATCCATCTCATTCTGAGATTTTACAGTCCATCCCAAAATGAAAAAAGCGAGATTTTAGAATCGATGTTCAAATACGATAAAGGCTTCACGTAACACCCTTCCATACTTTGAATCTAACAAAACAAAAAGTGCATCACCTGCAACAAAATAGCCTGATCGAAAGATGATTTGAAAATCTGAAGTTACGTTATAACGGATATTAAAATTATATTCCATACCCATATAAGTGGAAGTTCGATAACCATTCCTTTCGCTAAACTCTCGATTGATTTTAATTTCAGGTGATTTTGTAGCCCACAATTGGTAATAGCCGAAGGTAAACTGATAAGGTCCAAAGGCAATGATATTGGAATAGAGACCATATTCATTTAAACCTGAAAAACTTGATCCATTAAACAATGCATAACCACCAGTAAAGTCGGTAGCAATGTTAGAAATTGAAAATCCGGGAGCAAGAGTACGATATCCATTACCTTTTAAATTGGCTTCTTGTCCATTTTCATCATAACCTGGTCGACCAGTTGTACCAAGTGCTATTAAATTAAAGTTTAATGATTCATTCCAACGATATGTAAATTGAAAATCATACATTCCACCTTTGATAAAATGACGACGAGTTGTATTATAAATTGTTACATCATTTGAATCATTTACCGCATTTAATTTTTTCACAATTCCAGTATTAAGAATTCCATGTACAATAAATGAGAATTTTTGAAAATTGAATTCATTATGAAGACCATACCAAGCAAGCCTTGCGGTTTCATTATCTGTTTTATCATTGTCATCTAAAAAATATGCATAAACTTCATTTCGAATGTTTCGAAAGTATTCAAATTTTAATCGGTTATAATATATGTTTGAACTTTGGTAGTTTTTATCAGCAAATCCGTTTTTATCAACATCCAAAAAACTTTGATCACGTGCACGAAGTACCCCACCTTCTAGAGACAATCTAAGGAATTGAAAATTTTTTAAAATACTAACACCTGTTCCAGTGGAAAATAAAACACGACCCTGTGCCGAACTAAATAATTGTTGTCCAACTTTGATAAATAAACCAGATTCAGGGATACGAAAATTTAAGTATAAAAAGTTAGTTTGTACATTGACTGCGGCTGTTCTTCCTCGTTCCCCACCCGACCCAGGACCAATGAGACCAGGATCAAAACCATCTGGTCCTGTAGCCCTTAGCCCACGACCACCAAAAGGAATATCACCCACTTGCATTCCCCAAATACCTTCCACATATTTGTTTGCGGAAAAACTCATGTTATAAAGAAAACGAGAATCATAATAACTTACGTCTTCTTTCCGGGGTGTGATTTGACTCGGTAAACCTTTTTGCCTTCTTTCTAAATCCGCTTGAATTGTTTCTTGCTCTGATTGAAGTCTTTCAGCATTTTCCTTTTCCAAATTTGTGATTGGAGTGACTGGAGTTTTTCGTTCTAATAAAACATCACGACCTACATTTGTAGCACGAACACGAAAAGAACCATTGAAATTCATAATCGTTCTTTGTGATTCTTCTTCCTGTGAAAATAAAAAACCCATCGGTAGAAAGAATAATAGGATAACAGTAAATAAACGTGTTAACATTTTGAATTTATTCTTTTTTGACCCATTTATTGGATTTGAAATATTTATTTACCAACTGCTGAATTTTGCCAATTCTCTTCAATTCTTTGATAAAAAAGTTTAGATGATATAAAAATTCTATATCTCTTTTGGCAATAGCCATACTAATATGATCTTCTTGCACAACTCCTAGGATCGGCAAATAATTTGCTCTTAAGGAAGAATCTTTTTGTAATAATGCTTGGATGTAATATGAATCAGCAACAAATGCATTTACATTATTTTTCTTCAATTCGCTCAGTGCTGCTTCATTGGTGAAATAGGAAAATACCTGTGCTTTTGGAAAGGCATCTCGTAAAAACTGATGATTCGAACTATTGGCTAAAACTGAATATGATATCCCAGTTATATTTGTTAGGTCATTCAAATTACGAAACAACTGAACTGTTACAATTTGTCCTTCGGGTTCCGGAGGAAGCGCCGTACGATTGACAAGTGCAGCAGGAGTTGAAATTAAATAAGGATCAGTGAAATAAACATCGCGAAAACGATTGATGGAAGATGAAATTCCAGCCATCGCAATTTGAGTGTCTCCTTTCTCTAACATTCTAGCATGTTGGTCAAAGGTTCTTAGCGGTATAATTTTAAGATCAACATCCAGAAACTTTGCGTATTCTTGTGCTAACTCAACATCGAGACCTGGAAAATCTTCATTTGGATTTTCAATATAAAATGGATCGTAAAATTCATTAACAGAGACCGTTAATGTTTTTGTTTTTTTAATTTTTTCTAAAGTAGGACTCGTTTGGCCCATAATTACAGAAGGCACAAACAAGATCAAAATAGCTATTTTCCACAAGTTGCGACAGTAAATATAGGACATCCAATTAAACTTCTTTCTCGAAATAGAATCGGCAAGGAAAAATTAAGGATTCAGTAGGACAAATTCTGTTCGGCGATTCTTTTTTGAAGAAGCTTCATCCGTTCCTTGCACCATTGGCTGAGTTGGACCCTTTCCTTCCGTAACCAAACGATTCGGATCCACTCCTTTGGAGACTAAATATTGTTTTACGGACTCTGCTCTTTCTTTTGATAAAATCATATTATCATCGAACGTTCCCGTTAAGTCTGTATGACCTATAATTTTCATTTTTTTATCTGAATTTTCATGTAGGTAATCCACAATTGAATCTAAAGGACCAGAAGATTCAGGTTTTAAGATTGAAGATGCTCTTTCAAAATAAACCGAGTCGAGTGATATCTTTTTTGTTTCTTCTAATTTCTTTTGTACAATATTTTCTTGTTTTGGAACTGAAGCAGAATAAATATCAAAAGATTTTCCTTCTACCCTCCTACAGAATAAAAATGTCTTCTTTACCTGTTGAAAGACTATATAAGCTTCATCTTCTGTTGAATTGATCGGTGCACCCAAATTTTCGACATTTGTAAATGATTCACCTTCGATCGTTGCCATGTACAAATCAAATCCACCAAATCCACCAGGCCGGTTGGATGCGAAAAATATTATTTTACCGTCATCATTAAATGCAGCCGCAATCGTCGCATGATTATCATTAATTGGCGAAGGTAATAGTTTAGGTTTAGTCCATTCATTTTTAATGAATTGGCTATAGTATACTTTTGCCAAGTTTGGTTTACCAAAGGGATAACGTGTAAATAGCAATGTATCACCTAACAGATGAGGATTTTCTTCAATTTCTTCCGTATTGATCACAGGTGGTAATGCCGCTGGCATAGACCATTTTTTCCCATCCCAATTTGATACATACAAATCCCTTGAAATTCCTACCTTTCCATCGGGTAAGACTACCTCTACGGATCCATCTCGATTAGAAGATAAGAGGAGAGTTTTACCATCGCGAGATATAAAAGGACTTTGGTCATCAAATGGTGAATTTAACTCGCTGACTTCTTCTGGAAAATCCCAAGTTCCATCTTTTTTCCGATCCGATTTAAAAATTTCCGTATAACCTCGATTTGATCTTTTTGAATAAAAATATAGTGTTTTTGCATCTGGTGTCATTGTAGGACCAAATTCTTGAAACTCGGTATTGATTGGTCCTTGGATTGGTGCCACTAATAAAGTCTCTTCCTTAGCAGCTGATTGACTAGAGATCGAAAGAACCATTGTGAAGTTCAGGATTAGAAATTGAGGTAAAATTTTTAAGGATCGCAATGTTTTAAATCTAATTCGCCTATTATCCTCTATCTGGATGTTAAACGAAATTCGATTAACTAAAAAATTTGGGTTTTTATGCGAATTTCTATTATCATCCAATAATCTGGTTTTAACCGAATTTCGATTATAAGCAAATTTCCGTTTTTTAAACCTATCCTTTTGGTTCGTGAAATAGAAATGAAGCCTTAAGAATTTACAGCTAATAACTTTTAAAAAATTACCTTTGCATCTTGAAAATATAAATGTGGGCATTTGACACCTCGGTCATCTGCCCAAAAATTCTTAACGAATGTATGGTTTTAACACATCCGGAATTTGGAAGGTTCCATCATCAGATTGGTAATTTTCAATCACTGCTGCCAGTGTTCGACCGATCGCAAGACCAGAACCATTCAAAGTATGGACGAGCAGGTTTTTTCCTTCCTTTGACTTGTATCGAATTTTTCCACGTCTTGCTTGATAGTCTTTGAAGTTAGAAACCGAAGAAATTTCCATAAATCGACCAAGTCCTGGCATCCAAACTTCGATATCATAGGTTTTGGAAGATGCACTCGACATATCTCTACTGCAAAGTAACATCACTCGGTAAGGAAGTTTTAATTTTTGCAAAATGGTTTCTGCATCCTTTAACATCTTTTCATGTTCTTCGCTAGATTTTTCCGGTTCTACAAATTTAACTAGTTCCACTTTTTGAAACTGGTGAACCCGTACGAGACCTCTTGTATCACGGCCATAAGAACCGGCTTCTCGCCTGAAACAAGAAGTGTGAGCACAAACAGAAATCGGTAATTCTTTCTCTTGGATGATTTCATCCCGGTAATAATTAGTAAGAGGAACTTCAGCAGTTGGAATGAGGTTGAGTCCATCTTTTTCCAAACGATAAAAATCTTCCGCAAATTTAGGAAGTTGTCCGGTTGCCGTCATCGACTCATCGTTTACAAGCACTGGAACCCACATTTCTTCATATCCATTTTCTGTTGTATGAGTATCGAGCATTAGATTCATCAATGCTCGTTCCAATTTTGCGCCTAAACCCCGATAGGTGTAAAAGCGAGCACCTGAAAGTTTCACTCCCCTTTCAAAATCAAAAATACCTAATTTTTCTCCGATATCAAAATGAGTTTTTGCTTCAAAACTTAGTTTTGGAATTTCACCCCACTGACGAACAAGTACATTGTCTTCTTCTGATTTTCCTTCTGGAACGGATGGATCTAGTAAATTTGGTAAACCCAAATTCAGTTCATGTAAGGATTCTTCTTCTTTTGTCAGTTCTTCTTCGATGGCTTTGATTCGATCTCCCACACCTTTCATCGAATTGGAAATTTCAGTGATGTCTTTTCCTTGTGACTTCTGTATTCCAATTTCTTTGGAAACTCGGTTCCGCTCTGCACGAAGTTCTTCCACTTCTAATTTTAGTTTTCTTTGTTTTTCAGATACGGATTTGATTTTTGCTTCTATATCAGAAGAAACCACACCTCGTTTTTGTAAGGTGGAAAGTAACTCTTCTGGGTTTTGAACAATTCGATTGATATCAAGCATGGTGATAAGCCTTTCTTTCTGTAAATTTTATTGAATTCCGATAGATACGATCTGCTACTTCTGCATTTGGTTCTGTGCGTAGACTAAACATTTTTTCTAACACATAAGGCAAATGAGAAGAATCATTTCTTTTCCCTCTATGGGGCATTGGTGATAAAAATGGTGCATCTGTTTCAATTAACATTGATTCGAGTGGAATTTTCTTTGCTGCTTCCTGAATATCGGTAGCTGATTTAAACGTCACAATGCCCGAAAAAGAAATATAATACCCAAGATCTACAAATTGTTTTGCTGCTTCATAATCATAAGTAAAACAATGGATCACACCAAACGCTTTTGTTTTAAATTCTTTTAATGCTTCATATGTATCGGAGAAAGCATCACGAGAATGGATGACAACAGGAAGTTTGTATTCTGATGAGAATTGTAAAAACTTTCGCAATACATCGTTTTGTTGGAAACGTGTGCTAGCATCATGGTACAAATCGACACCGATTTCTCCGATTGCCGCAAAATGTGGATCATCGATTCGGGATTTAGCTAAATCTAAAATTTGTTCTGCGTTCGGAAATTCATGTGTCTCTGTTGGATGACAACCAATGGAATACGATATTTTTAATTCATTGGTTGAATGAGTTTCTGAAATACGTACTGCTTCGATTGAACTCGGCAAATCTATTCCAATTTGTACCAGTTGGTCTACTCCAACCTTTCGGGATTTCTCCAGGGTTTCTTCGATGCTTTGTCCTTGTTCTCGAATTATGTCTAAGTGGCAATGAGTGTCTATGGTCGAATATCCCATAAATAGCAAGATTTGTAATTTCCACTGGATGAAAATGAAAATTCAATCGAAAGATATAGTGGGTAGATTAACTTTTGTTTAAATCATCGTAGGTCTATAACGAACGTGGAAGTAAAACAAAGATTACATTTAATTTTTTACCGACTTCGGTATAAAGTCCAGGAATGGAAGCTTAAGTTATCCCAACGTTATGAGGATTTGGACAAAAAGGGTCGTGAAAAGTTGACGATCATGGTCATTCCTCACACCGACCGCAAAACCATTAACTTCGTTATCTCTTACAAAGCCATTTCCATTTTCATTGGAATCATGGTCGTCCTACTTGTCATTAGTGCCGTGAATGTTTTATCTCATAGTGGATCCATTCACCAACTCACAGAACTCAATCTTACAAACAAAGACTTTATCAGACAATCCTCGAAAATGAAAGAAGAGGTGAACTCTCTTCATGAAACAATCCAATACTACTACGAAAGAATTTCGAATCTTTATATCAAATTAGGTGGTGATCCATCTCGTGTTTCCAAAGGGATGGGTGGACAAGCAGGTCAGTTCCTTGCACTGCAAGGTACACCGCAAACCGACATCACAGATGAATCGTTTCGCATCAAAGAAGACATTCACAATCTAAAGTTATCATCAGAACTTTCTGAAGAAATCATCAAACTCATTAAAAAAAGAAAAAGTATCATCAAAAACACACCATCGATTTGGCCTACAAAAGGGTATGTCTTATTTCCTTTTGGTAAGTACATCTCTCCCATTACAGGAAAAGAAGAAATCAATCGTGGTTTAGATATTGGATCCTTTCCTGGTGCAGAAGTGATCGCAACGGCACCAGGTTTAGTGTTTGATACAGGGTATTCACCTGCCACTGGTTATTATGTAAAAATTTCCCACAGATTTGGATGGAAAACGATTTATTCTAATTTGGATCGTATCCGCGTGAAGAAAAACGAAAAACTCTCCAAGGGTGACATTCTTGGTTATGTTGGAAAATCTCCTGAAAATCCGATTTACCACCTTCATTATGAAGTACATGTTGGTACTCAGGCGTTGAATCCGTTTTCGTTTCTCAACCAAATCCAAGAATAATGTCGAACCCATCTACAGAAGAAGAATTTTTAGTTAATAGCATCATTGGAGAAGGGGCTGAGTTCACTGGTGAATTTAAGTTCCCTGGCCTCATACGAATCGATGGAAAATTCCGTGGAGTTTTAGAAACCACAGGAAAGGTCCTTATCGGAAAATCAGGAATCGTCGATACAGATATCAAAGCACGTGTGGTGGTTGCCGGCGGAGAAATTCGTGGTAATATTTATGCAACAGAACGTGTGACACTACTTTCCAGTTGCCGCCTCGAAGGAGACATTGTCACTCCAAGGCTTATCGTTGAGGAAGGTGTAGTGTTCCATGGAAAGTGTACAATTAACCCCACTCGTCATTAGGCGGGTTTATGATCATCCAAAACAACAACCCTAAGTCTGTATCCACTCAGACAAAAAAAGGTTCTAAAGACAAACTCTCTTCGCCTTCAGCTCCCATTGATGAATCCAAACAAAGTTTTTTGGAAATTTTAGAATCCATTGTTCCAGCAGGAAAAGAAGAAACAAGAGAACTGAATGAACTTTGGAAAGATTTACCAGACTTAGAAAAAGAACTCATCAAAGAACCAAATCATAAAAACCTCGAATCTTACAAAAAACACATAAAACAAATCGCTGAACTCATATTGAAAAAAAATTATAAGGTGATGCAGGCGCCACAACGTGGCCGTAACGACCAGAAAGATGTTCGGTATGTAAAGGTAGTTGATGAAAAATTGGATTTATTGGCAAAAACAATGTTTTCTCCCAATAACAGTGCCTTTGTTATTTTGAAACAATTAGATGAAATAAGGGGTCTACTGATTGATCTAAAAGGATAATTCTTTGCAAACACCCGACCGACCTAAGTCAAAAAATCTTCGTGTTCTTTCCAAAACATTTTCTTATCTCAAACCATACAGATTGCAAATGATCCTTTCTTCTTTTGCACTTTTGTTCACAGCAGGAGTCACTTTAGGACTTGGACAAGGTTTAAGGCATTTGGTGGATGCTGGTTTTTCAGCACGCTCCAAACAGGAATTAGGTTATGCTTTGGTTTTTATCATTTTCGTTGGAATCCTTCTCGCAATTGGAACTTACATCCGCCATTATACTGTTTCTTGGATTGGGGAACGAGTTGCCTCTGACATCAGAAAAGATGTTTTCCAACATATCATCTTCATCCATCCCAGTTTTTTTGAATCGAACTCTCCAGGAGAAATCCAGTCGCGCATCACTACCGATACCACTCTCATTCAAACAGTGATTGGTTCCTCTGCTTCCATTGCCCTTAGGAATATTTTAATGTTTGTTGGTGGCATCATTTTTCTTTTTATCACCAATGCAAAACTAACGATGATTGTACTTTTCAGTGTACCGTTCATTGTATTTCCAATTCTATTTTATGGTAAAAAAGTAAGAAACTTATCGAGAAACACACAGGATAAAATTGCAAACATTGGAACCTATGTAAGTGAATCCCTTCTCAATATAAAAATCTTACAATCCTTCCACCACCAAAACGTAGACATTCAAAAATTTTCGGAAACCGTAGAAGATGCATTTACTGTGGCAGTTGCTCGGATCAGACAACGGGCACTGCTTATTGGAACTGTGATCCTTTTCATACTCACAGGGATAAGTTTTATGTTGTGGGTCGGGGGAACTGATGTACTCGAAGGAAAAATCACAGGTGGGGAACTCATCGCTTTTTCATTTTATGCCATCATGGTTGCCAATAGTGTGGGGGCGGTTTCGGAAGTACTCGGTGATTTACAAAGAGCAGCTGGTGCAACAGAACGACTCATGGAATTATTATTATCCGAATCAGAAATCAAAGACCCGAGGTTTCCGAAACCGATTTCAGAAATTTTCCAATCCATCGATACACATTCGAACATGAATGGATCCAAGAAACAAAATGGTTTAACCATTCATTTAGAAAATTTGGAATTTTCTTATCCATCAAGGCCAGAACACAAAGCCATCAAAGGAATAAACTTAGAAATCCCAGCTAACAAAACCACTGCACTTGTTGGTCCTTCAGGTGGTGGTAAAAGTACCTTATTCGAACTCATCCTTCGTTTTTATGATCCAACATCAGGAAAAATTTCCATCAGCGGAATTGATGCCAAAGAATTAAAATTGGAAGACTTACGATCTCTCATTGGTTTTGTCCCCCAACAACCCATTCTCTTTAGTGGAACACTCCGTGAAAACATTGCTTATGGAAAACCCAATGCAAGTTTTGAAGAGATCACGTTAGCAGCAGAAAGTGCATACGTAACAGAATTTTTAAATCAACTCCCCCAAGGTTATGATACCAATTTAGGTCATCTGGGAACTAGACTTTCGGGTGGTCAAAAACAACGAATTGCGATTGCAAGAGCCATCCTTCGTAATCCAAGAATTCTTTTGTTAGATGAAGCTACTTCTGCACTTGATTCCGAATCCGAACAAATGATCCAAAGGGCACTCGACCATTTGGTAAAAGAAAGGACTACCATCATGATTGCTCATAGGCTTTCAACAGTAGTCAAATCAGATCAGATTGTAGTGATCAGAGAAGGGGAGATTGAGTCCGTGGGAACACATGACGAGCTCATAAAACAAAGTGAATTGTATGAACGTTTGGCAAAATTACAATTTCACACCGAGCTGCTCTAAGATTCTTTCCATATCAGATAAGTTCGCATACGAAAAAACAATCTTTCCTTTTCCATTCGTTTCATTATGAGAGACTTCTACTTTGGAACTAAATTTGTTCCGTAACTTCGTTTCAAGTTTCACAATGCTTGCATCTCGTTTGTCAGGAACTTGGGATGAAGAATTCGATTTTTTATCTGGGTTCAATAAATTGGAAACATAGTTTTCCACTTCGCGAACATTCCAACCTTCACTAATCACTTTCTCTGCCACTTCAAATTGTTTTTTGGAATCAGGGATCGAAAGGAGTGGGCGGGCTTGACCCTCTGAAAGTTTACCTTCTTTTACTCTATCTTGTAATGGTTTCGGTAAGGAAAGGAGTCGTATCAAATTTGAAATGGTAGCTCGATTTTTTCCAACACGAGTCGCAAGATCAGTTACCTTTAATCCTCGTTTGTCGATGATTGCCTGATATGCATACGCTTCATCCATCGGATTTAAATTTTCTCTTTGGATATTTTCTATGAGTGCAAGTTCCATCATATCTGCTTCTGAGAGATCGCGGACAATGGCTGGAATTTTTGCAAAGCCAGCAAGTTTGCACGCACGTAACCTTCTTTCCCCCGCTACCAAAATGAATCCAGACCCAGAAGGATTCTTTTGCACAACGATGGGTTGAATCACACCATGTTCAATAATGGTATTCGATAACTCTTGGATGGAAACATCCGAAAATTGTTTTCTTGGTTGGTGAGGGTTCGGTGCTATTTCAGACACTTTGATTTCACGAAGGCCTGATAATTCCTCTTTGGAAATTTCAACATTGTTTTCGTTGACTGGGATTAAATTCCCAAGTCCTCTTCCTAAAACTTTTCCTTTGCCGAGTGCCATAACTTATGCCCTCCCTACAATTTCTTCCGCTAAACTTTTATAACTTTTTGCACCAACTCCATCTGGATCATAGTAGTTGATTGGTTTTCCAAAAGAAGGTGCTTCGGAGAGTTTAATGTTTCTTGGTATCACTGTCTCATAAACTTTCTCTTTGAAATAGTTTCTCACATCTTCAGCGACTTGGTTTGCTAAGTTGGTTCGTTTGTCATACATCGTGAGAAGAACTCCTTCCAATGCAAGTGATGGATTCCACTGCGATTGAACGAGAGAAATAATTCGCATGAGTTGTGAAAGTCCTTCGAGTGCAAAGTACTCAGTTTGCAAAGTGATCATAACTGATTGCGAAGCACAAAGAGCATTAATAGTCAAAACACCGAGAGAAGGAGGACAATCGATTAAAATATAATCATATGATTCTTTGATAGAAGCGAGGGCATCTTTGAGTTTAAATTCTTTTTTCTCTATACCAAGAAAGTCTACTTCAAGTCCCGAAAGGTTGATGTTTGAAGGAATGATATCCAAATTATTTATGAAAGTTTTTTGGATCGCTTCTCTTGCTGATAACTCTCCAATCATCACTTCATAAGTTGTTTTAGTCAGAGACTGCACTTCTAATCCAAGCCCAGATCCTGAGTTCCCTTGTGGATCGATATCAAGGAGTAAAACTTTTTTACCCAAATCAACAAGATTAGATGCTAAGTTGATCGCAGTTGTTGTTTTACCAACACCACCTTTTTGGTTACTGATCGAAACGATTTTACCCATTCTTGCTTTTTGTCTCCTTTACGATTTCTTTCCATTCTCGGGGGTATCCCTTTTTCGGAAGTGAATTCTTTTGCAGTATTTTGATATGTCTCTTTCCAACAAACTCTAATTCAGGAATGGGAATTTCTTTTTTCATTATGAATCCATTATTGCTGAGAACTTCAGTTTCCTTTTCTAAGTCTTGATATGGTTGTGCTAGAAAGGGACATAAGATTCCTTTCTGTTTCACCATTCGTGTTGTCACTTCCGCAATATAAGGATAGGGCACCATTGCTCGGGAAGTCACAACATCAAAATTGGAATTGATCTCTTCTGTCCTTGCAAAGATAAACTCCACTCGTTTTGAAACTTTAGTCAAACTTCCAGAAGTCACCTCAGTTTCCAATAAGGCAAGTTTTCGTTTCTGAGAATCCACAAGGAAGACATGGGGTGCTTTCTTCAAAACCGCAAAAAGAAATCCAGGAAGACCAGGGCCAGTTCCTACATCAGCTATATTTGTTTCACGTGAAACATACCCTGTGGTTTTCATTTTCCAAACAAATATGAGCGATTCTAGAATATGCCTCTCAAGGATTTTTTCAGAATCGTTTTTGGAAAAGAAACCTCCCTTTTCATTGTCTCGCTTTAAGAATTCATAAAAGTGTTTCACAAGTTCCCAATCAAATTCAGGTTCAAGGACAGGAAATAAATCAGGTATGATGGACTGGATTTCTTCTTGGATCGTTTTTTCTGACATAATCGTATTATCGTTTTATAGAATTTCGCCGATGTCTCCTGTAGGAGAAATCATTTCCATGTTCCGAACATTTATTTTTTTCATTATCTTATCCTTTCCTATCTTGGGTTACACACCGGGTAAATGGTCCCACAAAGATGCTTATCTTTTTAAAAAAGTGAAAAGGGTTCCAACCAAAGAAATCGTTCGGAATGCAGAAGGGCAGGTTGTTTATGTCGCAGAATATGAATACAACTCTGATGGAAAATTGATCACTGAAACATATTCAGACAAAGAAGGAAAAGGTGACGGTAAAACAACTTTTCGATACACTGAAGGTTTGCTAACGAGTGAAGAAGTTTATGACAATGGTGGTCATCTTGTGGAACGGAAAGACTTTCAATTTAAGGGTCGTGCTTTGAAAAAAATGCATGTGAAAGACAGTGAAGGAAAGCTTGTGATGGTGTATTCGATCGAGAGTGATGGTGAAGGAAATGTTTTTGCCGCAGAAGGAAAGAACATGGAAACCAAAGACAACGAATCCTTCCGTTTCCAAATCGATCCTAAAAGACCAAATGTCCAAATCCAGTACCTGACAGATGACAAAAAAAAAGAACTTGGAGAGATTCACTTTAAATTTGATAGCAAAGGTAATTTGGTAGAGAGAGAATTTTTCCAAGGGGAAACTCGCCGAGTTCACAAATTAAAATACAAAGCAGATGGTAGTTTGGAGTCACATTCGTTTCACGTGAAACAAGGGGACAATTGGATCTTGGAAAAAACCCATGTCCTAGTTTACGATTAAAATCAGAATCAATTTATCCATAACCGTTCGCGAGGACATTCACTTACGAAAGGAAAGCATCATTATCTTATCAATTGTTGAATCAGATACGAAAACAAAATCTCATCTCTGTTTTGGGTATGTTTCGATTGTTCAAACGTTTGTGGGAGTTTGCGGTTTATCATTCCATTCTTCATATGGTTTCACATCTGTTTCTCCTCATGAATGACTCGGATAAAAAATACCAAACGACATCTTATCAGTCACCTTTCCGTTGCCTTTCCAATTCGTGCTGAAACATTAGATTCACATCTCACCATTGCAAGCCATGACCTTCCAATGGAACAAAGGTATGTAATCTAGAAAGTTGGTTACGACGGTTGATCAGTAGCTTAGAAAATTTGCAATTTTGATAGATCTCATGTCTCTACACTTTCCAATCTAAAAATGAATTTTCCATAATTGTTTAGAGAAAATGAAATTCGAAAATTCAGATAAAAGAAAACCAACCAAGAAGTGATCCGTCTCGGTTGGTTGTTTTGTTTTCTCGATGGATGGTAGTGTAAGCGTGTGGACTAGTTGTTTAAAATTATCTTCGATCCACCAAATGATAGAGGAGTAGGTCAACATCAGAAGGATCCACACCAGAAATATGTAACGCAGTCTCCAAATTAAGTGGCCTGTGTTTTTCCAATTTCACGATGGCTTCCGTTTTCAATCCTTTTACACTTGTGTAATCAAAGTCAGAAGGGATCTGGAAGTTCAAAAACTTCTTACGGTATTCGATTGTTTCGAGTTCCCGTTTTAAATACCCTTCATACTTCACTTCCATTTCCAATACTGCTTTTTCATCTTCATTCAAAATTGAAAGTTCAGATACTATGGATTCTAAATCTTTAATTTTGATATCAGATCGTTTGAGAAATGAAGCAAGCGAGTGACCAAATTTATAATTCGTGATTTGTTTCTCTTCCAAAACTTTTGTGAGTTCTTCGGATGGTTTCATCGCCGAAACAAACAAATGAGATTTGATGGATTCTATTCTTGCATAACGATCCTTCATTTCTTTGTATAAGGATTCTTCCACTAAACCCATCTCGTATCCATACTGCATAAGTCTTTGGTCTGCGTTGTCTTGTCGGAGGAGTAGGCGGTACTCGGCACGACTTGTGAACATTCGATACGGATCCTCAACACCTTTGTAAACAAGATCATCTACAAGGACACCAATATAGGATTCACTTCGTTTGAATAAAATAGGTTCTTCTTTACGAACCGAACGAATCACATTATATGCTGCGACTAGTCCCTGTGCTGCTGCTTCTTCATAACCAGTGGTTCCATTGATTTGTCCGGCATGGTAAAGGCCTTTTACCTTTTTTGTTTCTAGAGTTGGATTTAATTCTGTTGGATCAACATAATCATATTCAATCGCATACCCAGGACGCATGAGTTCTACTTCTTCTAAACCTTTGATGCTTCGAAGAAACTTCCATTGCACTTCCTCTGGTAAACTTGTGGAAACACCATTGAGGTACATCTCGTTTGTTTCATAACCTTCTGGTTCGATAAAAATTTGATGTCTGTCTCGTTCTGCAAAACGAACAACCTTATCTTCAATCGAAGGGCAATACCTTGGGCCGACACTTTTGATCTGACCTGAATACATCGGTGAGAATTCCAAGTTCTGTTTGATCAGTTCATGAGTAGTGTCATTAGTATAAGTGATGTAACAAGGGATCTGTCTACGATCGATCTTCTTTGTGGAAAAAGAAAAGGGACGAGGGTTCTCATCACCATCTTGGATTTCAAGTCCTTCAAAGTTGATAGAGTTCTTGTGAACACGAGCAGGGGTTCCTGTTTTCAAACGACCAAGGCGTAATTCAAAACGGGCAAGTGTATGTGACAATCCTTTCGTGGTAGGCTCACCGATACGACCTGATTCTTTTTGATAGGTTCCAATATGGATCACACTTGATAAAAATGTACCCGTAGTTAAGATCACATGTTTCGTATAAAAAGTAAAACCACGACCTGTAATGACACCAGTCACTTGGTTTCCTTCCACAATCAAATCTTCAACTGTATCTTGTCTGATCGAAAGCTGTTGTAACTTTTCCAACTGATGTTTGATCATGAGTTGGTATTGTTTCTTCTCTGCTTGTGCACGAGGTGCCCAAACAGAAGGACCTTTGGAAGTGTTTAACATTTTAAATTGAATCCCTGTTTGGTCGATCACACGTCCCATAAGGCCACCGAGTGCATCCACTTCACGAACCATATGTCCTTTGGCAATCCCACCGATCGCTGGGTTACAACTCATCTGGCCAATGGTATCTAAGTTCATTGTGATGAGTAAGGTTTTGAGTCCAGCTTTGGCTGAGATATAAGCGGCTTCTGTTCCGGCATGTCCGGCACCAACAACGATACAATCAAATTGGTTGGGATAAAAGGATGGATTCATATTATGTCTTCTTAGTGTAACGATTCTTATGTCTTATGAAAATAAAGGAGAGATAAGACTACTCTCTAGAACGATATCAAAACCATCGGCCTATGCTTCGAGAGAAAAAAAGATAAAATTCATTTTCTAATTTCGAAACTCCTGAAGATTGGAAGGATAGGAATCTCAATGGCTCAGAATTCATTCCCTTATACATACTTTGAAGGTAAAATCGTTCCTTCCGAAGACGCAAAAGTCAGCGTCCAAACCCATGCTCTTCAATATGGCACAGGTGTCTTTGGTGGAATTAGAGGTTACTACAACGAAGCGAAAAAAAATCTTTTTGTTTTCCGATTGCCTGAACATTGCAAACGTCTTGTGAACTCCACAAAGATCATGCAACTTCAAATCAAAATCACACCAGAAGAAATCCAATCTATCATTTTGGATTTGCTACGTAAAAATGAAGCCAAACAAAATGTATACTTAAGACCATTTATCTATACATCAGCCTTACAACTCTCTCCACGTTTCCATGATGTGAAAGCAGACATCACTGTGTATGCTTTAAAACTCGATGATTACCTCGATACTCAAAATGGACTAACGACTATGGTATCTTCTTGGCAAAGATTTTCTGATAACCAAATCCCAACTCTTTCCAAAGTAAGTGGTGGGTATGTCAACTCTGCTCTTGCAAAATCAGAAGCTGTACAAAATGGAATGGATGAAGCCATCTTTTTAGATGCGAGAGGGTTTGTATCAGAAGGGTCAGCCGAAAATCTTTTTATCGTTCGTGATGGAGTAATCCATACTCCAACCATTCCATCTTCGATCTTAGAAGGAATTACAAGAAGAAGCATCATTCAAATTGCAAAGGACCTTGGTTACCAAGTGATCGAAAGAGACATTGCAAGATCAGAACTCTACATTGCCGATGAGCTATTTTTTTCTGGAACTGGTGTACAAGTCGCATGGGTGAAAGAAGTAGACCGAAGAGTGATTGGAAATGGAAATATAGGTCCTATCACAAAAAAAATCCAATCTATCTTTTTTGAAACGGTACGTGGTGAAGATCCAAAGTACATGAATTGGCTTACTCCGGTTTATTAAACAGAAATGGTCGATACTTCGTTTTCCTTTGAGCAAGTGTCAGGCCAAGATGTTGCACTGACATATATAAATTCTTTTTTAAAGGACAGATCAAGAATTCCAGGATCCCTTATTTTCTACGGACCAGATGGAGTGGGGAAGTGGCTTGCTGCTGAAAGGTTTGCAAGACAAATCCTTTGTTTAGATGGAACATCATGTGGGCATTGTGATTCATGCCGCCAGTTTATGAAAGGAATTCATCCCGACTTCATCCAGTTTCCAAGACGAAAAAATATTGCGATTGGAAAAGAAAAAGATCCAGAAGAATTTACGATTCGGTGGTTACTTTCTTCTCGAATTCCATTTAAACCACACACTTCCGAATATCGAATTGTATTATTTCCAGAAGCAAATCGAATCAATAATGAAGCGGAAACAACTCTTTTAAAAACTTTAGAAGAACCTCCACCTCATACAAAATTCATTCTCATTGTTAATGACCTTCATAATCTAAAACAAACCATTGTATCTCGTTCGGTTTGTATTCCCTTCCATTACCTTCCACAAGATGAAATTAAGAAAATTAGAAGGAATGAAATCTCTGAATCTAAATTGTATTATGGTGGATCACTGAATCCTTTTGAAATTGCAGATGAATTTTTAGAGGAATGGCATGAGAATGTAAGGGAACATTGCCACGATTCAATTTTATTATTTAAGTTAGAAAACTGGGTGAGAGACCAATTAGGTGAATTTCGATCCAACAAAGAAGGTCTCACGGGAATCGACTTTTTAGAAATGATATGTTTATTACTGCTTTATGAATATAGACAAAAAAACTTTGAAGCCAATGTTACTAGGATTGAAGCCATCCTTGATTTCAAAATGAAACTTCATTATGAAATTCCTGCTCTTGAATATGTTCTTTTATCACAACTTTTTCTACGACTTGCTACTTAATTCAAAATTAGATTTCAATTTACTTTAATTTTACTTAAATAAAAAATTTGTATAGAAATTAGTTAATTTAATTTATACACCTAATATTCGTTAAATTAAAATTCTTTGTCAAGCCAGTAAAGGGACATAATTTTTTTATTCGGTTCGACTATTTTTTCCAGTTTGGATCGTTTTCCGATTTTTCATTTGAATTCTACCTACTTGCTAAAAGTATAGTACCCGATTTCACATTTAGGGCGGGGAAGCTTGGACAAACGTTGGGAAGAAATATTAGAAGAAATATCGAAACAGATACCTCCCAAGTACTTTTCCAATTTCATTGCACCACTTCGATTTGATAAGTGGGAGAACCAAGTGGTTCACTTAATGGCACCTTCGGGTGGCATCAAACGTCATGTAGAAACAAAATACATCAGTTTTATTGAAGAAGCCGTATACCAAGTGGTAGGAGACAGGTTTCGGGTATCAATTCTGACCGAATCAGAAACATCATCACATGTTTTAAAAGATGTCATCCAATCAAAATTTGATGATTCTGATTCTGATCTTAATCCAGAATATATTTTTCAAAATTATATCACTTCAGATTCCAATCGGATTGCTTACACAGCAGCAAAAAGTGTCGTAGAGCAACCGGGTAAATACAATCCTTTGTATTTATTTGGACCCGTTGGAGTTGGAAAAACACATTTACTTCACGCAATAGGAAATGAGATCAAAAAAAAGGATCCTTGGAAAACGGTTCGGTATGTTAACAGTACATCGTTTCTAAACGAATTCATTTTTACGGTACGCCAAAATAATCGTGAAGCACTCGAGTCATTTAAAATTCGTTACCAATCCTACAATGTTCTTTTGTTTGATGACATACAATTTTTGAATGGTGGGGCTGAAAAAACCCAAGAAGAGTTTTTTGCGCTCTTTAATTTTTTATACGATCGCAAACGACAAATTGTCATCGCATCAGATCGTCCAAGTTACGAACTCCCTCTACATGATAGACTTAAATCTAGGTTTGTGCATGGTTTGCAGGCAGATATCAAATCACATGACATAGATTTAAGAAAGGCATTACTCAAAAATAGTTTTTCAGAATTTAATATACCAGCAAGTGACAATTTACTCCATTGGCTCGCCGAACGTTTAGAAGGTGATTCGCGGGCATTGATTGGGATTGTCAATGATTTGGTTTTATATAAAAAAGCGTATGAGTATTTTTTACTTACCGAAGACAAAATCAAAGAAATTGCAGAAGCACGGTTTCTAACGAATAAAAAACGAATTGGATTCAGTCCCGATATGGTGATCGATTTGGTTTGTGACCGAACCAACGTTGCTAGAAAAGATTTACTTGGGAAGAGCCGAAAAGCAGATTTTATCCCTCCAAGGCATCTTTGTATGCTCCTCCTCCACGATGTTCTCAATGTTCCCAAGGCCCAAATCGGTCGTATTTTTTCGACGACACACTCTACCGTGATCCATGGAATCGATAAATTCAAAGAAAGGATGAAATCGGAACCACAATGGGAAGATCTGTTTCACTCCATCAAACACAAGATTAGCTTCCAATAATCTGTCACTAACACCAAGATAGACTGTCGATAAACTGTCGATAGGACATAGTCTAGTCTTATGGTTCCAAATTTGTCGCATGAATTGTTCAAAGGGACATAAATATTCACACTTGCCAAATGGAAAAAACCTGACATAATTCAATAAAAATTGAACTTTCCAGGCTTTATCAACATACTGACAGAACCAACGGAAACGACATAATATATATAAAGATATATAATATTAATAATAAGAAGAGGAAAAATGAAATTCACTGTCAATACTACAGAATTCCTAAAAGCAATTAACTCAGTGGATGGAGTGATCTCAGTGAGAGAGATCAAGTCGGCTCTTTCCAATTTAAAAATACAAACTGGTGAGAACGAAGTGTATCTTTCAGCGACTGATTTAGAGATCGCAATCAAAACTTCTGTTCCTTCCACCATTGGAGAAAAAGGAACGGCATCACTTCCCGCAAAACAACTCTCCAATATTTTTAAAAATTTAAATTTTGATACAAGTCTACTGACAACCACCGAACAATCTGAAAATTCAGAAACTACGATCACTGATGCTTCTGGAAAAATGGATACTAAGTTCAAAGTGAATGGAATTGATTCCGAAGATATTAAAACAATTCCAAAAGTAGATGAGTCAAGTGTTGTTGAGTTTCCTTGCCAAACGATTCGTGAAATGTTTCGTAAAACATCTTATGCAATGGCAATCGAAGAAACTCGTTTTGTATTCAATGGTTTGTTTTTAAAACCAGATAACACTGATTTAATTGTTGTGGGAACAGATGGACGTCGTTTATCAAAAATTGTTCGTAAATTTCCAAAACAATTTCCATTCAAAAATGGAGTGATTATCCCTCATAAAGCTGTTCGCGAAATGTTAAAAATGATGGAAGGAAAAGAAACTGCAAAGATTGGATTTGTGGAAGAACAAATTTATGTTTCATCTGGAAACGTTGAACTTCTTTTTAAACTCATTGATGGTAATTTCCCTGATTACGAACAAGTGATTCCTAAACAAACCACTGAATCAGTTCGTGTTGTGAAAGCTGACTTCCTTACATTTTTGAAACAAGCTTTGATTTCAGCAGAAGAACCATCGAAACAAATTCGTTTGGCTTTTAGTAAAGGAAATGTAAACATTAGTTCATCCAATCCAGGAACGATGATGTTCGATCACAATATGCCAATTGAATACAATGGTGAAGCGATTACCATCGCATTCAAAGGGGATTATTTAAGTGATGTAGTGAAGGCTGTGGATGACCCAGAAGTAATTTTAGAATTTACAACTTCGAGTGCTCCTGTGTTATTTAAGGATCCATCTGACAGTGATTTTGTTTCTGTCATAATGCCAATGAAACTTTGATGTTTCTCAAAAGAATATACATCAAAAATTTTCGTAACCACGAAGAAACTCAACTTACATTCAAATCACGTCTTGTCTTCTTCATTGGAAACAATGGAGAAGGGAAGACAAATTTACTCGAATCCATTTCGCTTTTATCCTATTTAAAAAGTTTTCGTGAATCAGACCAAAACCAACTTTTACGTTGGGATACTTCTGACACATTTATCCGTGCTGAATTTGAATCAGAAGGGAATGATTATTTATTTGAATATGGAATCGAACATTCACATACAAAACGAAAAAAATTAAAAGTGAATGGAGAAGAATTTAAGAAAATCTCCGACTATGTAGGTTACTTTCGTTCCATCGTAATGAGTCCACCAGATATTCTAATTATAGAAGATGGAAATGTGGAAAGGAGACGGTTTTTAGATGCATTTATTTCTTCCACAAATCGTTATTATTTAAAACAACTCATTGAATATGATCGTTTAGTAAAACAAAGGAATGCGGCTTTAAAAAAAGAAAATATTAATGATAGGGAAATTGGAATTTGGGACGAACCGATCATTGAACATGACGCAGAAATCAGAGAAATTAGAACTAAAACCATTCAGAGTTTAGCAGGTTACTTTCATCAAAATCTTTTACAACTAAGCTCTGGCAAAGATCCATTTCATCTTACATATAAACCAAATGTATCTTCCAAAGAAGAACACAAACAAAGGTTATTTGATAACTTACGAAAAGACAAATCTATCGGTTACACAAGTTGTGGTAACCATCGAGATACATTGCCCATCGGATTTGATGATAAAGACTTAAGTGGTTTCGGATCACAAGGCCAAAAAAGAAGTGCTGTCATTGCTTTAAAGACTGCTTGTTTTCAAATGATCCGGGATACAACAGGAGAAGCACCTGTGCTTCTCATTGACGATATCATCCGAGAACTCGATGTCAAAAGAAGAGAATATTTTGTGAATTTGATTTCGGAGTGTGGTCAGGCATTTTTTACCACCACTGATTTGGAAGGGATCAATGAGTATGTCGGAAACCTAACAGTCGATAAAGAAATTTATCAAATCGAATCAGGTAAAGTGAAGGAGTTGACTGGAATATGAAAAAAGTAGAACTCTCTGAACTCTTCCAAAGTCTCGAAAAATTGGGTTTGGATCGGGAATCTGTTTTCCAAGACCAAATTCTGAAAAAACTCCAAATACAATGGAATGACATTGTTGGAGAGGTGTTTGGCAAACAGAGTTTTCCAAAATCCATTATCAGTAAAAAACTGACAGTTGTTTGCCGTCATTCCATGGTTTCTCAGGAATTGGAGTTCCAAAAATCAGAACTTTTACAAAAAATCAATCGAATCACAAGCCCGTTTTTATTGGAAAAAATCCAATTCAAAACGGGAAATGAATTCCAAAATCCAAGGTCTTAAACCCACCGTTTCCCCCGATTTCACTTGCCCTTCGAGGGTGTTTCTAGGATACTTCCTATAGGGTATCTTAAAATTCTATGTCCAACCAAACCGATCAAAACGCCTATTCAGCCTCGAAAATCAAGATCCTAGAGGGTCTAGAGGCGGTCCGGAAACGTCCCGGAATGTACATCGGAACACAAGATGAGTCCGGCCTCCATAAGATGGTCTATGAGGTTGTGGACAACTCCGTGGATGAGGCGATGGCTGGCCACTGTACGGAAATTGACGTTCGCATCCTACCAGAAAATATCATTGAAGTCCGAGATAATGGGCGAGGGATTCCGACTGGGATCCATCCAGACAAAGGTAAATCAACGATAGAAGTGGTTCTCACAATTTTACATGCTGGTGGAAAATTTGAAAATGATGCATATAAGGTTTCTGGTGGTTTGCATGGGGTTGGTGTTTCTGTAGTAAACGCTTTATCTACCTATTTGGAAGTGGAAGTCCACCAAGAAGGTAAACTCCATTATCAAAAATACCAAGCAGGCGTTCCCATCGAAGATGTCAAAATCATAGGTGAAACCAATCACCGTGGAACAGTTGTTCGTTTTAAACCCGATAATACAATTTTTACCACTGTTGATTTTTCTTTTGATACACTTTCTGCAAGGTTTCGTGAAATTGCTTTTTTAAACAAAGGGCTTTTAATTCGAATCGAAGACCAAAGAAAAGAAGAAATCGCCAAACATGAGTTTAAGTTTGATGGTGGAATTGTATCCTTTGTCGAATATATCACGGAATCCAAACATCCTCTCCACAAAGTATTACATTTTGTTGGGGAAAAAGAAAATGTTTGGGCAGAGATTGCACTTCAATACTGTGATACGTATAGCGAAAATATATTCTGTTTTACCAATGCCATTAACAACAATTTAGGTGGAACACACTTAGAAGGATTTAGAACCGCACTCACAAGAACTCTTAATGATCATCTGAAAAAAGACCAAACCTTGTTTAAAAAACAACCCAATGGTTTACAGGGGGATGATATTAAAGAAGGAATTTGTGCGGTTATCTCAATCAAAATTCCGCAACCTCAGTTCAATTCACAAACTAAAGAGAAGTTAGTGAATGCGGAAGTGAAAGGTCTTATGCAGACCATTACTGGGGAAGGACTCAATCGATACTTTGAAGAAAACCCTGCCGTCATCAAAAAGATTTTAGAGAAATGTATCTTAGCATCGAAAGCCAGAGAAGCAGCAAGACGTGCACGCGACTTAACTCGACGTAAAACTGTATTAGAAGGTGGTGGTCTTCCTGGGAAACTAGCTGACTGTTCTGAAAAAGACCCTGAACACTGCGAACTATTTCTTGTCGAGGGGGATTCTGCGGGTGGATCTGCCAAACAAGGTCGTGATCGAAACACACAAGCCATCCTTCCACTCAAAGGTAAAATTCTAAACGTTGAAAAAGCACGTTTGGATAAAATTTTATCCAATGAAGAAATTAGAACACTAATCACCGTTATGGGAACAGGCATTGGTGATGATGAATTTAACGTGGATAAACTTCGTTACCGAAAGATCATCATCATGACAGATGCCGATGTTGACGGATCACACATTAGAACACTTCTTTTAACTTTTTTCTTTCGTTATATGAAACCAGTGATCGAACGTGGTTCACTCTATGTTGCCCAACCACCGTTATATTTACTAAAATTTGGTAAAGAAGCAGTGTATGTTTACTCAGATCGCGAAAAGGATGAAATCTTAAAATCAAGACCCAATGATAAAGTTGTCATCCAACGATACAAGGGACTTGGAGAGATGAACCCAGAACAACTTTGGGATACGACGATGGATCCAAAAGAACGAGTGATGTTACAAGTGAAACTACAAGACTTTGTAGAAGCAGAAGACACATTCAATATCCTAATGGGTGATGAAGTGTCACCGCGACGTCGTTTCATTGAAGCGAATTCTTACAAAGTAGCAAATTTAGATCTTTAATCGGAATTAGGAAAATCAAATGACCGAACAAAACGGCCAAGAAAACGAATCAAACAAAACCTTAGCACTCAATTTATCCGGTAGACCAGACGTAGCCGGAGCCTTAAAAGCTGGAGTCAGGGTCATTCCGGTTGAAATCGAAGACCAAATGAAGGAAGCTTACCTTGATTATGCGATGAGCGTTATCGTTGGTCGTGCACTTCCTGATGTGCGTGATGGATTAAAACCAGTTCATAGACGTGTTTTACATGCGATGAATGAAAGGGCATGGCGCTCTGACAGACCTTATGTAAAATCAGCAAAGATTGTTGGGGAAGTGATAGGTAACTACCACCCACATGGTGACTCAGCTGTTTACGAAACTATGGTTCGTATGGCACAAACCTTCTCTATGCGAGAAACATTGATTGATGGCCAAGGTAACTTTGGATCTGTCGATGGGGATAATGCAGCGGCTTATCGTTATACGGAAGCGCGCCTCACAAAACTTGCGGAAGAACTTCTAAAAGATATTGAAAAAAATACCGTTAGTTTTTCACCAAACTTTGATGATACGAGACAGCAACCTGATGTTTTACCAGCAAATTTTCCTAACATATTAGTCAATGGTTCGACGGGAATTGCTGTGGGGATGGCAACAAACATTCCTCCGCATAACTTAAAAGAAGCGGTAAATGCTGTGATAGCGATGATCCAAAATCCGGATATCACCCTACCAGAGCTCATGAAAATTTTACCTGGTCCTGATTTTCCTACCGGTGGTATCATTATCGGAGGAGAAGGATTATACCAGGCTTATGCCACTGGTAAAGGTTCGATTCGGATTCGATCCAAAGTGGAGATCATTGAAAATAACAAAGGTCGTGAGATCATTGTTATTCATGAAATTCCTTACCAAGTAAACAAAAAGAACCTTCTTGAAAAAATAGGCGATCTTGTTAATGAAAAACTTATCGAAGGTATTTCAGAAATTTTAGACCTCTCTGACCGAAAAGGAATCAGAGTTGAAATTCATGTCAAAAAAGATGCAAATGCTCAAGTTATTTTAAACCAATTATTTAAATTAACGCAATTGCAGGTGAGTTATGGAATTACCATGCTTGCGATTTTGGACAATCGTCCTAAAATTTTCTCCCTTAAAGAAATATTAAAATCCTACGCAGAACATAGGCGCGAAGTTGTTGTTAGGCGAACTGAGTTTGATTTAGACAAAGCTCAAAAACGAGCTCATATATTAGAAGGATTAAGAATTGCTCTTGAAAACATTGATGAAGTGATTCGAATCATTCGAGCATCGAAAGATGTGAAAGAAGCTCAAAGTTCCTTAATGGCAACGTTTGCATTATCAGAATTACAAGCTGATGCAATTCTAGAGATGCGCTTACAAAGGTTAACCTCTTTAGAAGTTCAAAAAATCATCGATGAATTGGAGCAAGTGCGACTTCTTATTGCTGACCTTGAAGATATTTTAGCAAAACCTGAAAGAGTAAAATCGATTATTTGTGATGAACTTGGTAAAGTTTCTCAATCTTTTGGAAATACTCGTTCTACAGAAATTAGTTTGGAATCTCTTGAATCTTCAACCTTTAACGCAGAAGATTTGATCGCTGATGAAGAAGTGGTTGTACAACTTTCTGAAGACATGTTCATCAAACGACTTCCTATGGATACTTTCCGACGACAAAAACGCGGTGGAAAGGGTGTGCAAGGGATCTCAACAAAGCGAGAAGACTTTGTCAAAAAACTAAGTAGCGCCATGACTCATGATAACTTGATGTTGTTTTCCAATAAAGGAAGGGCATTCCTGATGAAAGTGTATGAGTTGCCAATAGCAACAAAGGAAGCTCGTGGGAAATCACTGAAGGCAGTCATCAATTTGAATGATGATGAAATGATTACCTCATTGTTTACATTTAGAAATTTTGATGAATCCTATTTACTGATGGTGACACGTGAAGGATTTGTGAAAAAAATCCAATTGGATGAATTCACGAATACTAAAAAATCAGGAATCATTGCGATCGGTCTTCGCGAAGGGGATGAACTCATTGATGTGATTGCCAACCCAAACAACTATGATGTTTTTATCGGAAGCAAAAACGGACTTGCGATTCGAATGAATTTAAATGAATTAAGATCCCAAGGTCGTACTGCTTCCGGTGTCACAGCAATGAAGTTAGAGGAAGATGATGAAATTGCCGGGATCACCAAAGTAGAACCTAATACAAATTTGTTTTGTATCTCTGAAAATGGATTCGGAAAACGAACTGATTTCGAAGAATTTTCCACTAAAGGGCGTGGTGGAAAAGGAATGACGTATCTAAAAATTGGTGAAAAAAATGGACGGGCAGTTGGAATTTCTTCAGTAAAAGAAGAGGATGAACTCCTAGTCATCACTCAATCTGGTATGGCGATTCGTGTTGAGGTCAAAACCATTTCGATGGTAGGTAGATCTGCAATGGGTGTTAAAGTTGTAAATACTAAGGACGAAGATTTTGTGAAAGACTTTGCAGTCGTTCGAGAATCTGATTCAGACCAGGCTGATTCTTAATTAGGAAATAACAGTGGTAAAGGTAGGAAATGTAATCATTGAGGGTGATGTAGCTTTGTCGCCAATGGCTGGCATTTCTGATAGCCCTTATCGCCAAATCACAAAAAGATTTGGATCAGCATTTTCTTATACTGAATTTGTTTCCACCGAACAATTGAAACTCGGAAATGCAAAATCATTGGATATGTTTCGATTTGTAGAAATCGAACGTCCTATTGTTTTCCAAATTTTTGGTTCCGATTTAGATACTGTTGTTCAAGCATCAGAAATCGCAGCAGAGAGAAAACCAGACATTATTGATTTGAATATGGGATGTTCTGTCTCAAAAGTTTCTCATAATGGATCAGGGGCTGGACTACTTAAGAACATACGATTAGCAGGAAAGATGATTGAAGGGATAAAAAAGAAAACGAACCTTCCTGTTACTGCAAAAATCCGATTGGGTTGGGATTCTCATTCTTTAAATTATCTGGAAACAGTCAAAGTACTAGAAGACTCTGGGGTGTCTGCGATTTCTGTTCATGGACGGACAAAGGTTATGGCTTATACAGGTTTTGCTGATTGGAATGCAATTGGTGAAATTAAAGCAAAAGCAAATGTTCCTATTTATGGGAATGGTGATGTACAAACATACAAAGAAGCTTTGGAAAAAAAGAAACAATATGGTGTTGATTTGGTTTTGATTGGGAGAAAAGCAATCGGTAACCCATGGGTATTTGGGAATACACCAAAACAAATGGTGCCATGGTTCCAAATCAGATCTTTGATTTTGGAACATTTGGACATGATGTTAGATTTTTATCCGTCTACTGACGATTATGCGTTAATTTTATTTAGAAAACATTTTATTAAATATATAGAAAATTTGGGATTCCCTGAAGATATCAAACGAAACCTTCTTTCTGTTTCTTCAGTGAATGAATTTAAAGAAAAATTAGAATCTGTACAAATGGATTCTAACATTTTGGAAACAAGCGAAATTAATAATGAGAGTATAAACTGTGAAACGTTTGTAAGTCTCGTGTAAGGAAACTGAAATGGCAGATTCAAAACAATCGATATTCTCTGACAGTTATAGTAAATATGGTGGGGCAAAACAGAAAAGGAAAGATGCTCGTGTGAAATTAGATGTTCCTTGTACTGTTGAACTAGTAAAATCAAAAACTGGCCCAGTAACCGGACATCTTTCCGATTTAGGGACGGGTGGTCTAGCGTTTCAAACAACAGCAATTTTTTATGAAGGTGATCATCTTAAAATCCAATTCTCTTTGAACCAAAATCCATTGGAAATTTTTGGAACTGTCCATCGATCTTCGGGAAAGACAACATCTGTGATCTTTAAACCATTAGCAGCAAATGAACATAAGGTAGTCCAAGAATTTATCCACAAACATTACTTTGAACCAAAGGCAAAAAAGTAATCCTTCTCAGATTGACGTTGTGTTTTAGAAATCGATAGAATCAATTCCATACTAGGTAAAAAAAAAGCCTCCTAAATCGGAGGCTTTTTCGAAACAAAGCTAAGTTGTCAGATTACTGAGCAGCAGTTGCTTTTGCTTCAAGTGCTTTTTGTCCACCTGCATATCTGAGGTATCCAACGCACTGACATTCTTCCCAAGTTTCTGGCTCACCAACGTTTGCACAGATTCCTGTTTCGTTGTTAAGAGAGCAGCAGTCATAAACCCCAACTCCTTTGATAATACCTTTTGATTCAGAAACGATCACGGAACCAGTAGATTGACCATCGGATACACCTGAAGCTTGTTCTAAGTATTCACCTAGGATTTTTTTCAAACCATCACCAGCAACTTGTAAACGAGCTGCTTCACGGCATGTTGATTGTTTCATCGCTACTGAATTCGCTTTGATTGCTTTGTCAGATGCACGTGCAGAAAATTTCATGTAAAGATAATCGAACTCTTTTTCTTTTCCTTTGCAGTACTCAGCAGGGCTTTGACCACGTTTTGCAGCCGCCGCGTCTGGGGCACAAGCCCAACCTTCAAAAATCCAACCATTTTTACCTACGGTCGTAGCGTCTCTTCTGCCTCCATCATTGGATCCGCAAGATACAACAAATGCGATTAGAGAGGCACATACGATAAGTGATTTCTTCATAAAGAATCTACTCCTTTTCCGAAGAATTTGATCTGATTCAAAACACTTGTCAATCTTTTATCAAAGAAAACGAAACTAGCTTGTAGGATAAAGATTTACATTTTCCCACAATAGACCGATTCTAATTTTATGTCTCGATTCACATGCTTTCATGTTATTGCAAGTTTGCTTATTTTTTTTGCGTTCTTCCCTAAAAATATTTCTGCGAAAGAAATTTCTATCCTACCTGCTTATATTTCGGGTGATGTACCACCTGTTCTCGGGACCAAACGTGAGGCGAGTTTGGAATTGTCCCGTCTTTCACGACATTACTTAAAAAGAAATTTTTTTACTGAAATTACCGATTCAAAAATTATCGAAAATTATTTAAATGAAACAGAGTGGAACGAAGAGGCAGATTTAAAAGACCAAGATTTTAATGGATATTGTAATGAGTGGGATTCTCATTTTGTTGTGCAGGACCAAATTGATTTTGGAAATCCTATATTAGTCAAAACAATCATATACAATTGTAAAAATTTAAATAAACAAATCATCCAATCAAAATTAATTTCAAACTTTGTGATGGCGTATGAAAAACATAATGAAAAAAGTTTTCGATTTTTACCGCCTCGATTTTATGAGAAAAAAAGTAAAACGCCGGTATATTACGAAATCAATTTATTTCTAGATATCCATTCCGCCTATGCTTATTACAAAAAAGACATTTTAAAAAGTTTAACGTCAATGTATGACCAAGATGGTCTCTATCTAGGCGTAACTTTGTTAAAAAAAGATAAAACACTTTCGATTCCACCTACAAAAGAACATGTGGAAATTAAAAAAATCATGGAAGAAACCAGTTGGCAAGGCTCAAACCAATCTGAGTCAATTCTTGCGGCATTACAAGGTTTAAAAGGAAAGTTTTCGTCAGGGAAAAAGGAATCTAGAAAATTATTTTTATTATTATCATCAAATGTGAAAGATAAGTCTGGCTCCATTATTATGGCACTTAATGATCTTCGACATATGGAAATTGAACCTATCATTTTGATTCCCAATCATTCGGATCTTAGCACCATAAGAGAGTTACAAAGAATAGGGAAGGCAAGTAATTCACGAGTAGTAGGAATCACCGAATACCAAAAAATAGGAACTCAAGATGGGTATGAATATTTATACTTAAACCAATTTAATGTATATTCTTCATTAGAGGAATTACAGTACCCATTCCAATGGAACCAATCGAATATAAAAAAATTTGATGCATCACTTGTGAGAGCAGCTGTTGACGTTGTTACTCCTTACAATTTATACTTAGCGTATGAAAAAATTGCAGAAAAACGAGTGCTTGAAAAAGAAGAAATCAAAACCGATTTAGAATATATTTTAAGAACAGAATCAAATTCAGAACTCATTGAAAAAGAGCGATTCCAAACTGTTTTAGTGGAATCAAAAGGGGAAGCAATTTGGATTCAATTACCATATGATGTGCAAGTAACAAAAGGAAAAGAATATTTAATTCAAACGACATTTGTATTGGATCCATTGTCAACTTGGGGAATCAAAAATGTAGCTGCTGAAACGAATCTTCTGAAAACTAATTATTCCTATCCGAAAACTTTGATGGTAAAACCATCTCAGGCAAAAAAGTTTTTAGATTTGAATAAAATTAGAGAATTTAATGGCTATTTACAAGGTACAGTGAGTGTCATTAAAAAAAGGTAAATCAGCATTTGAGTGGATTACAAAAGGTTCTGACATTGAAAAAATCAAAAATCAATGGTTAGAAGTTTCGAACTCCTCCTTACCAATTTTAATCGTAGGAGAACGCGGAGTTGGAAAATCCTTTTGGATTCAGCGAAGTTTAGACAAAAGAAATATTAGTGAATCAAGTATCGTACAGTTTGATTTTTCTATTAATAATTCGTTTGAGGAGAAATTAGACAAAATTAAATCTCCGAAACCAAACCAAACAATTGTCATTGATTGGATCACAAAAGCCAAAAAAGAAGAAATGATTGCCTTACAGCAGTGGTGGAAATCAGAAAAATACAATGAAAAAACAAAAGTATATCTCTATTGGGAAATCCATTCTGAAGAAATGGAAACTTTAAACCAAAAGAATCTCTATGCAGACTTTTATGATCAACTAAAATCATTTCGTTTTGAAATACCCAATTTAAAAAAAAGAATATCTGAGTTACCTCTATTTGTTCATGAATTTTTAGAAGAAGCAAACCAAACATTGAATAAAAAAATTAATTCGTTAGATGAAGATTTTTATATTTTCCTTAAAAATAAAAATTTTAATAGAAACTATTCTGATCTGAAAGATTTATTTTTTGCGTTAGTTGCCTTTACTTCTGGTAAACAATTGCATTGGAAACAGATTCCAATCCATTTTTTTGAAAATTCTTTATCTGAATTAAACGTCCAACCTGGAATTAGTTTGGAAGATTATGAAAAGGAGATTATAAAGGCTAATTTAATTTATACGAAAGGAAATCGAGAAAAAGCGGCAAAACTATTGGGAATTTCGGAACGTAATTTATATAGAAAACTTCATGAATTTCATTTAGAAGATTTATCTTGAAGCAATGCAAACAAATGCATAATTTTTTGAATGAAATAATTTTTACCTTCTTCATCTCGAAGACCTGATTTGAATTTTATATTCATTTCGATCACTTGGTCATAAAAAAGATCTAATATCTTATCCGTAAAATTTGCGGAGTCTGAAACTAATTGTCGTCTGACAAAGTTCTTTCGTGCTTCTGAAAAACTTCCAGTTTTTAAGAGTTCATCCATAATAGGTATTGGAACTTCACCGTTATGCCTAGAACGTATCACTTTGATTTTACGAATTTCATCTAATTTGTATGTTAACCGAGTTAAAAAATTTAGAATCTCCGAATTTTGATCTCCAAATTTTGTAAACTCTTTGAAAAAATCAACTTTGCGTTTTTGGACCAATGACTCAACCAATACATTCGTATTGAGTTCATTTTGACTAAAAAGTACAGAATTCACATCTTCTAATGTAAATTTGGATCGATGAAGGTATTGTTTTAGTTTTTTAACACTTTTAATGTAAGCACCAACATTTGCTGGTGTTCGATGGATGAATTCATCCATGGCATTTTGTTCAAAGTGTGCTTGTTCTTGCTCGCATACTTCTTTGAATATTTTAGGATAATCATTTGGGTATAAAACTTTTGTTTTGAAAAAACTCAAAGTTCCTTGGAATAACTCAATTAAAATTTTTGGAACATCTTTCCCATCGTAATGAATGAGAGTATAAATTTCATCTGAAACAGATGTGATATTTTTTCGGAATCCAGAAGCAAAATCTTTCCATTCATTAGCAGCTCTTGCATCAAGGATTGGTTTGAAAAGTGCCGTTGCATTTTTGATGATGATCAGTTTTCTTGGGTAAAACATATCAGGTGTAAAAAGCTCTGCAAATAATTTCGCCTGTTCACCAGATTCTGAAACAATCAAAATCACTTCAAAATCACCTAACGTTTTTTGAAGAGTTTCCCTGTAGTGATCGACGATGAGTTCGAATTCATAGGAGTCTTCGCCAGCATAGGCAAAAAATTGAGGGATTTGGGTAGGAGCAGTTTTAAAAAGTTGGAAAAGGGAGTTATATTCCTTTGCTTGCGATTTTTTTGTTTCCATTTTCTTGTTTCTGGTCTAATCTATTGGTAGGACTGGGGCGATAATCATAGTATGGAAATCTCAAGTAATGTGGCAAGAGTTTCAGGGTTAGGAGAACCGTATATGTATGTTTCTCCGACATACAATACACAAGCTGTGGAGCAGGTGGAAGCCATCCAATCACGCTCTTACCAGCCAAAATATCCAAATGCGGAAACCAAAAACCTGGCACAGGAAATCCAATCCACACCGGAAGCAAAAGCTTCTTACAAACCTGGAAATTTAGTTAGTCTCTACGCTTAATACTTTCTTCCCACGAATGAATCCATAATTCGTGGCGAGCCAAAAAACCTCTCAAAGGGAATCCCATTACATTTGTATATGATCCAGTCCAATTTTTAACTGGTCCATTTTTGTCTTGGATTCCGTAGGAACCTGCTTTGTCAAATGGTTGGGCGCGTTCGATATAATCCATGATATCAAAGTCATTCCAATCTCGAAATTGGATCGAAGTTTCTTCGAAGAAAAAATCTGTTCCATTATTGTGATGAATTGCAGCCCCGGAATATACAAAATGATTCTTTCCTGAGAGAATTTTTAAAATTCGAAAGGCATCCTTATCGTCCATTGGTTTGTGTAATATTTGATTCTCATAAACAACAATGGTATCAGCGGCCAAATAAAAATTGTTTGGCTGGAAAATATATCCTAGTTTTGAGTGAACCATTCGTTCTAAATATTGGATAGGAGTTTCCCGATCCAATTGGGTTTCATCTATATGTTCTGGTTGGATCAGAAGATTAAATCCTAAGTCAGATAGGATCTGTTTTCTTCTGGGTGATGCTGACTTTAATACAAACAAATTCTTGCTATTCCTTACGGGTTATTGTTTTCTTTGTACATGATGAGTCCAAGATTTTTTACGATCCTTTTCTGGGCATTGATTGTGGTGCCTGGTTGTAAACGAGGTTACTCTGAAGACATCCAAGATTGTAATCCGATCGCAGACTATTATGAGAAAGGAACCCATTACATTCGCAGAGATTTAGTAAAAGATGACAATACTCTTGATTATAAAAAATTAATGGAAGATACCAAACCACAAGCAAGTGAGTGTTATCCTTCCAACCATGAGGTAAAATGAATTTATTCGATGTAAAAGGTAAAACTGTTTTAATTACCGGTGCAAGCCGAGGGATCGGAAAATCGATGGCTCTTGGTTTTAGAGATGCAGGTGCGATTGTGTATGGTGCTGGATCAAAACCAGAATCCATTCAATGGATGGAAAAGGAAGGTATCCATGGTGTGGTTTTAGATGTTCGAAGTGAAGGAAGCGCTTATGAAATCATTGGGCAAATCAAATCGAAACATGGACGATTGGACACTTTGATCAACAATGCGGGAATCGCTACAAATACACCTGCTTCAGGTTTTAAAGAAGATGAATTACAAAATATTGTGCAAACCAATTATGTAGGTGTTTTTCGAAATTGCCAAGCTTACTATAAACACAACAAAAAAGAAGGTGGAAATATAATAAACGTTGCATCCGTTTTAGGTATGGTTGGAAGCAAATTAGCATCTGTTTATTCTGGAACAAAAGGTGCTGTGATCACTTTGTCGAAAGCACTTGCAATTGAATGGTGTAACAATGGTTATCGAGTCAATGTAATTTGCCCAGGACTTATCGACACAGATATGACTGATATGATCAAAGACAAAGAATTTATTATGAAACAAGTACTGGCAGGAATTCCAATGGGAAGACTTGGGAAACCGGAAGATATCTTAGGTGCTGCCATCTATTTAGCATCCGACTCTTCAGCTTACATGACAGGACAATGTATTGTGCTTGATGGTGGTCTCACTGCCCAGTAGCGGAAATTTTTATGATTATTTACCTCCATCCAGATAATCCTGAAATTCGAAAACTAAAACAAATTTCCGAACAATTGAAGGATGGTGGCATCTTTATATTTCCAACTGACACAGTTTATGCGATTATTGCGGATGCCAATTCCAAATCTGCAGTTGAAAAAATTTACTCAATCAAAAAGTTACCAAAGGATAAACCACTTTCACTTTTATGCAAAGATATTTCGATGGCATCACATTTTATAGAATATTTACCAAATTCCGCCTATCGATTTATGAAACGAGTGACTCCAGGTCCTTTTACATTTGTTCTGAAAGCGAATAAAAATTTACCCAAACCTTCCATTGCCCACCATAAAGACAAACAAATCGGAATTCGTATTCCAAATCATATTTATTTGCAGGAGCTTTTAAATATTCATGATGCTCCACTTACATCCACTTCTGCTTTCAGTAATGATGAATTTATCATAGATATCGATGATTTAGAAACCATCTATGGTCATTTAGTGAATGGGATAGTTGACGGTGGTATCGTGAAAACCGAATTATCTACTATCTTACAAATTACTGATGATTCGATTGTGTTAATACGAGCTGGGAAAGGTTATGAAACGATCCAAAATGAAATCCAAACATTAGAAGGAAGTGATTCCTAATCCAGGGATTTTTTTCAGATGTGATTCAAATTCAAACATTCTTTTTTCTAAATGTTTCGGTAATTGATTGGGAATTTGAAGATTTTTATACTTTTGGATAGGAATGATTGAATAATTTCTAGGATTCACCCAAACAGGTTCTGATTGTACATTGAGTATCTTCTTTAGGTTATTTGGACCGATTTCAAGCGTTAAAGAAAGGATGATGCCACCATCCGTATATTGTCTGTTTTGCGCTGATAAAAAATTACCCAATGAATAGGCGATTAATTTGTCTTCATTAGAGATTGGATCTTGGAAAAAATCTATTCTTTGTACCACATGAGGGTGACCTCCTATGATAATATCAGCACCTGCTTCAAGTCCTAATTTTGACCAATATTCTTGGGATCTGCTTGGTTTTGGCTCATATTCGTTTCCATAGTGATACCACAATATAATAAAATGAGCTCCATTTTCTTTTGCATATGCTACATCAAATTGGATCTGTTCTGCATTTAACAATCTTACTATTCGACCATCTCGAACTGGAATACCATTCGTGGAATATGTATAATTATAGATTGCAATTTTGATTCCATTTGTTTCATGAAAAAAATTTTTTCGAATTTGAAAGTCTTCCATAGATAGATATGTTCCAATTGGGATCATCTCGTTTTCGAAAATTTTTCTAATTGTTGTATCGATACCATAAGGACCTTTGTCTGCAGAATGATTGTTTGCCGTTGATAAAATATCAAATCCCGCATGTTTCAAACCTTGTAAATATCCTACCGGGCTTCCAAACCTAGGGTATCCTGAATATTCACTTGAGATTTCTGTTATGGTAGTTTCCAAATTACCTAACGTTAAATTGGCATTTTGTAAAGAATCTGCAACGTATTCGAAACTTTTAAATGAGTTATATGTTTTAGTTTTGGAATCAAAATAGGCAGAAATTTGTGAAGAATGGCACATAAGATCTCCAACAAACTTAATTCTCACTTGCCTAGTTGGAATAAAATCAGGGAGAGTGTAGCAGGAAAGGAAAGTAAATTTGAATACTAGAACGAACGAAAAGTTTTTTATCATATTTAGCATTGTTTTATATTTCATTCTATCAGGTTGTAAATGGGAGAAAGACTATAAACGCGCTGCTTTCCTTTCGATGCAACCCGATACTGACCTGATACTTGCACCCTATCCATTTAATATTTTTGATCGAGAGGCAAGGGAATCAATCACTCTTTCTCATTATTCAAAAGAAGATATTAAAAATATATTAGAGGAACATGAACTTTCCTGGGATACTCTTAGTAAACAATGGAAATTAGAACTTGAAGAAGAAAATTTTACAAAAGAAGTAAACTATACTTCGCATTATACACAATACTCTTATGATACTGAAATACCTGTTTGGATCTATGGTCCAAAATGGTTTCATAATGGAGTTTATTCAGATGAAATCTTCCAACAACACATACCATCTATTTATAGTAAAATTTTACACTTTGATTTTAAAAACAAACTTCCGATTGGTACTTTCTCTAAAATATTTAAAAACGTCGAAGATATACCAGAGATTATTGTCACTATCGTAGTAGACCAAGGTGGGAGACAACTTTATAAAGCACATAAAGGTTCTTATCCATTTTTAGAGTCGCTATCATCTAATTCTGTATATTTTAAAAAGGGAAAAGTCGCTCATTTAGAATCGCATACAGCAGTTGGTCATATGGCTATTGGAACGGGTGCTTTTCCAAAAGATGCAAAAGTTTTTTCAAATGAAATTTATACTTATACTGATGGAAAGGTAAACCATAGACCTGTTTACCAAGGAAAAAACCAAACATTTGATCTAAGTGAACTGAATTCATCAAGTTTAGCAGATGAATGGGATTTATTCCAAAACAACGAACCAATTATCATTAGTCAGTGTTATGCGAATAGAGCAGCCGTAGGGATGGCAGGTCATGGAAAAGAATATAAACAAAGCCAAAACATCACGAATTCAATGCAACCAGATAGTGATTATGTTTATTGGCAGGATGTCAAAAATTTAAATTGGTCAACATATCCTAATGCATTTGAAAAACCTATTGCAACCGGAAAATACAGCTTATATTCTTATTACCAAGCGAATAAATCAAAAATTAAAACACATTTTGAAGCGAATCATCCAATCGAGTTTTTATCGAAAATTCATCATTTCCAAGGTTCCGAATTCCAAGTGAAAATGGATGGATCATTATTTAGAGATACCATTGAAGAAACAATACTCAAACGAAATAAACACTTAGATGGCAAAACTGACTTAGCTTATTTAACTTTGAAAGCAACCGATGCAGTTGGACACTTGTACGGTTGGGAAACAAAAGAAGCTGAACAAGTATTATTAGCAACGGATAATGAAATAGAGACAATATTTGAATTTCTAAAATCAAATTATGGAGATAATTTTATCCTTCTTGTGACGGCAGATCATGGCGCTGCACCAATGCCGGAAATCTCAAATGGTTTATTTTTAACTCATGAAACTTTTTTTACAAAAGTGAATGAATTACTTCCTGAATCAGAAAGAAAAAAATCATCTCTCGTTAAATGGGTGGCGCATTCTCAATTATCACTTAACCGAGAATTAATGAAGGAACACAGCGTTAGTGAAGAAGAGATTATTCAAAAAATTCTATCAATTGAAGTGAACAATCGAAAGTTTTTTAGAAAAATTTGGAGAAGAGAAGAAATACCGAACGTATCATTCTAAGATACATTCGGTTCATTTACTTATTTTTTTTTAAGGGGAGTTTCGTCTTTTTTGAAATCTTTCAGTTTCAAAAATACTTTGATTTCCTCAAAATCAATTCGATCTAAACTAACTGTCACGGGATCTCCAATGAAAAATATTTTGGAATACTTTTTGGAGTAAAAAGAAAAATCGTTTTTGATCATCACTTCAAATTCATCGGTAAATTCGGATTTGTCGAGAACACCCTCTAAGTTCGAAATATCAAGTTCTACGAAAATTAGAGAAGGCCGGATTCCTACGATAAACCCTTTAAATTCTTTAATGCCTGTGGATTCCAAATAACGGAATGATTTTATTTTAACAATATCTCTTTCGGCATCGGCAGCTCTTCTTTCTTCTTCCGAGCAGTGGAGTCCCATCACAGCAATTTCATTCTCTGAGTACTCTTTTTCCGATTCTAACAAAGTTGCTTGTAACACTCTGTGAACAATTAAATCCGGATAACGTCTGATTGGAGATGTGAAATGGCAATAGTCTTTAAAACCTAGTCCCCAATGACCAAGAGGGTCTGCTCCGTAATAAGCCTGCATAAAACTACGTAGCAATAGATAATTGAATATTTTACCAACGGAATTGTCTTGGATTTCCTTAACGGCCTTCATGATCTCTGGGTAACTTGTATCATGGATTTGAACATTGTAACCATTAAGTTGTAGAAAGTGATTTAGAGTTTCTAATTTTTCTTCATCCATGGGTTCATGGATTCGATGGAGAGTTGGAATCTTTTTCTTTCGAAGGAATTCATCAACTTTAAGATTGGCCGATAACATCAATTCTTCAATGAGTATATGACTTGTAAGTCTTTCACGATTTTCGATACCAATTGGTTCTTTACGTTCATTCCAAGTAATCGTTGTTTCACGTAAATTTAAATCGATACGACCAGTTTTCATCCTATGTTTACGAAGTGCATCTGTGAAAAGAGAAATTTGGTACATCCAATTATTCGGATCTTGAGCCTTTATTTCTTCTTCCGCCATTTCATAGGTATAACGTTTTTTTACTTTGATGATAGATTTGTAAAATTTTGCGTTATAAATTTCACCAGTTTTACTTGCTTCCATCTCTACTGTGAACGCTAATCGATTTGTATTTGCAACAAGACTGCAAAGGTTTTCTGAGAGTATTGGCGGTAACATAGGAACAACTCGGTTTGCTAAGTAAACTGAAGTTGCTCTTTCATAGGCTTCTTTATCAAGTGCCGAACCTTTTTCTACGTAATAAGATACATCTGCAATATGGATCCAAACTCGGAGTCGATTCCCTTCGTCTACAAAACTGATGGCATCATCAAAATCTTTTGCCGTAATTCCATCAATCGTAACTGCATAAAGATCGCGTAGGTCAGTTCTACTATTCCAATCAGAAACTGTTTTTTCAGAAACTTCTTCTGGAAAATCCAATGGTATGAAATCTGGGTGCACTGGATCATAATTATATTTCATCAGGATCCGTTGTAAGTCGCCATCTTCTTTTGTATCTGATTCAAATCGGATGAAACTCACATCATATAAATTGTCTTGAGGTTCAGCACCTTCTTTCAATTTTACAATGAGTACATCATCAATATTGATTGCATCATAACTATCTTTTAATATTGATTTTACGTGAAGGACTCCTTCTTTCCCTTCACCTAACATATCTAAAAAATTTCCAAATACAAATTTGTTAGTTTTTTCTTTGACTCGCATACGGTAAAGGATACGACCTCGTTTGAGCACTTTTGTCACTTCAGCTTCTAAACGGTCTTTTTTACCGATACCCAAAGGTATCACTTCTACTTTGTCTCCTGTAATAGCAGTATTCGTCAGAGGCCCGGGAACAAAGATTTCATTTTTAGAAGGCAAAGAAATAAATCCATCACCTCGCCTTGAAATCGAAATCCTTCCGGATAGACGAAAAGGACTAGCAACGGTTAGGTATTTTTTGTTTGGAATTAGCAAACCTTCAATTTCGAGTAAGTTACAAAGTTGATCGATTAAAAATTCGATTTCCTTTCTTGGTACTTTTTCTTTGCGTTTAAAGGATTTTACTTTTTTAGATTTTGGGTCGGGTCGTTTGAACTCACTCGATTCAGTGAATTTTTTTTTGATCTCTTGTCTTGTGATATCTTTACCAGATTTTTGGTCTAGATATTCGATAATTTTTCTTTGTATTTTATAGGTATCCATAAATTCATTTTTGATCTACATAGGTCCCACGAATGTAATTGGGTAGGAGAGATAAATAGTCGTAATTCTTATATTGCGTTTGTTTGAGATGTTCCAAACTATACTTTAGTATAGACGATAAGTTTAGATTTGTCGCTTCAATTTTTACAGCTGAACTGGGGTAAAAATTAGGAAAAGTTCCAGTGTAATACCAATTGTTAGGTGTAAACTGTTGCTTTTTTAGATCATCTATGATGACTTCTGGTGATTGGTCTTTTGTCTCTGAAAACTGATAACCATCAAAAAATTTAGTATAGAATTTTCCTTGTTTTCCATCCAAACAAAGGATTGAAGTATCACTCCCAGGAATTGGATTTATATTTTGGGATTTGATTCCAACTAGATAAAGTTCGGCACTATCAATTCCTATGGCAGGGATTTCCCATAATTGAGCTAAATTTCTTGCTGTACTAACTGTTATGCGAATTCCAGTAAAGGATCCAGGACCATTGGGAACAACGATTATATCTGGTTTTTTGATTTGAGATTTTTCCTGCGCTGTCTTAATCATTTCCACCAAGCGGTATGAAGCTTCCTTCGGGGAGGTTTCGACTAATTTAGATTTTAACTCTATGTTCGAATTGGTATCAGCGGTTCCGACTACAACATGAATCCATTCTTGTGTGGTATCAAAATATAATAAATTCAAACGAGATCCTCGTCAGACCATTCAATCGTATAAGACCGATTTTCTATCGAATCGGATTGAATGGTTAAAAAAATTCGATTTCCTTTTGGTAATATGGATTCTGCTTTTTGCCACCATTCAATGGCGGACACAGCTTCTTTCCCCCAGATTTCTTCGAATCCTAAATTCTCTAATTCTAATAATGATGTGATTCTATATAAATCAAAATGATACAAACGCATCTTATGTGAATCATAAATATTATACAAAGAAAAAGTTGGTGAATTAATCAAACTATCGGTTCCATATCTTGAAAACCATTCGCGAATGAAGGTTGTTTTACCTGCACCCATCTCTCCTGTGAATAAAAGGACAGGGTATTTGTTCACAGCTAAAAATTTTTCCACAATTTGGTCTAATGCTGTGAAAACAGGATCTAACTCAGTTTCTCTCAAAGAGAGAAAATTTGCCTTCATTGTTTAAAAAATTTCTCCACGTCAAAAGAATCAAATTGGTATGCTGTTCTACAAAATTCACATGTAATTTCAATTTTACCCATTTCATCAATGATAGAATTTGCTTCTTGTTCGCCGAGGGAAGCTATGATGTCGGCTACTTTGTGTCTGGAACAATCACATAAAAATTCCGGTATTTCTTTGCTAAGTACTTCTAGTGGAGATCCAATCTCTAATTCAAGTGTTTCTAACATTTTTTCAATTGTAAGTGTCCAAAAGGATTCTTTCACAATCAGTGAATTGAGTTTAGTTTGTAAAAAAACAAAACTTTCATTCGTTGCGTCAGGTAGAGCTTCAAAAAAAATTCCCTTAGCTGAAAAATCATTCCCTGGAAAATCAAAAGGCACTACCTCCATACCAACCATTGCTTTGATTTGTTCTGATTCAGTGAGGTATTTGATGAAATTAGCTTCGAATGTATCTTCTATTAAATTGGTATAAGACTGATAAGTATCTGATTCATAATCCCAACGGATCACTTTCATGATTCCTTGGCCTAAGATAAATTCATTTCGAATGTCACCATCTTCATGACTTGCAGAATAGGCAACGGATTTCATTTTGCCATATCGATCGCTATAGGCTAATGCCTGTTTATTGGATTCATCTTTCCATTGGATGCTGACTTTTTGTTGGTTCTTCGTCATTTCTGCAAGGAAAAGTGCGCCCATCATTGTTTTTGATAAAAAAACAGACATTTCCTTATTCAAGGAGTGAAGGAACATAGGTTCCTTGGCGGTTTCAGTCAGATTCACAATGGTAAATCGATAGTGATGAGTGTTTGAGATTCCTAAAATAACTTGGTCAGACATTATTTGATTGAAAGAGGTGTTTTCTGATTCAGTCTGTGTCACAAGATAGATTCTGCAATCGCAAAAAGGAAAAATATGATCTTTGGTACCTGTTATTACCCAGAACAATGGAACCCTGAGGACTGGGATGAAGACCTTAAAATAATGAAAGATATGGGTCTTTCTTCGGTTCGGCTGGCTGAATTTGCTTGGGCAATAATGGAACCGAAGGAAGGGAAATATGATTTTTCTCTTTTTGATGCAGTTTTAGAGAAAGTGCAAAGCCATGGAATGACAGCAATCCTTGGCACCCCTACCGCGACCTTTCCTCCATGGTTATACCAAAAATTTCCTGAGATTGTACAGGTTTCAAAAAACGGAATCATACGTGGGATTGGGACAAGGCGTCAGGCTTGTTTTTCATCACCTGCCTATAAAAAAGCAACAGAACGTATCGTCACAGCAATGGCAAAACACTTCGGGAACCACCCCGCAGTAGTAGGTTGGCAAATTGATAATGAACCAGGCCATGAAGGATCAGATGTTGATTATTCTCCTCTTGCAGAAAAAAATTTTAGAACTTGGTTAAAAACAAAATACAAAACTCTCGATTCGCTTAACAAACGTTGGGGGAATATTTTTTGGGGTGTGATCTATACAGATTGGAATCAAATTCCTTTACCAGGTGCACATGTGGCGAGTAATTTTAACCCTGCCATGATCCAAGATTATTACCGCTTCCAATCAGATGAATTGGTTTCCTACATTCATTTTCAGGCCGAGATAATCAGGAAATATAGCAAAGGAAAACCTCTCACTACCAATTTATACCCATCTCCCTTTTTACCTGTAACCGATATGTACGAAATGTTCAAAAAATTGGACTACGTCTCTTGGGACAACTATCCTGTTTGGGGGAACCAACAAGAACCATACCCACACCCACTTGTCACTGCTACGCAGCAATACTCTCGTGGGTTAAAAGACAAACCATACACTGTGATGGAACAATTTTCGGGTGTCCAAGGCCATGATACTTTAGGTTACCTTCCTCCTCCAGGCCAAATTGGCCTTTGGTTGACCCAAGCAATTGTGAATGGTGCCAACCAAATTTATTTTTTTCGGTATCGTACCGCTAGGTTTGGGCAAGAGCAACTTTGTTATGGAATCCTTGACCATGGTAAAAGAAAAACATCCAAATACTATGAACTTAAAAAAACGATAGAAGACATTAAAGAATTTGCTGAAGACATTGCTGATTCTCCATACCCTGCATCGGTTGCCATCCTACACGATATAGAAAATTCTAGAAATTACAAACACCAACCGTTGAGTGATGGCCTTCGATTTGCACCAGTTCCTTTTGCAGAAGTAGGTTATGACATTGAACTTGCGACTTGGTTTGCTGGGACAAATATTTTAAATGTGAATGCCCATTCTCTACCCATCAATGCAAATTACGATTGGTCGAAGTACAAAGTTCTTACTCTACCATTGTATACAATGTTTGATCCTGAAATCGTGGAGAAAGTAAAAACGTATGTAAGGAACGGGGGCACATTGGTACTTGGATACCGCGCAGGGATTAAAGACAAGGATCATTGGATGGTAGAAACACCAGTACCAGGTGTTTTTTCCGAGATGGCAGGAGTAGAAGTGTTCCAATTTGAAGCACCTGCAACGGATAAGGTGGGGATTCGTATGGGTTTATGGCCTCTCAAAGGTTCTAAGTTTTGTGAAATTTTAGAACCTACAACTGCGAAAGTAATCGCCCGTTATAGAGATAAAAAGAAATTCTATTCTGGAAAACCAGCGATCACAGTGAATTCTTTTGGAAAAGGAAAAGTCTATTATGTAGGTACGTCACTAACTCCTGAAAGTTTTGTTCTTCTGTATCGAAAAATTTTGAAAGCTGCAGACGTAACATTTAATTTACTTGGGTCAACCATCGAAAGGCATTTCCGAGTAGGAAAAAAGTTTGATTATGAAATTACCATGAATCACTCCAATCGATATAAATTAGCAGGTTTATCGGTGCTAAAGCCGTTTGGTTACAGAATCAAACGTATCAATAAATGAATTCCAATTTGAAAACCAAAAATGAAAATACAAGACTATAAATCTATCAACCGATTGTTGGGAGAGTTTTCTGCTAAAAATAAGGTAGGGGAGGTGTTTGTTGACAATTTACATTCTCCTTACATTCAATTTCCTGAACGATTTACAATTCAAGGCACATCTGTCACAGAACCAGAGTTTGGCGATATTAAAGATTTCGTTCATACCATAATTAAATTTTTACCAGAGGCTGTAGAAGGAACAGGTTTATTACCAGAACCGAGACCAAAACGAGAAACAGGAAAATTATTTTTTGTTAGGCCAATGTTATTTGGCCCCTACCGATTTTTATACATATTTTCAGTGGATATGTTGTACCTAGGTGGCGCAAAATCAGAAGAAATCAAACGACCCGGTTCTCAAAACATGACTCCTACAATTATCACGGATCGTCTCTACTTCCAAGTGAAAGTGATTCCTATTAAGTCGATCAAAGAAGAAGGAGACCATGTAATCGACTTTGAAGCGAAACGTTTCCAAGGGGGAGAGTTTCGTGTTGAATCCGAACGAGACGAAAACAAACCCATCCGAAAGTTTTCTGAAATTTTTGATGAAGTGGATTTTTCGGATATCGAAACAAAAATTAGAGAAGAACTTGGGATCACATCTGAGATTTGGAAATTGGGAAGGATTTACAGCCCCATCGGCATTGATTATCTGTCCTTATCGCTTCGGTTTTTAAATCCAAGTCTTCCCAAAACCATTTCTCATTTTAAAACATTCTATCAAATTTTAGAAAATACAAACCAGTCAATTCCGGAAGAAACTCTCAAATCATTTCATCACTATTTATCTTCTTTTGATGTGGAAAGAACTGTTTCTAAGTCTGGGAATATTTTATGGAAAGTGAATCAAAAATCAACCGATAATGGATAAGTAAGTAAATATGGGTATCTCTTCACCAACGATCAATTTTCCCGTCGATGAAACTATCAAACGCATCGAATATGTCAAAGCCAATGCCATGGGTATCATCCATGAAGCCAAAAAAATCCAAAGAGAAGTTTCAGCAATTCGGTCAGATACTGATGCAGATGAAAAGGATAGGATTGATGCCGCAGACGGTAAGTTAGGTGACATTCTAATACGTTTTTTACAAAAGTCCTTCCCCAAAGATGGAATCGTATGCGAAGACAAACCTCCTATCGATGGAGGTGAATTCAAATGGATTCTTGATCCGGTAGACGGATCGATGAATTTTGTACGAGGGTTGCCACTTTATGCCATTTCCTTTGGTTTGGAACATAGAGAAACTCCAGTAGGTGGGGTAGTCATCGTCCCACCGCAAGAATCGGTATATTCAGCCGTGATGGGAGAAGGGGCATTCAAAAATGGGGAACAGATTGTAACCTCGAGAGTATCAGAACTCAACCGCGCCATTTTTTCACCAAACCTTCCCACAAAACGAGCTCATATGATCCAAGAGATCATGGCAGACCTTTCTGGATTTTTGACTTATGCCCGATCCTTTCGGCGCACAGGATCTTTTGTTTTGGATTCCTGTTTCATTGCAGAAGGTGTGATGGATGCGATTTGGGAAAAAACCGTAAAACACTGGGATGTATCTGCTATTTCTGTGATTTTATCAGAGGCGGGTGGGAAATTAACTGACTTAAATGGAGTCCATTACTATACAGGACTTCCTGAGTTGGTGGCTTCCAATGGAGTTTTACACTCAGAAATTTTAAAATTATTGAAGACAGTTCGTTCTACCGTCAGTCGAAATTGATAGAGGGAATGATTAGAATCATTCTACTTTTTTAGTTTACGATTTGCTTTTGTGAATGAGACTAGAGACAAAATACAAATACACTTGAATCCATCAGGAGACCACAATGGAACATAAACTCCCAGAACTTCCTTATGCAAAGGATGCACTCGCTCCCCATATTTCTGCTGAAACATTAGAGTTTCACTATGGAAAACACCACCAAACTTACATTACAAATCTAAACAATCTCATCAAAGGGACTGAATTTGAAAGTGCAAGTTTAGAAGACATCGTGAAAAAATCTTCTGGCGGTATTTTCAATAATGCAGCTCAGGTTTGGAACCACACATTTTACTGGCATTCATTGTCTCCAAATGGTGGAGGGGCTCCAAAAGGAGCAGTGGCAGACCTCATCACAAAATCCTTTGGCTCGTTTGATGCTTTCAAAGAAAAATTTACACAATCTGCTGTAACAAACTTTGGATCCGGTTGGACATGGCTTGTGAAAAAAGGTGACGGATTAGAAATCGTGAACACAAGTAATGCTGGAAGTCCATTAAAAGATGGTTTGCAAGCACTACTCACAATTGATGTCTGGGAACATGCATACTACATTGATTTCCGTAATGCCCGTCCAAAATACGTAGAAGCATTCTGGAATTTAGTGAATTGGGATTTCGCAAATAAAAATCTCTAAAATCGGATTCTAATCTGAAAGAAGAAAAGGCAGGTTCCGGAATCCGGTCCTGCCTTTTTTATTTCTAAATTTGATTCGAAATGAATCTTGGTAACAAACATTGAGTACACTATGAGCCAATCACTTCCGAAAATCTCCATTCCTAAAAAACCCAATTACACTTCTTTAAATTTGCCAGAAGGGATCGAGTTTTGGGAACTTTTTCGAGTGATTGAAGAGAAGTATGAAAACTGTTTCCTTTTAGAATCTGCTGGAGACAACCAATATGATTCTCGTTATTCAGTGATTGGATTTGATCCCTCACATCTCATTACAGGTGAACCAGGTGTACTCGAAATTGATGGGAATCCTTTTAAAGTCGAAAATCCCTATTTTGCACTTCGACAAATTACAGATTATAATTCATTGAGCATTAGTTATGCGGGTGGACTGGTTGGATACTTGGGTTACCAAAGTATGCAGTTTTTTGAACCCAAATTGAAATTAAAGCCACATTCAGATTTCCCAGCGATGATTTTTGGGATGTACTTAGATGGCCTTATATATGACAAATTTACGGGGGAATTGATCTATTTTGATAATGGTACCAATCGTATAGATGTGATCAAAATAATCCTCGATTCGCTGAAAACTCCCATTTCAAAAAAACCAAAAGCAAAAGTGAAACTATTGCAAGAAGGACTATCGAAAGAAGTCCATAAACAAATGGTAGAAGAAGCTTTGGAAGAAGTGAAAGCAGGAAATACCTTCCAATGCCAAATCGGATTTGAAGAAACATATACTGTTGAAGGCAATCCACTTGCTATTTATGAAACTTTACGTGAAATTAATCCTTCGCCTCATATGTATTATGTGAAGTTTGGAACACGTGTAATACTAGGTGCAAGTCCAGAGCTACTTTTTCGTCTAAGACAAGGAGAAATGGAATCGTTTCCACTTGCTGGAACTACAAAACGTGGAAAGGATGCGAAGGAAGATACAACATTAGCTCGTAAACTTTTAACAGACCCTAAAGAAATCGCTGAACACAATATGCTCATCGACTTACATCGTAATGATGTAGGACGAGTCGCTAAGTTTGGAACGGTGAAAGTAAGGCGAAGATTCGATATCAAACGTTTTTCCCACGTGCAACACATCTCAAGCGAAGTGGTTGGGATTCTTTCTTCTAAAGAAGATATGTTTTCTGGGTTAGCTTCCTCTTTCCCTGCCGGTACACTTTCAGGTGCTCCTAAAATTGAATCGATGAAAATTATCGAGCGTATAGAGAAATCACCACGTGGACCTTACGGGGGAGCAGTTGGAAGTTTTGGATTAAATGGTGATTGTACCTTCGCCATACCCATCCGTAGTTTTTTTGTCCATGATGGAAAGGGATTTGTTCGGGCATCGGGAGGGATTGTATATGATTCGAAACCGGAAGACGAATATTTAGAGATCATCAATAAAATGGCATCGGTACGTAAGGCTTTGGAACTCCATAAAGATCCTTCGGATATCAAAGAAAAGGCGAAAGGTTAAGAATATGAAAGTTCTCATTTTAGATAATTACGATTCTTTCACTTATAATTTGTACCAAATCATTGGTGAGATTTTAGAAGAAAAGGAAACTCCCTTTCGATTAGATGTAATTCGAAATGATGAAAAATCATTTTTTGAAATCAAAGAAGCGAACTACGATAAGATTATCATATCTCCGGGTCCTGGGCATCCAGCAGATCCAGCCTATTTTGGAGTGAGCGCTGACATTCTTAAAGAGTTAGGGAAAACAACTCCAGTTTTAGGGATTTGTCTTGGGATGCAAGGGATGGCAACTGTGTTTGGCGGAGAAGTTGTGCGCGCAAAAGTGGCGATGCATGGTAAACTTTCTCCTATTGAACACGATGGAAAAGGAGTATTCTTTGGATTAACACAACAGATTGCAATTATGAGATACCATTCCCTTGTTGCAAAAGAAGATTCCTTACCAAATGAATTGGAAGTAACGGCTCGAGTATCAGCTGGTGAAGGGAAAGGGGAAATTATGGGTCTACGCCATAAAACTTTAAAAATCGAAGGAGTACAATTCCATCCGGAATCCTTTGGTTCCGAAGAAGGAAAGGAATTACTTCGCAATTTTATTTATAGGTAACTAAATCTTTCTATTCGATCGCAATGATATTGAGATGTGTAAAATGATAATCGCTTTCACATACACAAATTCAATCTAGATTTTATTTCAAATCACTTAACATTGCTTCTTCCCAAGAAGCAAAAAAATCAAAATCGTTACTTGCTTTTTGCGAATCATCATTACCAAATAAAGAGAATTTTTTACGTTTGATTTCATTATAAGTGGTAATGGTATTTATTTGACCATTTTTAGTTTTTTCAAATTTTGCATGGAGTTGGGATCCACCACGGCCTTGTGTGCCTTGGATCAGTAACGTAAAAAACTCATCGAAGTATTCATCCATATTTCCAGGAATCATGAAATTGACTAATCCTTGTGGGATCACATAAAAAAAGTTTCCGTTGATTTCTTTCTTACCGATTCGTAAGAAGTTTCCATGCAAAGTATCACTGTTCTTGTCAAAAATTGTTTTTAAGCGATATTCTAAATTATCAATTTTTAGAGTAATGCCAAAAGATCGAATTTCAATATCACCTAAAAAATGAATCTCTTTTGGATTCAGAAAATAATCCTTTGGAGGGTTTACTGGAAAATGGAATACTAAAGTTTTTCCTTGATTTGTAATTTTTAGTCGGTGGGTAGGATTTGTTTTATCCCAAATCATGATATTAAGTTTTGATTTTTCTAACCTTGAACCTGTTCGTTGGTAAAATCCAGGATATTTGGATTTCGTTGTATCATTAAGAGTGAATTCGAGAGTATGCCATTCTGCCGTTTCTGTGATATGACAATACATTACACTGCAAAGGAATTGCAGGTTCTTCGAATTAGATTTCAGATTTTGATATTCATTGTGATCATTGACTACTAATGCAAATTCATTCAGCCATTTAAAAAAATCTCTAGGTTGGTATCCATTTAGTTTGTGAATGATTTTGCGTTCGACAGCATAGATTTCCTTTTCATCCCATAATTTCGGTGAAAATGTAACATTGGCATAATAATCATAATTTTTAGATTCAACTTCATACCATCTCATGTTCCAATTTTGATTTTGATCCATTCTACCAGTGAGAGTCACCATTGGGAATCCATCTGAGTTTTTTAAAAATTGAGATTCGTTTTCCTCTGATAAAGAACCTGCAAGAGCCGATAAATGAAATTCGTTTTTTGCAGTGGCCTTAATTGATTTTTGTAAATGATCATACCCTGTCCAAAAGAGGTATTGATCTGAATTTTTATGAAGGCAATTTTGTGAACTTATGCTGATAAAGATAACAACAAAGAAAAAAATTAGGTTATATTTCTTTTTTAAGAATTTCATATACTTCTTGGATCAATGTTTCCTCTATTTGTGATTGGTAGGTGGAAGATAATAATTTTCCTGATTTGTTAAAAATTCGAATGTATACTTCGCCCTTTGATAAACCATTTGCCAAATGGCCTTTACGATCTAATAAAATATTTTCGTATTGTTTGTGTTTAGACTCTTCGATATAGTCTTCTACAATTTTGTTTGTTTCCTTTAGATCGAGGTATAACAAAAAATTGACCTTATGACTGTCTTTCCAAAGTAAATTTTGCATTTTCCAATAGAGTTTGCGGCCTTGTTTTCGGCAAATTTCAACATCTCGTAAATAACATCCCATAAGCACAATCGGTTTTCCTTTCACAGAAGAATCAGAATACGATTGCCCATATTGGTCCTTCATTTGAAATTGTGGTATGGAATCGGCTTTAACTGGAGCAAAGAAAGCTACTAGGAGGAAAAGGAATACATATCTTTGCACATGGAAATTATTGATCATCAATTCATTAACGGCAAGTTCAAAAATAACTTTTGTTCTGATTTTTCTTTTTTTAAACACTACATGCCATCATTTCCAACAAAAGATTAAATTAATCGATTCGAATGCCTCTATAGCTTTTTTTGAAGTAGGAGAAGAAGATTGGAAAGATTTATTTCCGAATCAACTGAGTCAAATTTCAATCAGTACGAATCATTTGGAAGAACTGCCTAAAGTTCTTGCTTCAATTCAATACAAACGTGGAGTACTAGCTTATGAAGATTGGGAACAATTAGTTCCTGAATCCTATTTATTAGAAATTGGAAAATTTGTTGAGAGGATTAAAGAAAACGATCAAAACCAAAAAAAGAAGGTTTACCTTTGTATATTCAAAATTGACGATCTGTTGGCTCCGAATGTTAAAATTTTAAAAACAAGTTTTTATATCATGGGAACAGAAAATGGTATTGTGATTTTATTCCAGGAAATCAATACTAATATCACTTTTCCTACGCAGTATTCTTTTGAAGATTGGGTAATATTCCAACCAATTCCAATCAAACCAATTTATAAACCAGAACTTTGGATTAAAAGCAAAGATTCATTAAGTTTGTACAAAGATAGTTCGCTCAGTAAAAATTCAGTATTTGGAAATGTAATTGTTTATAAAGATTCAAGTTTGATGCCGAATCCACCTATTTTTCGTTATCCGAAAGAAGATGACCAAATTTCAATTCCTCAAGATAGTTGGAAATCCGTCCCTGAGAAACTGAAGGCACTTGAAGAAATGAGAAAAAATCAGCTCATCACTGATGAGGAATACCAACAGAAAAAAACAGAACTACTGAAAGAATTTTAAATTCCATCTCCATGGATAAATTCTTGTAAAAACAAATCATCTTCTTGTGCATTTGAATTTGATTTTTCCATCAATTGTTGTTTTTCATATAGTTTGTTGATCAATTGTTGTTGTGTTTCGACTTTCTCTAATAAGACAGAAAAAACTTTTGCAATTGGATCTGGCATTTGGTTGTGGTCCAACATTTGCTCCATACTGTCAGATGTTCCATCACCAGCCTTTACAACTTTTCCAGGAATTCCAACAACGGTACATCCTGCCGGAACATTTCGCATAACAACGGATCCAGCTCCAACTCGCACATGGTCATCTACAGTGATATTTCCTAAAATTTTTGCACCTGCACCAATCACGACATTTTTCCCTATGGTTGGGTGTCGTTTTCCTGTTTCTTTCCCTGTTCCACCTAAGGTAACTCCTTGAAAAATCAAAGAACCGGTTCCCACGATCGCAGTTTCCCCGATAACAACTCCAGCGCCATGGTCGATAAAAACTCCAGGAGCAATTTTGGCTCCAGGATGGATGTCTATCCCAGTTAGAAATCGGCTAATGTAATTGAAAAGGCGTGGGATGATTGGCAACCTAAGCCGATATAGGAGGTGTGCCAATTTGTGTAACCACAAGGCATGTAATCCTGGGTAACATAGGATGATTTCCAAATACGATTTGGCTGCCGGGTCAAATTTTTTAATAATTTTTATATTTTCAAACATCGATTTGTTGGGAAACAGGATGATCTTTAGACAGTTCTAAGTTGCTCAAATGTACGTGGAACCATATTTTTAATCAGGGATTCTTCAATCGAGATTCTTCAAACCATTTCTTTGAGGATTCCGATCGATTTAGGAATTATGCCACGTAAATTCTTAAAAATGAGTAAACCTAATGTTTTGTATCCTATAACTGAACAGAACTTTCGGTTTGGAATCTAATTGATTGTTTTCCATAATTCTATTTAATGAATCATAAAATAATTTTCTAGGTTGTCCGACTTTGGAATCCAATAAAACCACTCATTTGCTATTGTTCGTTCTGACATTCCTTACACTTACCTATTCTGATATTTTTTTAAATCCAGAAGTCCCTCAAACATTGGAGAATTATAAACTCTATTTTTTTGCCAATTGGCCATATTCTGTTTCACTTTTATTCATCCTGCTTGCACACGAAATGGGTCATTATTTGCCAGCACGTTATTATCGAGTGAGCGCAAGTTTACCATACTTTATCCCCCTTCCCTTCGGACCAATTGGAACCATGGGGGCTGTCATCAAAATCAAAGACCAAATACCTAACAAGAAAGTTCTGTTTGATATTGGAGTTGGTGGTCCTGCAGCTAGTTTGTTTTTTTCCCTTCTTGCTTGGTTTGTTGGAATATCTTTGTCAAAAGTAGTAGAGATGCCGCAAGATTTTGACAAGTCTGGGTATCTAATCTTCGGAGATAGCTTATTCACATATTTGTCTTCGCAATGGATTCTTGGGCCAATTGATTTTGAAACAATGGAGATTCATGCACATCCATTGGCGAAGGCAGGTTGGGTAGGACTACTTATCACTGCTATCAATTTACTTCCCTTTGGTCAATTAGATGGAGGTCATGTCATTTATTCAATGTTTGGTGAATCATATCGCAAATGGATTCACATTTTGTTTGGAATGTTTTTAATATTGGCTTTAGTCCATTTCACTTGGTTGATCTGGGGATTTTTAGTGTATTATATCATTAAAGTAGAACATCCTTTCATCAAAGATGCCCTAAATGGTATAGGAAAAACTCGATTTATGTTTGGTGTTTTTATGTTAGTATCTTTCCTAATAATTTTTGTTCCAAAACCCATCATACTTGGATCCGAATATGATAATCCTTCTTTACTCGATGATATCATTCGTCTGATAGTAAAGACAGTGGGTATAAGTGAATGAAACGTATTTGGATCTTGTTACTGATATTTTCTTTTCCAATTTTTTCACAGGAAAGTAAGGAATATAAACTTTCTGACAAAGCATACGGGCTTGCTTGGGATGGAGTAAATTTTTGGTACATCGATACAAATCGTCGAGCAATAGTCAAAATCAATGAAATTGGAGAACAAGAAATTTATAACCTTGGATTAGCAAATTTAAGGGGGATTAGTTTTGATTCACGTGAAGGAAAAATATTGGTAGTTGCACCAAAACAAATTCTAAAACTAGATCCAAATTCAGGTGGAATCACAGATAAAATATCCATTCCATTAGCGAATGTTGCAGGTATTGCAAGTGTTGGTAATTATTATTATATTTTAGATTTAGATTCTGGTAAAGTCCAGATTTATGATCAATCCACCTCACTTTTGATTGGTGGATTTTTTACAGATCGTACAAGACCACGTGATATTTGTTATGGAAGGGATTCACTATGGATATCCGATTCTGCTGACAATAGTATTTATCGTTATGACACAAAAACCGGAAAAATCACAGGTTCGATCAAAACGAATTTACGATCGGTAAGAGGAGTGCTTCTAAGTGGTTCAAAACTTTGGGTAGTAGACCGCGAAAATAAAGAAATTAGAAACATTCCCTTCATCGAAACCGAACGTTTCATAGCATCGGGAGAAGAAGAATTCAATTTAGAAGTAACATTGAAGTTTAAATTGGATTCTGTTTCTTTGTCAAAAGCTCAAATTGCCATTTTGCACCCACCATCGAATGAACAACAAAGAATTCGTGGAGTCAAATTTACTGACCAATCGTATTCTCCTACCTTTATCCAAAGAAACCGAGTTCATTTAAAAAAATTATCAATTGAAGACTTACCTGGTGAACAAGTTGTAAAGTATAAGTTTTCATCAAAAAATCAATTTATCAAATACTATGTAACCGATGATTATTTAGATAAAGAAGCATCCTATCCTGGAGATGTAATTCCGTTTTATGAAAAACCGCAAGAGGACATTAAATTATCAACGCGAGATTATTTGGATTTGATTTACCAAGCTCGTCAAACTAGTATTAGTTTGAACGAATTTAAAGAAAAGATGAAACAAAGTGGAGTTCCCGTACAATCATTTCGAATGATTCGATTTGATAAAGGAAAACCAAAATCAATTCAAGATTCATTATCTGTATTTTTATTGGGTTATGGCTGGATACCAATTGCAGATTTGGGATTAGGAAGTAATACAGACAAACGTTATTTTGAAAAGAAAGAAACTGATTTAATATTGTACCAAAGTTTGAGCCTTAAAAATTCTATTTCACCAGTTTACTTTCGTAAAGATACAAATTCTGAATGGGAGAACTTGCCTGCTGAAATTACTTACAAAATTAAGTAAATTCTATTTAGTATTTCTTTTCTCTTGTTCGGTTTACCAACCTACCTTTCCTTTTTTTTCAAAAGGAAAGGATCATTCAAAAGAAATCAAATTCAAAGAATTAGTGGAAACAACTTGGATTCAATTTCCCAAGATTGGATTGTACTGTGAAAAAGAAATATCGTATCATAAAATATTTTGTAAAATACAAACAGTTATTAGCTTAAATAAACTTTCTGATATCCTTGGAATTAATATATTCCTTTCAGGCCCACATTCAAAATATTATCTTGAAAGAAATGACCCAACGAACTTCGGTCATTACAATCCTGAATTTCCACAAAAACTTAGAGATTACTTGTTACCTGCAAAACATAATCCAAAATTCTTACAACTCACTAAACCAATTTATGAAAATTGGATCAAACAGACAGCAAGGGATTTTTTTATTATTTATCAAAAATTAGATTCTAATTCAAAATTTTTTAGAAAGGAAGCAGATCGTTATTTGATGTTAGTAGAAGAATCTAGATTAGATCCTTATTATTTTGATAGATTTATATTATTTTTGTACCCTGCTTTTACAGATAATGAAGACCCTGAGGAAGCTGCTAAGTTTTCTACATTTCCAGGGGATGAAGTGATGGATGCACAAATTGTGAAAGAATTAGTAGGTTTTTGGATTCGAAGAAAGGCAGATGGAACTGATTCTGAATTTATTCTGGGTCTTGTAGATTTACTCCAACTATATGATTCGGAATTTTATGAATTCCGAACCAATCCTAGTCGTGAACCGAACAAACAAAAATTTTAGGAAAGTAAAGCTTTTACTGCATCGATCACATCTTTTTCGTCAGTTGTCGTCATTCCGGCAAAAAGTGGAAGGGAAACAGATTTATCATACATCTGACATGCGTTAGGATAATCTTTCCTTTGAAATCCATAGGTTTTTTTATAGTATGGATGTTCAAAAATGGGTATAAAGTGTAAACTAGTTCCGATGTTTAGTTCCTTTAATTCTTCAACTAAAGTATCACGACCAATTTTTGCAATTTTTGGATCGATTTCGATGCGATACAAATGCCAACTATGGATTCCATTCTCATCTTCTTTTGGAAGTTTCACTCCCTTTAATTGTGCAAACTCCGTATTATAATGTTTGGCGATATCAGTTCTGCGTTCCCAAAATCCATGTGATTCCTTCAATTGAATAACACCTAGAGCTGCAGAAATATCGGTCATGTTGTATTTGTATCCAGCATCAACTACTTCATAGTACCAACCAGGTCGATTAAACGCATCACGGTTGATTCCATGTAGTCGCATCCTACGGATTCGTTCAGCGGCTTCTTTATGAGGAGTTGTGATCATCCCACCTTCCCCTGTTGTAATGCCTTTCGTTGCGTAAAAACTAAATACGGTAAAATCTCCCCAAGTACCAATCATTTTGTTTTTATGAACGGCAGGGAAAGCATGGGCCGCGTCTTCGATGACAGATAAATTGTATTTTTTAGCAATGGCTAAGATGTTTTCCATATCACAGGTGTAACCTGCTAGGTGGACGGGTAGTATTGCTTTGATATGTTTTCCCGTTTTTTTACTAATGAGTTCTTTCCCATTCCATTTGCACTTTGTATTGATTGTTGCTTCTAACGTTTCAGGTGTCATCAGGTTATGAATCGAATCGACATCCGTCAAAATCGGCTCAGCTCCAAAGTAACAAATCACTTCGGCAGTGGCAGTAAAAGTGATAGAACTAGTAATGGCTGCATCATTGGATGTGAGCCCAATGGCTTCCAGGGCTAAATGAAGGCCTGCGGTTGCGGAATTAACTGCGATGGTTTCTTTGCTACCGACAAAGTCACCGAATTCCATCTCGAATTGTTTTACTTTTGGTCCGGAGGTAACCCATCCTGATCGGAGAACCTGGGCCACTTCTTCAATTGCATCTTCTGAAATGGAAGGAAGAGCAAACGGTAGAAAGGTTTTACGAGATGTAAGCATATTCATTTATACGACATAATTCGGAAAAAATTTCCAGTCTTTTCCGCTCCCAAACTTCCTATCGACGGGAAATTTCAAAGCTAAATAGGGATTTTCACCCAATGTTTAAAAATCTACTTGTAGGCACTTACCAAATTCGGCATTCTTTCCTGGAACATGGAAGTTCCTTTTTCTGAAATCCTAAGCCGCATTGCTGTCATTGACCGAGACATTGCTGAGCTCAATCGACTCAAAAGCCGATTGCCAGCTGACAGACCGTATTCGCCAACCATCCAACTTACATTTGATAAACAGATTAACACACTCTTAAACGAAAGAGTGTCACTCATGGAATTACCCATTCTCCATCCTCCACTTTGGCTTTTGCCAAAAGAAGGACCAGAGGGGATGGAACAGATATCTCTTCTCAAAGAAAGCAAGTCACTCCTTGCGGGAGATCTTTCGGTAGCACATCCAAATGAACAAGATGTTATCAATTTTATTCGAGAGATTCCAAAAACAGAAGTCCATTTGCACTTAGAAGCATGTGTGAATAAAGAAACACTTAAGTTCTTATATAAAAAGAATGGCATCGAAGTCACAGACCAAGAATTCGAAGATAAATATAATTTTAAAGATTTGAATGGCTTCATCCAAGTATTCTTTTTCGTCCAAGGTTCGGTCAAAGAAGCTTCTGATTTAGGATACTTCATTGATAGTTTAGCTGATTATTTACGTTCCAATAATATAGTGTATTGTGAAGCTTTCTTTGCACCATCAAAGTTCATTCAAAACGGATTGGATTTTGATGAAATGGTTGAAGTCATGGTGAATCGAATTCGCCAAATCGAAGTGAAAGATGGAATTTCGATTCGATTACTGGTTGATGTATCAAGATCCTTTGGTCCTGAAAATGCAATGAATAACCTAAAGCGGGTGTTAGGTTTAAAACATAAAGAAGTCATTGGAATTGGACTTGGTGGGGCTGAACTTATGGGTCCCGCAAAAGATTATGCGGAAGTTTTTAAAATTGCTCGTGAATCTGGATTACGATGTGTTGCTCACTCCGGTGAAGATGATGGTCCTTGGGCGATATGGGATGCAGTTAACTTATGTAAAGCGGAAAGGATTGGTCATGGAACATCTGCCATCCAAGACCCAGAACTTGTTCGATACATGAAAGAAAACAAAATTCCAATTGAAATCTGTGTAACATCAAATGTATTTACTGGAAAATATGTAAGAAAAGAACAAAATCATCCTGTTCGATATTATTATGACCAAGGATTGATGCTTTGTATCAACACCGATGATCCCGATATTTTTAATGTAAATTTAACTTATGAATATTTTAAGTTATATCGCTTTTTAGATTTTTCTATTGAAGAGCTGATTGATTTGGTAAGGCAAGGAGTTTTATGTACTTTTCATCCAGAAAAGGAATCTCTTTGGAAATTAATGGAAGAAAAAATAGATCAAATCAAGGTGAAATACAATTTAATTACTGAAAAACAAGCTTTAACTGTTTGAGTCGTTACATTAACTTTTAGTTATTTTAGCATGTTGTTGCAAGTGTTTAAAAATTCATTCATTTGGATTCTATTCCTTTTTGGCTTCTCTTTATATTCACAAGTTGTCCAGGAAGAAAAAATTGAAAACAAACCAACTAACTCTGTTCTCGATTCCAAATATAAAAGAAAAATAATCAGTGTATTTAATGAACCATCTGGTGCGCGTTATTTTTCAATCAATCCAGGTGTACAATTCATAAGTTCTTCGGTTGATATTGTTGGACCAAACGGAAAAGCAGTGATGGCGGAAGAAACAAACAGTGCATCTCGAAATACAAAATTGATGTACGATTTAAAAACAAAGGATTGGCAAATTGGAGAATATTGGGGTGTTTTTGTATTAAATCGAAATGTCTCATTTTTGAATACGAGGCAAATTATTTCCGTTACACCAACGGTTGAAAATCAAAATGGAAAGGAAAATGTAGATTTGCAAACAGAAGTAAAAGGAACTTATTCCATGTTACTTCCTGTTTTATATTTAGGAAAGGGTGGAAATGATAATTTTCGGATTGGAATGGGGTTCGGTGTAGGATCTGTCAATTTACAAGGGACAGCAGATTTTAATGATGGAATTGGATTATTCACCAATGCAGTAATCTTTAATTCAGGAAATACCCTCGACAATAAAATTGATAATCTCGGTAGATATTCACTGTTAACAACGGGTAATATTGATGGAGATCCATACAAAGCTTATTTATTATCCAATTTATCCGCTGGAAACAATTTAGAATTATTGGGAGCCTATTCTTTGTTAACTGGGAAAAGTTCGGGTTCCATAGAACCTATTAGTTATTTAATGTTTGCTGCGGCCGCAAATGGTCAGTTAAATCCTTTAGAAATTTATGCTCTTTCTACATTGAGTAGAGGTAAAGTAGACTCACGAACAAACTATGCAAAAAGTTATTATTTCTTTTATGAATTACCATTAGGACCTGTTACATGGAGACTAGGTTTTGGAGGACCGTTTTATACACAAAATAATTATACAATCGATATTTCTGGATTTGAAATGTCTTTGTACACTCCAATCGAAATTTAATCCAATCAACCCAAGAGTTGATTGGTTGATTCTTACTAATTTCGAATCGCTTCTTTTAATGATGCAATATCAATTTTTCTCATCTTTAACATTGCCTGAGTTGCCTTTTCTCGTTTAATTGGATCTTTATGGGAAATAAGTTCTAATAATATATTGGGAGTAATTTGCCATACCATACCAAATTTGTCTTCTACCCAACCACACATAAGTTCTTTCCCACCTGCGGATAGAGCATTCCAATAATGATCAACTTCTTTTTGTGTTTCGACATGGATCATAAAAGAAACACCCCAAGAGAATTTAAATTCGGGACCTCCGTTATAAGCAGAAAACTTTTGTCCATTCAGAACAAACTCAGCTTGCATAGGATTAACAGATAAAACTTTAGATTGTTTGAAGATACCTGAATAAAATTTGGTCACTTCTTCGAGGTTGGCATTGAACATCAAAAAAGGTGTGATGGGTTGCGAATTTTTCGTTTGAGATGAAACTTTGGTGATCGACGATTTTTTTTTCGCGATTGTTTTCTTTTTCTTCTTGGGTGCTGCCATATTTTTTCCTCAATATTTTAAATTTATTATCGATTGATTTTGTTTAAGCAAATTGAATTTAGAATTATCTTATATATCGGTTATTTTCCTAAGAGTAGGAGTGCACCAAGAAACTCACTTGTAATCCATTCTTCTTGAATTTTGTTCCCTTGGAATTTCGAGACAATCATTTCTTCCCATTTGATAGACTTCCCTTTATTTAGTTTATTACTTTTGTTTGGTTTGATTTTTCCTTTAATGGTTCGTTTCCATACTATCATTTGTGGATCTTCATAAATAAATTCTAGTTTGGTGATCTTTAAATCAGATAAAAATTGGTTTAAGTTTTTGATCCATTTGCTTACAATTTTAATTCCGGTGTAAGTTTTTTTTGAGGTATGTGCGATGTAATCTGATGCAAACACGTCAGGGATTGCTGTTGTTTTGGGATTGGTAAAAAGTTCCTTTAAAATCAATTCAATACTATCTCTATGATTCATTTTTAATTGCCTTAAAATTATTTATAATTTTTTCTTCATACAAATTGCAGAATCGGGAAAAATCAAACGGTATTGTGTTGTACTTTTAATTAAAGTTCCAAGTTTTGCGAGTAAGAAGTTTTGTAACGAACGATGCGTAAGGTCTTCATATGGAAGATGATTATCTTTTAACAAACAAATTATGATAGGAAGTTCGTCTTCATTTGCAAATTGGAAAATTACTTGTTCGATATGAAACATTTGATACAAAAATTGATCCTCATGTACAATTCGTACAAATTCAAACAACTCAAGTATATGATTGAAAATAATTTGGAAATCAGAAAATCATAGAAGATTGGAAAAATCGAACCGATCAACTTGAAATTAGATTGACAATAAATGGTTTAATATTAAACTAATAATAAAAGGGGCTAAACAGAGAAATCTGTTAGAAACCAGATGAGCGAAACAAAGTTTACAGCCATAAATAATGAAATAAGTGACCCAAACATCTATCCGTCCTTGTTTTTAGGGCATGGAAGTCCTATGAATGCCATTGAAGAAAATGAATTTGTGGAAGGACTACGTGGTTTATCAAGTTCCATCCCAAAACCTAAGGCAATTTTAGTGATTTCGGCACATTGGCTAACGGATGGTACTTTTGTCACAGCTATGGAACGGCCTCCAACGATACATGATTTTGGTGGGTTTCCAAAAGCATTGTTTGATGTGGAATACCCTGCACCTGGTGACCCAATGTTAGCAAAACAGGTCCAATATTTGGTCAAAACACAAACTGTGAAATTAGATTATGAATGGGGACTAGATCATGGGACCTGGAGTGTAATCAAACACATTTACCCTAAGGCAGATGTTCCGATTGTCCAGTTGAGTATGGATAATAAAAATTCTCCGGAACAACATTTTTTATTAGCGAAAGAATTAGTACCTTTGCGTTCTCAAGGAATCCTCATTATTGCAAGTGGTAATATTGTACATAACTTACGTATGGTGGCTTGGGATCGATTAAATGAGGTTTATGGTTTTGATTGGGCAATCGAAGTAAATCAAAAAGTAAAGGATTGGATTACCACGAAGGATATAGAGTCTTTATTGTCGATTCGTTCAAAAGGAAAAGAATTTGAATGGGCGATTCCTACAACCGAACATTATTTTCCGCTTTTGTATACAGTTGGGACACGATTAGAATCTGATTCAGTATCTTTTTTCAATGACAAACCAGTTGCAGGAGCATTAACCATGACATCCTTTCGTTTTGATTCGTCTTTGTATCAAACACAAATTGCTAATAATAATTAATCACATAGGTTTGATCAATGCATCCACCATTAGAATTTCTAATTCGTCATCCAAAAGTATCCATTGAGAAACCACCTCTGCTCATCCTGTTACATGGTGTCGGTAGCAATGAAAAAGATTTATTTTCACTTACTGAATTTTTACCTGATTCATTATTGATCGTATCTGTCAGAGGACCCATCACTCTTGGTCGAGATCGATTTGGTTGGTATGAAATTACATTCACAGGTGGAGCTCCAAAAATCGATGCTGAACAACAACAAAAAAGTCAAAAAATTCTATTAGAGTTTTTAAATTTTCTTTCCACTCAATTCCAGTTCGATACGAAGCAGGTTTGGTTTGGTGGTTTTAGCCAAGGAGCTGTGATGTCATACTCAATTGGATTAGAACATCCTGATCGCATTAAAGGGATAATTGCTCTCAGTGGACGTATATTAGAGGAAACAAAGAAAAATACTAAAATAGATGATTTGCCTCATGATCAAAAAATTTATATCGCGCATGGTACGAACGATAACGTGATTCCAGTTACATCAGCGCGAGCATCGAAAGAGTTTTTAGAATCAATGAGGAAACAATATCAATATAAAGAGTATCCAGAAGGACATACCATTAGTAATGAGATGTTAGAAGATTTAGTGTCTTGGTTGGATTTGGAACTGAAAAAAAATTAAAATCAACAATGCACAAGTTTAAAAGGTTAGGCTTCGTAGTTTTTACGTTACCTAACCTTTCCTTTACAAACCAATGGTTTTAAATCTTGTATATTTTAATCAATGATCCCTAATCGTTTGAAGATAAGCGGTATTCTTTCCAAATAGGGTTTGATCTGGAAAATTTCATCCAAGTCAGAATCTTTTAAAATCGCAGAACAACGTGGGTCTTGTTTCAAAAGGTCACGTAGATTTTTCGATTGGTCGGCCCAAACTGCCATTGCATTTTCTTGGACAATCAAGTAGGCATCTTCTCTTGTGATTCCACCTTTTTCAATCAGCCATAACAATACTTTTTGTGAAAAAATGAGTCCACGGGTTACATTTAATGTACGTTCTGTGGCATCAGGATACACGTGAAGACCTTTCAATACAAAATTCATTTTTTCTAAAATGTAATCCAGAGCAATGGTGGAATCCGGTAGAACAATTCTTTCTGCGGATGAGTGAGAAATATCTCTTTCATGCCAAAGCCCTACGTTTTGTAATCCAACATTTACATTGGAGCGAATCACTCGAGAGATTCCCGAAATTCTTTCGCAAACTACAGGATTACGTTTGTGTGGCATTGCAGAAGATCCCTTTTGTCCTTTTGCAAATGGTTCTTCTACTTCGCGACCTTCTGTTTTTTGTAACAAACGAATCTCTGTTGCCATTCTGTCTAAACTTGCTGCAACGACGCCAAGTACTGACATATAAAATGCATGTCTGTCTCTGGAAATCACTTGGGTTGCAATTGGATCTACTGTTAAACCAAGTTTGGTTAATACATATTCTTCAATTTCTAAATCAATATTGGAATATGTTCCAACTGCTCCAGAAAGTTTTCCAACAGCAACTTGTGCACGGGCGTCTTTCATTCGTTCCAAGTTACGTGTCATCTCTGCATAAAAGAGTGCAAACTTAAGACCAAGTGTCATTGGTTCAGCATGGATCCCGTGAGACCTTCCGATACAAGGAAGGTCTTTGTACTCTTTTGCTTTTTGTTTCGTCGTCTCTAAAAGAGTTTCTGTACGTTGGATAAGGAGGTCCATTGCTTGCACCATCTGCACACAAAGTGCTGTATCACCAACATCACTGGAAGTTAAACCGAAGTGAACATGACGGCCAGCTGGTCCTATATAAGAATTTAAATTGGTTAAGTATGCGATGACATCATGATGTACTTTGGATTCAATTTCTAGAATTTCATCTACGTTGAATTTTGCCTTTTGTTTGATGGTTTCCAAGTCTTCTTTAGGGACTTCTCCTCGATTGGCTCGAGCTTCGCAGGCATAAATTTCAATATCTGTCCAAATCTTAAATTTGTTCTCTAATTCCCAAATGGCGGAAATCTCAGGATGGCTATAACGATCGATCATAAGGGCAGTCTCTCAGTGCAAACTTCCGTTTCAACTGGGAATTTTACGATTGCCGAACGATGTTCTAGATTCAAGTTTAGAATCTAGTAATAAATCCTAGGGGGGCATATGTCCAAAGAATTCGAAGGAAAAGTAGCACTGGTAACGGGAGCTGCCTCTCCCATTGGTTTGGGAAGAGCAATCGCAAACCGAATCGCATCGCATGGTGCAAGTTTGGTGCTTGTTGATTTGAATCAGGAAAAAATTGAAGAAGCTGCAAGAGAAGTAGAAGCAAAATTTGGTGTTAAAGCAATTGGAGTTGCTTGTAACGTAACAAAACCAGAAGATTGTGATGCTGCCATCAGCAAAACTAAAGAAGCATTTGGTAAACTTGATTTTCTAGTGAACAATGCAGGTGTTTTGAAAGACAACCTACTCATTCGTATGTCAGAACAAGAATACGATTTTGTTATGGATGTTAACTGTAAGGGTGTTTTCCTTATGACTAAGTCAGCAAGTAAACTCATCCTTAAGTCTGATTCTGGAAGAATTGTTAATATTTCTTCTGTATCTGGATTAACTGGTCAACCAGGCCAAGCAAATTATTCCACTTCAAAAGCTGGTGTAATCGCTCTAACAAAAGTTTCTGCACGTGAATTTTCTGGAAGGAACGTACTTGTCAATGCTGTATGCCCTGGATATGTGCAAACAGAAATGACAGGAACACTTTCTAAGGAAGTACAAGAAAAGTTAACTGATCCTGCTGTGATCCCACTCAAACGTCCGGGAAAACAAGAAGAGATCGCATCTGCTGTTAAGTTTTTCTTAAGTAATGATGCATCTTACATCACTGGAACATACCTCCGCGTTGACGGTGGTGCTGCTATCGGGATGTAGACTTTTTATCCTTTGCCTTTGGTGCAATTGTAATTGGTTTTACCACCTTTTGTACCTTAGGCGAAGATTGTTTTGTTTTATTTTCTTTTGTCGATTTTTTTTCTTTAGAAGTTTCGATCACTGTTGATTCGGTGACTGGTTTTTTCTTTTCTTCCACGACAGGTGGTGCCTGAATTTCATAATCATATCTTACCGTAGAACTCCAATTCCCGGCATAATCTCGTACACTTGCAAGTACGGTATGTTTTCCAGGTTCGTATAAAATTTCTGGTTCAAAAATTTCAAGACGGCCATCTTTTGGGAAAAATTCAGCTTTCCCAGGGATTCCGTCCACCGTGATATCAAATCCATCTGGCATAATCCCTGATCCAACATCTACAGCTTTGAGATACAAAGCAAAATCCTCTCTTGGATAAATCGATTTATTCATCAACTCATGCAAATAAATATTTGGTGGAGTTTGGTCTGATAAAACAACAAACAAACCTGTTTTACGAAGTCTCACTTTAAAAAATTGGCCCCATGAACTAAAGGAAGAACCATTGATTTTTTTGACATTCCCATCTGGTAATACTTCATATAAATCGGCCGAATTAATATCTTTTGTTTTGGGAACTTTGACATAAAGGTCATATCCCAGATTAAAATCCTTAAAATCGGGACCTATTTTATAAACACTTGAGAGTTGGTTAAGACCTTGCGTGTTGATTTTGATTTGTTCTTGGGCTTCGATTTCAAAGAAAGCTTTTGAATACACGGCATTTACTGGAAAAAACAATTCAACTTTTGTATCTTTCGATTTGAACGTAGTATATCGATCATAATAGACATTATATTTCCATTCTTTGGTGACTATGTGGCTGTAATCACCTTGGTCTTTCAAAACATAAAAAGAAGCTAGAGACATTTGGCCACCCATACCAGTTGCACGAATGGTCACTTCTTTCGGTTCTCCCATCTTCATTTGTTCACTGTCAAGTACACCTTGTTCGCGACCGTTACTCCGCATTCCAAGTAAATCATTTCCGTCTCTTGTATGCAAATAATACGAAAAAGGATTTCCATTTGGTTTACTAACAGAGCTATCATATAATAAAACATTTTTTCTTGTATGTTCCTTCAGGATTTTTGAAAGCTGAAAGCCTTGCAAAACATTGTCTCCGATTAACATATCTAATGTGAAAATTCCAAGTCGGTTGTTATTCGACTTTTGATGGATCGCAATTTGAATTCCTACTTTTCCTTGGATAAAAAGTGTAGGAGATTCAGATAACTCAAAACGATTTCCACTTGATTCATAAAATGGAATTTCAATCGTTTCATTTCGACCATTGATAAAGGTACGTGGTGTTTGGGGTGTGATCCTTAAAGTATTAAATACAATCGGCTCTGCAGAATTATATCCTAACCCAAAGTGCATTGGATTGTAATACACATTGTCTTTGAATAATTCAAAGTGTAAGTGGGGAGGACCAACTCCTGTATCACCAGAGAAAGCAATTGTTTCGCCAGCTTCTACTTCTACTGGTTCAGGAAGGGCGATGTCAAAATCCGTTCTATCTTTGAATCGTCTCGCTTGTTTTGATTTTAAGATTTGTTTTACTATTTTTGGTGCAAATTTATGGAGATGACCATAACGTGATGTCATACCATCATCATGTTGAAGAAATAACGCATAACCAATGCTTGTCCATCTTCTTTGAACCCGAGTGACTTTTCCTTTTGTCACTGCAAGGATGGGAACACCAATTCTTCCACCAGTGGAAAAATCCTGACCCATGTGAAAATGACCAGTTCGAAATTCACCAAAGGCACCGGTAATGGAATCATATCCTTTTACAGGCCATAAGTAGGGATTTTTTAAAACAAAACCAGGCGGGAAATCAGATGAGGATATTGCGAATAGGGATACAAAACTAGGTATGAGGACAAATACAATAAAACGCAACATCGGATTTCACTATAATTTTCGGCAAGTATGGTGAAAAGACTTATAAGAAATCAGGAGGGAGATTTCTCATCTCCTGATTTTCAATGACAAACGTTTATTGGAAAACAGGTCTCCTTTTTTCTTTAAGTGCGGTCATCGCTTCTAATAAATTATCAACAACTCCTGGTTGTTCAAATGATTTTGTTGTATCGATTTTATATTGTTCCAAATTTCGAATGAGTGCGGCATTCAATGTGTTTTTTGTCGATCGGAGTGCAGAGGAAGGGATTTTAGAAAGTGCTTCTAATTTTTTTACAGAGAGTTTTCTTACTTCTTCAGGTGTGGAAGCAATTTCGTCAATGAGACCAATTTTTTTAGCTTCAGGAGCTTTATAAATTGTCCCTTCTAAACAAACTTCTGCCCAATACCTTGGTTCAACACACATTTTGATGCGATCGATAAAACTTCCTGGCAAAGGTAATCCAACATTCACTTCAGTAAAACCAATTCTACATTTACCATCTAACATATATTTATAATCTGAAGCCACTGTGATGACAGCACCACCACCCATTGCATAACCGGTGACTTCTGTGATGAGAGGTTTATCGAATTTTACTAATTCACCAAACAAAATTACAATCCCACCAACTTCTTCTATGAGTTTGTTTTTAGGTGTTGCGAGAAGATTTTCTGCATCGAGTCCATTGCAAAAAAATTTTGGATTATCAGTGGCTAAGATGACACCTTTTTTGGTTGGATCTTCTTTGATTTCATTTAATATCTCACCTAGATCCCTCATATTTTGTCCAGTGAGTGAGTTTTGTTCATTCATTTGAAAACGAATGATTTCACCTTTTCCATTTGGTAAATCGATTACTTCTCTTTTATAGTTCATAGGTTTCTTCTTTTATACTTAATTGATTTAGGTTTGGTTTAATTTTTAGCTTGGTTAGATTCTTGATCTGTTTTTGTAGAATCTTTTGAAGACGATTTTGCTTCTTCAGATGGATTTGTATCTTTTGTATCGTTGGATTCACTTGCTGTTGTTTGTATTGTATCCGAAGGATTGATTTCTATTTTCACATCACCCAAATTTGTTGGTTGAACTGGTGTTACGGAAGGTTCCTTATTTGAATCTTTTGCGAATTTTTCTTTTTTCTCCTTTTTTCGCTGCTCTTCTTTTTTTAACTCTTCCATTTTTACATATTCTTCGTATTCGTTAGGAGCCATAAAAACTAACATTTTATCATCATCGGTTGCATGTTCTATGAAAGCACCCATGTGCCTACCAGCAATGAATATTATCTTTTCTTGGTTTTGAAAAATTTTTATCACCCTTTCGAAAACTTCTACTTCTTCTTTTCCTAGTTCAGGGACTACACGGACATCAAAACAAATTCTTTCTGCATGAATTGATTTTAAAAAATTGATCGTAAAAATTTTTTTAAACTCTGGAAATACATATCGTTTTAAATTGGCACGGCATTGGAATAATACTCTGCCATGTCCTCTGTCAACGACTACAAATGAAACATTATCTCTTGTTTTTGTAGATTCGCTAAACTTATATTCTTCAATATGTGAATGGATTCTGTCGAGTAATGCTTGTTTTGCTAATGGCTTCACCATATAATCAGTGAATCCCAATTTTTTGTGATTTGTTATGAAGTTTGTATCTTCTTTTGGAATCATAGCTAAAATTGGGATATTATGGGTGATGACATCCCGACGTAGCTCTAATATAAATTCTAATTCTTTTTTGTCTTTAAAGGTTAAACCCATAAGAATGATATCTGGGTTAGAAGATTTTACATATTCTTGAACTGTTTGCGAAAACTTAGTGATGACAACACGTTGCCTTAATCCAAGGAAGATATTTTCCAAATCCTGCGATGAATTTGGATCGTTTTCGATTGCCATGATAAAATGCATAAAAATTTTAAATGAGTCCCTCTTCGGATGCGACGAGGAACAAATTCCCAACTTTCTTTTGTTTTTCCGATAAAATTTTGTCTGTTAAGACTTCTTTCACAACATCTTCGTGGATGGAATGGAGTAAATCAAAATCTCGTTTATAATCGGTTACGGTCATTTTCCCAAATAAAATATTGGCTTGGAATTGGTAAATTTGGTGTTCCATAAGGAAATTTAAGGTATCAAAATCTTCTACAGCCTCAGCAGTAATCACCGCTTCTCGGTTGTCTGCTAATCGTTTACAATAATCGATGAAAGCTAAGTTATCCAAAAATTTAATTTGGTCCTCTTCGATTTTGAATTTAAAACTAATAGGATCCAATTTGAATTCTTTGATCATAATTCCAAGATCTAGTACTATTTGATGAGACTGACTTTTGACTCCAAAGTCATCAGCCGCGAAACTCATTCCGTGCGAATAAAATGCATGGCAGACATCTTTTAAATGGAATTTTGATTCGTCGTATGGTTTTTCTACGAGTTCAAAGCGAACATTTTCAGGAGACAAATCTTTGCTTAGGATGAGTTTTTTTAATCGGTCCACCCTGTCATTTTGTGAAAAGGTATCGATTAATGATTGAGGAGAAATATTAAATTTTAATAAACCTGGTGCGCCTTCACAAGCTATGATGAGTTTTTCCAAAATCAATAGTTCGATTCGGTTGATGTCCTGGTCAGAAGGAATGTCATTGATTAAATCTTTATAACCAATGTATGCCCCTCCTCCTAAAAATACTTCCCCACCTTTCACAGCATAGGTTTTGTCTTTTGGATTAAAGATAACAGTTGGTTGGATCATGGCTTCATGCACAGAACCAGAAATATATGTGTTGGCTTTGTTGTAATAGGTCCAACTCCAACGCACTAAGTTGTCGTTTAGATTTTTTTCAGACGATCGAAACAGTTCAGCAAAAATTTCTTCATTATCGGATATAAAATTAGATTGTGTTCGCGAGACACCAAAGTGAAAGGAAACGATTTTATTCTGCAAACATTGTTGTTGGAATTTTCCCACTGAGTTTTCAATATTGGGAAATTTTTCAATATCCCATTCAAATAATGGTGAGATTCCCATTAAAAGAATATTTGGTTTTTCTAAGTAATGGAATCCAAAACAAATATCTTCTAAGTCTAGACATGAGTAAAATTCAGTACGTAATAAATCTAAAAATTCTGTGAGTTCAATGCCAGTGATATTTTCAAAACGAATGAGAAAGAGTGGTTTTCCTTTATTTTCTTGGATGAAATGTTTTTTAAACACTTCTAAGTCTTTCATTCCAAAATAATAAGGTCCTGTTAATAGCTGATTTTTCAAATGTTACCTTCGTATATGATTTGATTCTTTAACGACGTCCTGTAATTTTATGAGAATTCAATAGAAAAGGCAACAAGGATAGTCAGTTATGTATAGTTTTATTTGGTTTTTACTCATTGGACTTGCGGCAGGTTGGCTTGCAGGCCGTATCCTCCGTGGGAAAGGTTTTGGGATCATTGCCAATTTAGTGATTGGTGTAGTAGGTTCTTTCTTAGGTGGGATTGTGTTTGGTTTACTTGGATTTCGAACTTATGGTATCATCGCCGAACTCATCGTTGCAGTGATTGGCGCAATTTTACTGATATTCATCGCTGGGATGATCAAAAAGAAATAAATCCATTGGCAGGATGTCCAATCCTAACAATGGATCGATTGTAGTATCAAAGAAGACAGGGAGACATAAATCCCTGTCCATTCCGCGAAGATCAAAGATCAATCGAGTTCGACACCTTCGCCTAACTCAAAATTGGAACTCACACCTTGGACATCGTCGTTAGCTTCCAAATTTTCGATGAGTTTCATCACTTTTTCAGCCGTTTCTTTATCGTTTACTTCTACCGTTGTCATCGGAATGTATTTGATTTCCGATTCTTCCATATTCAATCCTTTGGAAGAGAGAGCTGACTGCACTGCTTCGTATTCAGCTGGTGAAGTAAGGACAACAAACATTCCATCATTGACTTGGATATCCTCAGCGCCTGCCCCAAGTGCTAAATCAAATAATGTCTCTTCTGAAATTTGATCCGCTTTGAGAGTGAGTTGGCCTTTTCGTTCAAACAAACGAGAGACGGCACCTGCATTGGCAAGGGATCCGCCAAGTTTGGTTAAAATACTTTTAATTTCAGGAGTAGTTCGGGATTTTTTATCTGTGAGCACATCGACCATAATGGCGACCCCACCTGGTGCATAACATTCGTATAGACACTCTTCATACACCATGCCTTCCAAACCACCCGTACCTTTTTTAATGGCACGTTCTATGTTGTCTTTAGGCATGTTTGCGGCTTTGGCTTTTGTTACAGCCAATCGAAGTCTTGGATTCCCTTCTTGGTCACCTCCACCTTCTTTGGCTGCCACAGAAATTTCTTTGGCTATCCTTGTGAAGATGGCGCCTCTTTTGGCATCAATGGCTCCCTTTTTTCTTCGAATCGTCGCCCATTTCGAGTGTCCTGACATTGTAGTCTCCCATGGCTAGGATTTTGGATTCAAAAGATTTTTCAACAGATTTAAGTCGCCCTAGTTTCTTGACTCATAGAGAAAATTCCAAAGTACTGTAAAAAAACATCCATAAGGCATACCATGATCGACTTCTCAATCACCGATGAACAAAAAGCCCTCCGCGAGCTAGCCAAAGATTTCGCAAAAAATGAAATGATTCCCAAAGCGGAACACCATGACCACACAGGTGAATATCCAAAAGAGATTTTGAAAAAAGCATTCGACGTTGGTCTGATGAATATGCACATTCCTGTTGAATACGGTGGTGCAGGACTTGGAGTTCTCGACGAACTCATCGCCTCAGAAGAGTTATTTTATGGATGTTCTGGGATGGCAACAGCAATCCTTGCAAACAACCTTGCTCTTGCACCCGTTCTTCTCGGTGCAGATGATTATGTAATGAAAAAATTCATCCAACCAATGACAGAAAATTTTACCTTAGCGGCTTACGCTGTTACGGAACCAGGGGCTGGATCCGATGTTGCAGGAATTCGTACAACAGCAAAACGTGTTGGTGATGAATATATCATCAATGGATCCAAAATGTGGATCACCAATGCAGGTCATGCTGATTGGTTTTTTGTTTTAGCAAAAACAGATCCAAACGCTGGACACAAAGGCATGACAGGGTTCATCGTAGATGCAAAAACTCCTGGAATCATTGTAGGTAAAAAAGAAAAGAATATGGGACAACGATGTTCCGACACACGTGGCGTCACCTTTGAAGATGTAAAAGTTCCCAAAGAGAATATGATTGGGAAAGAAGGTGAGGGATTTAAAATTGCGATGGGTGCTTTTGATAAAACCCGTCCAGCAGTTGCAATTGGTGCAGTGGGTGTGGCACGTGCCGCTCTTGACCACTCAATACGTTATGCAAACACTCGTAATGCGTTCGGAAAACCAATTTCTGTGAACCAAGGTGTAAGTTTTATGATCGCAGAGATGGCTCGTGACATCGAAGCTGGTCGACTGCTTTGCTGGCAATCTGCATGGCTCATCGACAATGGATTCCGTAACACATACCAAGCTTCCATTGCAAAAGTTTTTTGCGCTGATATGGCAATGCGTGTCACAACCGATGCAGTTCAAATTTTTGGTGGATACGGTTTCAATGAAGAATACCCAGTAGAAAAATTGATGCGAGATGCAAAAATTTTCCAAATTTACGAAGGAACTTCTCAAATCCAAAGAGTGATTATTTCGAAATTCCTCAACGATGGAGTTGGGATCGAAACTCCAAACGCTTAAAAGTTGGAACGAGGATAAGTGGATTTGGAAACAAACTCCACTTGTCCTATCCTAGTATGTTTTTACTCATCGATAACTACGATTCATTCACCTATATTCTATACCAATATCTCAACAAAATCGCACCTACAACAGTAATGCGAAATGATGAAAACCTACCTTTGGATTCCATACAAAAATACCAAGCTGTCGTATTATCACCCGGTCCGGGATTACCAAAAACATCGGGTTTACTCATGTCTCATTTTTCCTTTCTTTTTCCAAAATTGCCTGTGTTAGGCATTTGTCTCGGGCACCAAACTATTGCCGAATTCTTTGGAGCAAAATTAGAACAAACCAAAGATATTTATCATGGAAGGCCTTCAGAAATTTCACATAATGGCGAAGGAATCTTCAAAAAGATTCCAAACCAATTTTTAGCGAACCGATACCACTCTTGGTCAGTTTCAAAACTTAATTTTCCAGATGAATTGGAAGTGACAGCAGAAACAAACGATGGTGTGATCATGGGAATTCGTCACAGAAAATGGAAAAAGGTCTTCGGGGTACAATTCCATCCTGAATCCATTCTAACTGAGTTTGGGGAAACCTTACTTCGTAACTTCTATGAGGAAGTTCATATATGAAATATTTTTTAAGACTACTGAGTTATAGCGTTCATTATCGGCAAAGGTTTGTATTAGGTCTGATCTTTGCTTTATTAACAGCTGTACTCAATGGTATCTCACTCACTGCTCTTATCCCTTTATTTGATTCCTTAGGTAGTGACAAAAACAATAGATTCCATTTAGATTTAACATTACCTGAAAAAACTATTTTGGTTCAGGAAGTTTTACTAGGTGATGATAGTTTAGATGGACTAGAACGTATCAAACGATTGATCATCTCTGCCAAACTTCAAATCAATGCATACACTGATAATATGGAGCCTAAAGAAGTGGTTTGGGCAGTATGTATTGCGGTATTTCCACTTTATCTCTTAAAATTGGGAACATACCTTCTATCAGTTTATTGTATCGCCACTGCTGGTTACAAAGCAGTTCGAGACATTCGCCAAGAGTTATTCCAAAAAGTTCAAAAACTTCCACTTACCTATTTTTACAAAGAAAAAACAGGGCTTATCATGAGCCGTGTCATCAATGATGCTGAAATTGTTGCAGCAGTAATATCAAGTAATTTACGTGATGCAGTCATTAATTTCTTTTATGTATTAACACATTTGGTTATCTTAATCTATTTAAATTCTGAACTGTTAATCCTTGCTTGTTTGACAGTACCTGTTGTGATTTTGCCAGTTACTCTCTTCACTCGAAAAATATCCTCATCCACAGCAAGGTTCCAGGAAAAAATAGCAGATCTAAATGGTCATATCCAAGAATTTATTTCGGGAATAAAAGTTATCCGTACGTTTCGCCAGGAAACACAAGATCTCAAAAAATTTGATAACATCAACCAAAAGGTATATCGAAGGACCTTTAAAGGACAGTTTTATCTGCAGATGGCTCCAAGCCTTGTAGAATTGACATCGTCTATCGTCGTGCTCGGATATTTTGCATTAGGTGCAAAATTTATATATTCCGGAAAATTCACCCAGGGTGAGTTTATGGCATTCTTATTAACTTTATTATTTTTAATGCGACCTCTCACACAACTTTCTCAAATGGTTGGTAAAATCACCCAGGCGAATTCAGCGGGGAAACGCATTTTTGAAATCATCGATCGCGATCCTGAAGTGATTGAACATGGTGATGAAACCGTTTTAGAAAAAATAAACGAAGGCATTAAATTCGAAGATATTCATTTTTCATATCCAGGTACAAACCAAGAAGTTTTGAAAGGAATCAATTTGGATATCAAACTTGGTGAAACTTATGCATTTGTGGGAACTAGTGGATCAGGAAAATCAACAATGATGGATTTAATTCCAAGATTTTTTGATCCAACTTCCGGTATGATAAAAATTGATGGAATCGATATCAAACAATACTCTCTCAAGTCTCTTCGAAAAAAAATTGGAATTGTGACCCAAGAAATTTTTCTCTTCCATGGAACGATTGCTGAAAACATCGCTTACGGTACTGGAGCAGCTACGAGAAAGGAAGTTGTGAGAGCCGCTAGGTTAGCCAATGCACATGATTTTATTACCAAAATGGAGAAAGGTTACGACACCATCATTGGGGTACGTGGATTAGACTTGAGTGGTGGCCAAAGGCAGAGACTTGTCATTGCACGTGCATTACTTCGAAATGCAGAAATTATGATATTGGATGAAGCAACGAGTGCATTAGATGCCGAGTCGGAGCGCCTAGTGAGCCGAGCATTGGAACGACTATTCCAGAACCGTACTACCTTTATCATCGCTCACAGATTATCGACAGTTAGGCGAATTAAAAACATTGTAGTGATCGAAGAAGGTGAGATCAAGGAACAAGGGGATCATGATTCATTACTTCAAAAAAATGGTATTTATAAAAAACTATATGATAGTCAATTTGCCGATGCGGAGATCCAAATATGAAAAAAGTTTTAATTGTGGATGATAACGATCGCTATGCGAATAATCTAAAATCATATTTTGACCAAAAAAAAATTTCATCAGATCGTGCGTATGATGCCAAACAAGGTTTGGAATATTTCTCAAAAAACAATGACTACGATATGATAGTATCCGATGTTACAATGGAAACACAAACCTCTGGTTTGTGGATGATGCGTAAAATTTACAAATCAGGCTACAAAGGTTTGATGGTGATCGCATCCACTGGCTTTGATGTTTGGGGAGTGATGCCATTTTCGTCTTATTTTTTAACTTGGTTTTGTGGACTCCATTGGATGATTCCAAAAGTTCCGCTCAAACAAGGGATGGTGGAATGGGTTCCCACCATCCTCTCTAAAGGAAAATCTAATCCTTTTTAGGGAGTTTGACTCCATCTACAGGATTGAATAAATTTTTGTGTTTACCTTTTTTTAATTGGAAATACTTTCCTGAGTTTCCATCGTTTCCTAATTGTTTCACTTCTATGATATCAATTTTTGGATAAAATACCCAACCAGTCACAAAAGCGCTCCTTGCACCTGGTAAGGTTGATTCCATTTTTATTTGGATGTATTTATCTGTGACGATGTCTTCACCCATTCGGACTGCAAATTCCTTTTTGGTTTCAGATACGATGAGTCCTATTTCCTTATTCTTAATATAAGATATTGGAGTCGAACGTTCATTCGGTTCCGCCCTTAAATAATCATCTTCAATAAGAATGATTGCATACTTCCCAAATGCTTTCCTTCGTAAAAGGGATTCTCCAATTCGTTTCGTAAATTTTTCGTCTGTCATTGATTCATTTAATCGGATTAATGCGAATGTAGCAGACAGTGATGGATTCTTACCGATTTCATCAATTGCCATCATAGTGAGAGAAGGCTCTTCTTGTGCCACTTGTTCTAAAATTCGTAAACTTTCACGACTTCCATGGATCGCAAGTGCTTCAATACTTGCTTCTTTGATTTCTTGTTCATTTGATTTCAAAAATTTAGAAAAAATTTCAACGTCCGCATCTAATTTATGATAAGCGAGACCTCTTAAAGAACCAGAAACTATTACGACGTATTCAGAAGCTATCCCTTGCGTTAAAATGAGCTCTCTTCCAGCTGGGTCTTTGGTTTTACCAAGCCCTTCAAAACTCACAGCAATCACTTCAGGATCTTCCGCTTTGGTTCCTGCAATAAAATATGATAGCGAACGTTTGTCTCCTATATCAGAAAGAGCTTTATAAGCAGCTGGTCTTACTTGGTAACCATCTTTATCGATCGCTGTCTGTAAAGTAACTCGGCCAGCTTTCAATCTTCCAAGAGCAAGGGCTGCTGCTGAACGTACTCTTGGAATTGGATGAGTTGCTAAAATTTTCTCTAAATATTTAGGCTTTCGATAGTATTCCCAACGAAAGACTTGAACGAGTCCATTTCTGATTTGTTCTGTATATTCTTTGTCTTTTTTCTCTTCATCGGAGAGGACTTCTTCCTCTTCCTTTTTTACCATTTCATTGATTTGTTCTGTTGCTTTTCCAGTAACTTTTGTTTTGCGATTTAATCTTTTAATCGATATTTTATTAGTTTGTTCTTCTTTTTTTACTATTTTCTCTGGTTTCTTTGGAGTATTATCATCGTTACTGATTAATACTGGATCAGCTTCTTCTGGTTTTGTATCTGGCGAAGCGATATCACGACCTTGGTTGTAATTACTGGAATCTGATCGTAGATTACGAATTGCATTTTGGATTCCAATCGCTTTTGGACTGTATTGGCGTAATGATTCCAAAATATTTCCCAACTCATAAGTTACACGTCCAATTGATGGACCATCAAAATCATTAGGTGTACTATCGATGAGTGATTGGTTAATTTGGATGAGTTCAGGGAGGCGAGTGATGACAGCAGGTAAATCCTCTTCTAAATAAGCTGCCGCTTGCATTTCTTTTTCAACAGGATCCCCAACTGTCTTTTTACTATCAGCACGTAAGGCAATATTTTCACCAAATTCTAGTAAGGCTATCGTTCGATGAGCCTCTTCGATAAACGAATCATACTTTCGATTTTTTGTTACAGGGATAATAACATCTTTCGTTTTATGAGGATCTAAATCACTACCTTGGTATTCACGATACTTAGGTGAAACATCTGTTAATTGAAAAGGTTTTGAAGTAGAACAACTTACAAGGAGGATAAGGACCACCCACAAACTTCCTTTCCAAATTATGTCTTGACCCTTTTGAAACATATGATAGCCTACTTCCATACTTTGAATATCGGATACGTACTATAAGTAAAATTAGCGGCAACCTCGCCGGTCTTAAGCCAAACCAACTAAAAAAGTTAAAATCTCTCTCAGAAAGGCGACTTCGGGAGGATTCTATCATCTCTATGGAGCTCGCACGGCTCGTTGGAGAGATTTCTGTCGAAATCGGAAGGCAAGTTGGCCTTCTCATTGAAAGGACAGGTTATGTCACCCATCTCATCGTTGGGAATGACCATTCCATCGAAATTCCACATTTGGATCGTTACCGTGTTGCGCATTCACGCCTCCGCGGGCTCAGATTATTTCATACACACCTCAAAGAACAACCGTTAAACCAAGAAGATTTGATGGACTTAGTGCTTAATCGCTTTGATTCAATCACTGCAGCATGTGTTGATAAAGAAGGGATTCCAAAATTCTTTTTTTCAGCTTATATCAATCCAGACCCCGAAGCAAAAGAACCCTGGATATTATCTCCAAAACAATACCCTGGTCAAATAAAGTATGGATATTCGGAACAAGTCGAAGCACTTGAATCCGAATTCTCTAAAAAAACATCAAACCTCAAAGAATCACAAAAAGAAAACAGAGCTTTCCTTGTGGGAGTGTATGACGTGAGAAAGATGAAACGATCTCCTGAACATTCCATGGATGAATTAAAAGAGCTTTGTCGGACTGCAGGGATTCATGTTGTCGATACTTATGTACAAAAAAGAGATCCAGATCCGCGAACAGTTGTAGGAAAAGGAAAACTCCAAGAAATCATATTAACCTCAGTTCACAAAGACATCGAACATCTGATTTTTGATTTGGAACTCACTCCTTCCCAAGCCAAAAAAATTTCTGATGCCAGTGATCTCAAAATCATTGATCGAACTCAGCTCATTTTAGATATTTTTTCCAAAAATGCAAAATCGAGAGATGGAAAATTACAAGTAGAACTTGCTCAGCTGAAATACCTTAAAAACCGATTGTCCGAATTAGATGATAATATGAGTCGCTTAACAGGTGGTATTGGAGGTAGAGGACCTGGGGAAACCAAATTAGAAATTGGAAATCGGCGTGTTGAGGAAAAAATCAATCGTTTAGAAAATGAATTAAAAGATCTCAAACGAAGACGGGAACTGAACCGGAAATCTCGTTCTCGTAACGAAATTCCAATTGTGGGGATTGTGGGTTATACCAATGCAGGGAAATCAACATTACTCAATGCCTTAACAAATTCCACAGTCATAGCTGAAGACAAACTATTTGCTACTTTGGACCCAACAACGAGAAGGATTCGATTTCCCGAAGAAAGGGAAATCATCATCTCCGATACGGTAGGATTTATCCACGACTTGCCTCCCGATTTATCCCAAGCGTTTAAAGCCACATTAGAAGAATTAGGTGATGCAGATTTATTATTACATGTTGTTGATGTCACAAACCCAAATTACTCAGAACAAATGGATGCGGTTGATACGATTCTTAATTCACTTCAGTTGAACGAAATACCAAGAATGGTGGTGTTTAATAAAGCTGATGGATTGGATGCGGAAACACACGAGAACTTACAAAAAAATGGTTCATTACTTGTGTCAGCTGTAACGAGAGAAGGCCTTTCTCGCATCTTAGATTTGATCGAATATGAAATTTGGAAAAAAAAGGAACAAAAACAACTAGAAGTTACGACCAGTTAAGGATCGCATCTTGTTTAGTATGATGGATATTTACTTTTTTGGGTAAGTCCATCAATTGGATTACGTTTTCTAAAAAGTGGTTTAAACCACCGATACGAATTTTTCCATTCTGATTTTCTACTGTTTTGATAATTCCAATGAGTGTAGCGACACCAATGCTATTGATGTATTCCAATTTACTTAGGTCCAAAATAATTTGGTAGATTCCATCTTCAAACACCGAAGAAATACTCCGGTTGATTTCATATGCGTTTGTATTGGTGATCTGACCCACAAAGGATACCACCTGCACAACTTCCTCTTTGATTTGAATTGATTCTGTTTCAATCGATAACGAAGGGAAGGTAAATTTTGCCATTGAATTTATAAGTTCTCCAATAACCGAATCGCCACAGTTTTTTGTTTGATGATGTTTTTCATAGTATCGATTTCCAGTAAAGAATTTTGGAATTCACCTTCGGTTGCTGCATGAGTGACAACTATCACAGAAACAGGCTCTGAAGTGGATTCCTTTTGTTGGACGGAAGCAATCGAAATATTATGACGACCAAGGACTTGTGAAATTTCTGCAAGGACTCCAGGTTTGTCTACTGTTGAGAAACGAAGGTAATACCGAACTAAATTCTCTGGTTCTGGGAAACGTTTGCCTTCCGGGAAAAGATTGTTTTCTTTTGCGATGTCTTTGCTACCAAGTCTTGCTGCATAGTAAATGATATCTGAAAGTACGGCACTTGCGGTTGGCATTCCACCAGCACCTTTTCCGGTCACCATTCCTGAATCCGCTTCTTTGGTTTTATAAAAAACAGCATTTGATTCGTTCATCACATTGGCAAGTGGGTGGTCGAGTGGAACAAGCGTAGGGTGAACCTTTGTTAAAATACCCGCCGAACTTCGTTTAGAGATTCCTAAGAGTTTGATACGGTAACCAAGGGAGAGTGCTGCTTGAATGTCCATGGATTGTAATTCGGAAATTCCTTTGACCGAAACGGTTTGGAAAGAGACAGATTCGCGAAAAGCAAGGCTCGCAAGCAAACTGATTTTATGTCCGGCATCGATGCCTTCGACATCAAAAGTTGGATCAGCTTCTGCAAACCCAAGTTCTTGGGCTTTCTTTAAAGCAGTGGCATAGTCCCAAGATTCTTGTTCCATCTTGGATAAAATAAAATTGGTGGTTCCATTTAGAATCCCACAGATCACTTCAAATTCACAGGAGGCGAGGCCATCTCGTAAAGTACGAATGATTGGGATAGATCCTGCTACTGCAGCCTCATATCCAATTTCGGCTCCTGTTTTTTCAGCAAGTGCATAAAGTTCAGGTCCTTTTTCGGATAACAATGCCTTGTTTGCTGTAATCACTGTTTTACCCTGTTCAATGGCTGATAGAACAGCACGATAGGCGGTGTCTGTTCCGCCTATCAATTCAACAATCATATCAACATCCGAACGTTTTGTAACAGAAAGGACATCTTCAGTCACAGGGACGTTCGTTTTTCCTTGGAGTTTTCCCGGGCTCCGGGTGGCAATGGTTGTTAGTTGTAAGTTGATTCCATAATGACGTTGGATTTTTTCTCGGTTTTTGTCCAAGAGTTGGAGTAGACTTGTGCCGACTACTCCGGCACCCAATAGACCAATGCGAACTTCTTTCATCTAGGATCACGATTTCTTAGGAGAAACGGAAACACACTTAAAAAAATTTTAAAAAAAAACAAAATTGAGAAGAAGTTCTTCAGCTTTTTCTGAATTTATGTGATAACTATAATTAGAATTGTCTCGGCAATAAGGATTATCATTATGGCAACGAAAAAATCATCATCTGCCGCTAAGAAGAAGGCTGTTAAAAAAGCGGCCAAGAAAACAAATACGGTTAAGAAACAATCTACAAGAAATGAGAGTGCTTCGCTTTTCAGAAATGACGAAACAGCACAAGCTTCCCTACAATCTCCTGTTTCCCATTCAGAAGGTTCTTCTCATGGAACAAAGGAATCTGGAAATGGAGTGTATCTATTTTTAGTGTTAGCGGGAATTCTCGCAATCGGATACCTCGGGTATGTCAAATACCTTAAACCAAAAGCTCCTGCAGCTGCACAAACGGAAACTTCGAAAGTTCCAGCAGATGCACAAACAAAACCTGTCGCAGAGGCAGCAGAGAAAAAAGTAGAAGAGGCTCCTAAAGAAGTAACAGCTGCTGGTTTCCTCACTGACAAAATTGCTTCTAAAAAATTCGCAGAAGCTGCTGCATACTGTAAATCAGTTGGTGGAGTGGTTCCTTCTAAAGATGATTTGGTGAAATTTGCAGCGACTGCTCCAAATGAAATCAAAACAAGCGAAGACAAGTTTTGGACAAAAACTGAAGTGGACAAAAAATCTGGTTTGGCGTATCGTTTTTCCAATGGAAAAGCACCTAAAGTCGACAAAGCAACTTCCCTTAAGGTTCTTTGTAAAAACTAATCTCTAACGAGAATTTGATTGGATCGGGGCAAGGATTTCTTTTCTGATTTTGAGAGCAAGGTCAGAAGAGGCGAACATCTGCCCCGAACCATCTGTTAAGTAAAAACTATCCTTCGCTCTTCCCGTCTCCATATCAGTTTCAATTGTAGCACTTAGGATGTTGATTTGGTTTTGCATTAGAATTCTCGAAACATAATACAACAAACCTCTACCCGCGCTACTTTCTAAGTACAAACAAGTTTGGTTTTTATCTGGAAGGTCGCTGAATATAAACTCGGGAGTTTCTTTAAAAAAAGTGGCAACAGCTGGTTCTTGGATCTGTAATTTTTCGAGAATCTCTTCAAATTTTGCATTTTTAGAGAATACTGAATCCATCATCATTCCTAATTGGAATGCCACTTTCGTTGTGTCAGCACCGTCTGCTTGCAAAATAAACGAATCGATTGTATATTCATTTCCTTGTTCAATCACTGTGCTTAGTTCACCTGAAAGAATGTCCATTTTTAACGCATATATGATGGTTGCGATCCTATGAAAGGTTCCAATTTGAGTGGAATCCGTTTTTAAGGAAATGAGGATATTTTCTTTTTCCCGTTTGTATTGAAACTCAATCAATTGTGCATTTCCTTTTCCCACTGATTGTATAGATGTGCAGGAAATTTCAATCAAAAGGTTTCAGGGGAATCGGCCGATGATCATAAAAGACAGTATGAAAAAATTACTAATGATTCTATTCGTTTTGGGGTTTTTGTTCACACCCCTAGTTTCAGAAGAGGAAACGTCGGAAGAATCACCTTTCGCCACGACTAAAAAGAAAGTCCAACTCTGGAAAGGGGAAGTAGTTGGTGTATACAAAAATAGACTTTGGATTAAAGTCCGGATTTTTCGAAATCAAAAGATATCTAAGTATTCAATTTCTGAATTAAAATCACTTTTTAGCGAAACAAAAGAGTTTCCAGTCTACCAAAAACTCACACAACTCAAACAAGGACTTCTTATTGTTAGAGATACCATCTGGGAAGAAAAAAATATCAATAAAAACAACCAATTCATTGAAGTTGTGTTAGTTGGAGATTATAAGCCAGACCCTACTTCCAAAATGAAAGAAATTACAACAGATGCTTATATTTCGAGTTATGTAGAAGAAGATTTTTTTACTGAACCAGATGCCTTTTTTAAAGGAAGGTACACATCTCCTCGTAAAACCGTTTTCCATCCCAAAGATAGAAAGGAAATGGTTCTTGTATCCAGAGGTTTATTTTTATACGGTCAGGGGACAGATCCCTCCTCTGATAGTTTTAATCCATACTTTTTAGAACCAAAAGCTTCCAATCTCAAAGAGATCCCATCCTTTTACATTGATAAGTATGAAGTAACAAATGCTGAATATGATTTCTTTCTAAAACAAACGAATACAAAAGCACCTCCTCACTGGATTGGAGGAAGATACCCTGAAGGAGAAGGTGACCATCCCGTGGTCCATCTCACCTACCGCGAAGTCGAACGATATGCGGCTTGGGCAGGTAAACGTATTCCCTCCGAATGGGAATGGGAAAAAGCGGCAAGGGGCCCAGGTGTGGTTGAGTACACAAATCGTGACGAAACCTTAGGATACCAAATCACAGCAACCAAATATCCGTTTGGTGATGAGTACGACTCACTTTACTGTAATACAAGAGAATCAAAACTAGGAAAAACTCAATCGGTAATGGAACTTGCCACAGAAGGTGCAAGTCCATATGGTGCCCTTGGAATGTGTGGGAATGCGCCCGAATGGACTTCCAGTGATTACCAATTATATCCTGGTCATCATATCAAAAACTTTTCCTTTGGGAAAATTTATAAAGTTGTGAGAGGTGGTTCTTATTCTGACTCAGCGAAAAATGCAACGGCAAGTGCAAGGTCCTATGGTGGCATTCCTAACTTGAGTGAAGATAGACGAGCTGGATTTCGATTGGTTATTGATTACAGAGATTAAATTATTTAGGTATCACTTCGGTTTTTTTACCGAGCTTTTTACAGATTTTGCCAAGTAAATCTTGCTCTTCTGGAGAAAGGACAGAAAACTCAGAAGTGATTCGTTTGACATGATCAGGAAAGATCTGTTCGATTAGCTTTTTCCCTTCTGATGTTAAATGGACTGAGATAAACCTTCTGTCTTCCACACCACGCACTCTTTCCACCAAATTTCGTTTCTCTAAGTTATCGATGACAAGAGTGATGTTTCCCGTACTTTTGAGGATTTTATCGCCTAAGTCTTTTTGGCAAAGTGGACCTAAATGGTATAAAGTTTCTAACACACCAAACTGACTTTCTGAGATATTCCATTTTGTGAATTCAGAAATGAGGCGAGAAGACAAGGATTCCGATGCTCGTTTGAGTTTGATAAACGAGTCTAGAGCTTGTACTTCTTTTTTAGATCCTTTGAATTTTGTTCCCATTGGTTTAATATCAAACTATCAAACTTCAAACTATTTGTCAAACGGTTTCTTGGCTCTTTTGGAAAAGTTCCTTCATGAGTCGTAATGTTCCCGTAAGCCCGAGTACAACTGAGGATGCAGCAATTCCACCCATCAGAGCACCAGCCACACCAGGAGAACAGGCATCTGCTCCTGTGAGGTAAAGGTTTCTCACAGTTGTTCTTACTCCTAACCATTCTTGACGGAAGCGTTCTGGTGTACAGGAAAGTCCGTAAATGGAACCCTCTTTATGGCCGGTAAAGTACTCTGTTGTGATGGGAGTTGAAAGTTCAGTAAACTCAATCAGATCTCGGAAACCAGGGAATCGTTCTTCTAAAAATTGCAACATCCCTTCGGTAATCGTTGCCTTCAGCTGGTTATATTCTTCCCCTCGTTTTTTCCAAGGTTCTTCCTTCCATTTGGCAAAATTGGAATAATCAGCAAAACTAATCGCCTCTGCCGTGTGCCCTTCCGCCTCTGGATTCTTTAGAGAAGGAAATGATAGATACATCATCGGAGGTTTTCCTTGGATTAGTTCATTTCGTTTCGCATAACTTTCGTCATGATTTATATTTGGGAAAATCCAATGGTTTTCGCCATGGAATCCCAATTTTGTTGGAGATTCCTTAAAACCAATATAGAGAGTAATAGAAGTTGTTCCTTGGGTGCTGAGTGATTCCAAGGGTATTTGGAAATCTTTTGAAAATTCTTTTGGTAATAGTTTGTTGTATGTAGTATTAGCACCTGCATCAGAGATGATCACATCAGCAAAAAAGCTTTGTTCCGAAATGGTTTTTCCTTTTTGCACATCTACCTTGACACCAATCGCTTTGTCTCCATCCAGAATGATTTCTTTCACTGTATGAAGTATCTTCATCGCCCCACCATTTTTTTCTACGATCGGTTCAATTGACTCTACAATTTTACTGGATCCTCCAATCGGGAAATAACCTCCGTTAAAGTAATGGGCAACTATCATCGAGTGAATGGCGAAGGATGAATCTTTTGGTGGTAGTCCATAGTCCCCCCACTGGGAACAAAGCAGTGCTTTTAGACTTTGATCCTTAAAATGGTTGTCCATATACTCTTTTGTTGTGATGTATGGAGTAGAGATATGACCAAGTCCAAGTAATTTAGCAGCCTTTTCAAAAAAAGCTGGTAAGGCTTTCAGAGTGAAATGCCTACCAAACCACTGTGTGAAGGTTTCCACATCTTTGAAGTATTGGTCTATGGCGCTTGATTCGTTTGGAAACTTTGATTTTAAATCGTTACGGAACCGTTCTTTTTCTCCGTAAACAGGAAAACTAAAATTCGGATAATCGAATACTTCGAATGGTTCTTCCATTTTTTTCCATTGGACACCACGTTTTGTAATCGAATCAAAGAGGGTTCGCAACATCGAACCTTCAGCCAAATCACCAATGTAATGGATTCCTACGTCCCATTCAAATTTTCCCAAACGTTTAAAGGTATGGGTAAAGCCACCTAACTTAAAATGACGTTCTAATACTAAAACTTTTTTGCCTGCGACTTGTGATAAAATGGAAGCGACGGTGAGCCCGCCGATTCCCGATCCAATGATGATGGCATCATATTTAGTTTCCATGTTTAGTATTTAGTTTCTACTGTGTATTCTAATGTGACCACTTCATTTGCTTTGAGTGGAACATCGGTATATGTTTTAGTCGAAGATTCTTTGATGAATTTGTGAGAGGATTTTGTAATGTTCCAATCTCCCCATAAACTTGCATAAAATCGAATTTCGATTGGTTCCTTTTTTCTGTTTCGAATCTCAACAGAGTAGGAAGATTTATCCCCTCTTGAAAGTTTGAAGACTTCATAAGAGAGTCTTTTTCCATTTGCAACCACATCAAAGGCTTGGCCAGTTTTGATTTTTACATCTTCATTTTCTGGTGTGTGATCAATTGTGTCTTCGCCAAGTAATTGTTGTCTTCCTTTGGAATCAGCCTTAAATACGCGGATGGTCCCTTGTGGTAGTGGTCTTCCTAAATTGTTTTTTTTGGCATTTTTAAAAATGTATTTAATGGTAGCATTGTTAAAATTTTTCTCATTGCCTTCATACATCGGTAAGTTTTCGAAAACAAAGTATTTTTTGATTTCTATTCCTTCTGACTGGAAGAGTTGCACTTGTTTGGTTTGATTATACCCGATATTTGTAGGTTGGTCCAATGTGTATAAATAATACTCGGAAAGATTTTCCTGATTAAATTCAGGTGCATCAGCAGATTCTTCGTATTCTTTTACCATTGTTTTTTTCGTATAACGAGGTTGTGGTGTATAAGCTGGGCGGTTGGAAAGTAAATTCACTTTTCCTGCCACTAACTGCAAAACTGCATTTTTGAATTCAGCCCCTGAGTTGTTATTTAAAGTTACCCAAGAATTGAGACCACATTCATTTTCATCCTTATCCAAAACTAGGATGTAATCTGCCGACCATCCAAGCCCATTGGTTTGGTAAGAAACTTCTAGAGACTGTTCTTTTTCTGTATCATTTTTTAACTTCCAAACTAACGTTGGTTTAGCGAATAAATTTTCAGGAATGGTAGGGACTGTGACTCGTCCATTGTATCCAAGGGATACCTCGTTCCCAATTTGGTAAACTGGGCTTCCATTATTGGAGATTAGTTTTGCTTTCACGGAAGTTGTTTTTTCTTTTCCGTCCTGGTAAAGTGTCACTTCTTTACCAATGTATTTGTCCATCAATCGTTCTGGAGAAATGAGATCATATTCATAGTTTTGCTCGAAGACTGTGAGTTTTTTGGGATCTTCCCCTTTCACACGAACGGTTTGTGGGATGATTTGGGAAGGGACATCTTCAAATCGTAAGGTGCGAATCCCTTTTGCCAAGTTCAGAACACGTGTTTCTCTGACGAGACCTATGCCGCCATTATAGATTGTGACACTCACTGATTTACGATCGGAGTCTGTGGATAAATCAAAGGAACTATCAGATGTGATGCTGGCAGTGATAAAAAAAAGAACTGTGATACTTGTGATGGAAACGATTTTGGATTTCATGTATTCTCCCATGAGCATTCTACAGTCTGGAAACTTAAAAAACGAATGCAACCAAAATCGTTAGAGGAAAACTGCACTTTAAGAGGATTCATATGGCAAATGTAGTGAAAATCGGGGTGATTGGCGGAACAGGTTTATATTCGATCGATGGAATGGAAATTCTAAACGAAATCCATCCTGATACACCATGGGGCAAACCTTCCGATAAAATCACCATTGGTCGTTTTAAAGGAAAAGAAATTGCCTTTTTACCAAGGCATGGAAAAGGTCATTTTTTAAATCCAAGTGAAGTTCCTGCTCGTGCAAACATTGCCGCATTAAAACAGTTAGGTGTTGAAGAAATCATTGCCTTTAGTTCTGTCGGAAGTCTCCGACAAGAAATTGCACCACGTGATTTTGTGATTCCATCACAGATCATTGACAGAACCAAATCACGACATGCAACTTTTTTTGAAAATGGAATGGTTGCCCATGCTCCTTTTGCTGATCCGTTTTCTCAAGGCTTAGCTAAAAAAGTGGAAGAAGCTGCAAAACAAATCAATCTCCCGATCCATACGAACAAAACATTAATTTGTATGGAAGGACCGCTTTTTTCGACTCGAGCAGAATCCCATATGTACCGGTCATGGGGTGCTGACATCATCAATATGACAGTATTACCAGAAGCAAAACTAGCTAGAGAAGCAGAAATTTTATACCAAATGGTTTGTATGTCTACTGATTATGACTGTTGGAAAGAAGACGAAGCTCATGTGACTTTGGAAATGGTTCTTGCTAACTTGAGTACAAATGCGGATACTGCAAAAAAACTGCTTTCAACTTTGATTGATTTATTAGGAAAGTCGGATGATACCAGTTTGGTGGGAAGTACAAAGTTTTCACTTGTGACTGCTCCGGAGAAACGAAACCCAGAACAAATTGCTAAGTTAAAATTTTTGTTTCCAAGTTATTTTTAACTGTGGTTTACAGCTTGCTCCAAAGTTGGAAAAATTTGGAGTAAGCTTTTGAGTTTTGTGAGTTCTAAAACATAACGTACTTTTTCAGAAGGGGATACGATTCGTATGTATCCTAGTTGTTTGACGAGCCGAGAATGGATCCCCAAACAAACGCCAAGTCCAGAACTATCGATGTAACTCACCTGTTCAAAATTTAAAAAGATATGGTGAATGCCTTTTGAAATCAATATTTCAAGATTTTCTTTCATCACCTGGGAATTGTATAAATTGATTTCACCAGATAACTCGAAGTAAACGGCAGACGGAGGGAGAGGGACAAATTTTTGTTGTAGGACTTCCATTTTGAAGTCTCCACTTTCGACAGTATAATCATCCCAATTTTCGATCATGTAAAAATTTCCTTCACTCCGTCTGAGATTTGAAACTTGTAGAAGTCTAACTCAAGGTTAAATTTTTGTTGATAACTTTTTTTCAATTCCTCATTTATTTTAGCAAACTGATTTTTTTTGTCTAGTACGAGTACGCACCCACCAAATCCACCTCCAATCATTCGCGCACCGATGACTCCCAAACTCTTTAGGGTCGAAACGATAAAGTCAGTTTCTTCACAAGACACTTCGAAATTTTTTGAAAGAGATTCATGAGTTTCAAATAAAGACACACCTACTTGAGAAAACTGATTCGATTCCAAACCCTGGATGACTTGTTTTGTCCTATCTCGCTCAGATGTGACATGAATTGTACGTTTGAGTTCGTCTCCAGTTAGACCACAATCAATCAATTCCTCTTTTGACAAAGTGACATCATAAAGTTGCTTAAAATTTGGGAACTTTGCCTGTATCTTTTCCAAAGCAGATTCACATTCTAACCTACGTTTGTTATAGGCACTGTCCTTGAGGTTGTGTTTAACATTCGAATTGATGAGATAAAATTCATAATCTTCTAATTCAAAATGATGGTAGGAATAGGAGAGAGTATTGGTATTCAGCGAGATACAATCATTTTCTTTGCCAACTGCGATGATGAATTGGTCCATGATCCCACATTTAGTTCCTACAAAATTGTTTTCGGCTTTTTGACCGATGACAGCAATGTCCTCTTTTTTAATCCCAAAACCATATGTTTCGGAAATTGCAAATCCAGTGACCACCTCTAAGGCAGCTGAGGAGGAAAGGCCAGAACCTTGTGGTATATTTCCATCGACTAAAAGATCAAAACCAGGTACATCAAATCCAAGTGCTTCCATTTCAACAATGACTCCTGTGATGTAATCAGTCCATGGAGAAGTAGGATGGGATTGGAAAGGTTTTTGGACTTTTACAGTTTCATTATATGTTACAGAATGGAATTGGAAAATTTGCGATTGGTTGGGTCGTAAGAAAACTTGAACCGAAAAATTGATCGCTGCTGGTAGAACAATTCCACCCAAATAATCCACATGTTCCCCAATGATATTGATCCTTGCGGGTGCTTCAAACAATCGCGGTTTGGAATTTGTTTTTCCAAATATCCTTTCAAAATGATTCAAATTTTCTTTACTTCTCAATGAATCCACTTCATCTTCCTTTCGATGCTATACATTATTTTAGGACAGGTGCTATGTCGAATCTAAAAATATCGGATCGCTTTGTGAAACCCTTTCTGAACCAATCCAACTTAGATCAAGAATTGGAAAAAGCAGAGAAAGCCCGCCAAATGTTACTCAATCAGTCCGGATTAGGAAGTGAATTTTTAGGTTGGGTAAATCTTCCGAGTCAAATCAAACCAGAAGAATTACAATCCATCAGAAAGGCAGCTGAGACCATCCAGTCACATTCTCAATACCTAGTCGTAGTGGGAATTGGGGGAAGTTATTTAGGTGCAAGGGCAGTGATTGAAGCGCTCACACCAGAGTTTAGTACTCCAGAGACACAAAAGAAAACGGTGAAAATTTTATATGCAGGGCATCATTTAGATGCAGATTATCATTTTCGTTTGTTAGCTTTCTTAGAAAACAAAGAGTTTTCTGTGAATGTTATTTCAAAGTCTGGTACCACAACAGAACCTGCGATCGCCTTTCGTTTGTTACTTTCCCTTCTGGAAAGAAAATACGGAAAAGAAAATATAAAAAATCGTGTTTTTGCCACTACAGATCAATCTAAAGGAGCTTTGAAACAGTTAGCCAATGAATATGGATTTCCTACATTTATTATACCTGATGATGTAGGAGGTAGGTATTCAGTATTTACGCCAGTGGGATTACTTCCAATTGCAGCAGCAGGTTATAGCATCAATAAATTAATTGATGGTGCAAAACAAATGGAATCAGAACTCAAATCCATTACATCCAAAGATGGGAATTTTGCATGTCTATATGCGGCCATTCGGAATGGTTTGTATGCACTTGGAAAAACAACAGAAATTTTTGTCTCATACAATCCTTCTTTAGGGTATGTTTCAGAATGGTGGAAGCAGTTGTTTGGTGAAAGTGAAGGTAAAACTGGAAAAGGAATTTTTCCCGCGTCTGTCCAATTCACAACTGACTTACATTCTATGGGCCAATATATCCAGGATGGAGAACGTAAGCTTATGGAAACTGTTATCAAAGTAGAAACTCCGAAACAAGATGTTTACCTTACAGAAAAAACGGATGATAATGATGGATTGAATTATTTAGCGGGGAAAAAACTTTCCGAAGTCAATCAAAGTGCAATGCTTGGAACATTGATCGCTCACAAAGATGGAGGGGTCCCTTGTTTGGAAATCATCCTTCCGGTAATTAATGAAGAAACATTAGGTGAATTATTATATTTTTATGAATTCGCATGTGCTGTGTCAGGATATATGTTAGGTGTTAACCCATTTGACCAACCGGGTGTTGAAGATTACAAAAACAATATGTTTGCTTTACTTGGGAAAAAAGGATATGAAAAACGAAAGGAAGAAATCTTAAGCCATATAGGATTGACTTAAAAAAGAATGAATATGATCTAAAGACTTTCCAAACACATCTTTTGTTTGGAAATTTTCCCAAAGTTCTTTTGTTCCTAAATCCAATACTTCGCCGGAGAAAATTTCTCCGGAGATTTCTCCACGTTTCGCGTATTCTTTAAAGATATCTGACAGATCAAAATATTTATTTTTATCTAAATTGTTTAAACAATTTGGATCTAAGACAGCAAGGCCTATGTAATAAAAATTGCCGATTCCAAATTCTAAAGTTTGGTCACTCGATATGGATATTCTGGTATAATTTTGACCTTCTGGAATTGGTAACAAATAAAGGTGAATTTTACTTTGATTCGCTAAATTCACCTTAGGTGAGAAATCAGATTTTGGAAATAAAAGTGTATCAGGATTGATAAGTAAAATTGGTTCGGAATAGGCATCTTCAGGTAATGCGGTCCGAATCCCCCCGGCAGTACCTAAAATTTCAGTTTTTTCATTTGAGATTTCAATAGGAATTTTTTTGAAGTTTTTTAAATGATTTGTTATCTGATCACCTAAATAATGTGTGTTGATCCAGATTTTCCTAATTTTCCAATTAAACAAAAGGTACAATGCATAATCCAATAATGATATGGATTGAATTTTCAAAAGTGGTTTTGGGGTATTTTCGGTGAGAGATCCCATTCGTTTACCAAATCCAGCAGCCAACACGAACGCATTCATAAATTACGAAAATCCTTATGTAAACTCAATTCATCTCTTAGGCTTCTAACAAAAATGAAGAGAGAATCAGCAAACATTCCTAATTGGATAATTTCTTCTAATTGGTTTAAACATGAAATAATTGAAGGTTTGAATTTGCTTTTATCATGATCGACTACCATTCGAAAATAAGTTCCCAATGCTTTGAAGGATCGTTGTAAGGCTTGGAGATAAAAAGTATCTTTGAATTTCCTAGATTGGTCTATATTCCTTTCTTGAAAAGTTTTAAGCATTTTTAATCGGAATTCTCTTGGTAAAGGATAATAAGCATCATATAAAATTGATGCTAAATCATATTGAGGCACACCCATCCTTGCATCTTGGAAATCAATCAATACATAATCAGAGTTTGGTGATCGTAAAAGATTACGACAATGAAAATCTCGGTGTGTAAAAACATTAATTGGATACTTATCTAAAAAACCGACTGTCTCTTCCAAAAATGCTCTCGCTTCATTTGAAAAAGTAGTTTTGATTTGGAATTTTTTTTGGAAGGCTAAAAATTTATCGAATGTAAGATTGGTTTCAAAATTAAGTTTTTCGGTATCAAACCTTCGGTTTTTGACGATACTAGGTGGATCTAATGTTTGTAATTGCAAAATTAAATCAATTAGTTTTGGAAAATGTGTTTGGTAGTCTGAAAGTTGATAGCTACTAAAATCTAGTTTTCCATCAAAAGACATACAAAGTATTCCCAATGCATTGTTTGATTCATAAATTTTTGGAACATGGATTCCATTTTGATTTAGAAATTGGCTCAATAAAACGAAATCTTCATTAATTGATTCATCAATACAAACAACTTCCGTTTGATTTGTAGTTGTGATTAAAAAATAACGTCGACTCGACGCTTCTTCTTGTAATGGAGTAATGTTACAGTTTTTGCCGTAACGAGTATAAATAAATTCTAATTGAGATTCATTAATTCCAGTGTGCACGTTACCAACTAGGTTTCGGAAACCTCAGGAAAAATAAAATGAAATTTAGATCCTTTTCCAGGGTTAGAATCAATTTCTAACTTAATGTCAAAATTATCTACTATTTGTTTCACCACAAACATCCCTAGTCCTGTTCCTTTACCCAATTCTTTGGTTGTAAAATATGGTTCGTATATTTTTTCTAAGGTTTCTTGTGACATACCTTCACCATCATCAGTTATGATTAGGTGAGCTTTTTTGCTTTGAAGATATGTTTTAATTTCGATTGTGCCAATATTATTAGTCGCATCAGCAGCATTCAACAAAATGTTAGAAAGTAAAAGTGCAAATTGGTCCGAATTCATACGGAACAGAATGATTTGTTCTGATTCGCTTCGTTGTATTTGACAGTATTTTAATTTAGCAGTTTCCTTAAACACTTGTAAAACGGTTGTAATTTCAGAATTCAAATTTAGAATTTCAGTTTTTTCGTGATTTGATTTTACGGATTTTCCTAATTGTAATAAATTTGAAGTTAGGGCTCTCAATTTTTCAGTTTGGTTCAAAGTTACCTTAAGAGCCCGATCTTTTAACATCAAATCAGCATTTTCACGAGATGCCATTTCCACAAATCCTTGTATAGCTGTTAATGAATTATTGATTTCATGGCCAATACTCGCTGCAACTACTGATAAAAAAGCTCTCCTTTCCGAATGAATGAGTTGTTCCACCATCATTTTTTTCTGTGTCACATCTCGGATCACACCTGTATAATAAGAATCCCCATCTAAACTATAAGAACAAATTGCGATATCAGCAAGAAAGGTTGAAGAATCCGACCTTTGTAATGTTACGTCAGAAAGTTGTAGTGTAGATTTATTCGGTTCCTGACTCAATACACTAGAAACTTGATTCATGTATTTTTGCATTTTATTTTCGGTAAATAAGAGACGTACATTTTGTCCTATTAAATCTAAAGGGGAGTGAAAACGAAACATTTCGAAACTAGATTTGTTTGCTGAAACAATGACTAACTTGTGATTGATTGTGATAACGGCATCCGATGTCGCATTTAATATAGCAGCGTTTTGTCTATTTAAATCTAAATTTTGTGTCCGAAGAGCTCTTTCCAATTTTTCGGATAACATTAATTTTTCTAAGTCAGAATCTTTTTGATTTTTGACTTCCAAAGCTCGTTTTACAACGGAAAGTAGCTGAGTCCTGTCAACCGGTTTGGAAATGTATTCATAAGCATGATAACGAATAGCCGCTTCTGCTGAAGATAAATTTGGATTTCCTGTAATTAAAATAACAGGTAGGTTTATATTTTTTTCAGCAATGAATTTGGTGAAATCGATACCAGACATTCCAGACATTAAAATATCTGAAATTACTAATGAAAAAATTTCATTTGCCTCAATTCTTTTAATTGCATCAGTAGCAGATTCTGAGAGTTCAATTTGGTAACCTTCACGAGAAAGGACACGTTTCAAAGCAATACGAATGTCTTCTTCATCATCGATAATTAATATTTTATCCATTTTCATCCGTATGAGCAGGAAGAAAAATTTCCACCTTTGTTCCTACCCCGTTTTTCGTTTTGATATAAATTTCACCGCCATGTTCGGCGATGATTTTTTTTGAAATTGATAAACCCAATCCAGTTCCTTGTTTGTTTCGTCTTGTTGTAAATAATGGTAAAAATACTTTTTCTAATGTGTCATCATCAATTCCAGGACCATTGTCTTCTACAGAAAAGACTACCCAGTCTTTATTTTGACTCCTAACTATATCAATTCCCAACTCAATTTTTGGATCCTTACGAGCTGTTTCCATTTCAGACAAAGCATTGATGGAATTGACAACACAATTGATCAACACTTGTTCGATTTCCTGCCATCGGACAAAAATTCCTGGAAGGTTAGGGCCTGCATGACGAGTAAAATGAATATTTTTTTTCCGACAGCTTACTTCTACCAATTCACTGGTTCTCACCAAAATATAATAGGGTGAGACAAAATCACGGTTTGGACTTTCCATCCTTCCTAAATCAAGCAAAGCTTTAACTAAATCGCGAATTCTTAAATTAGCAGCTTCAATTTTTTGTAGGATATTTTTCCTTTCGATTGGATCTGCTTCATCAACTGTGATTAAATCCTCTAAATATAGAAGTGCACTTTGTAACGGATTATTAATTTCATGTGCAAGTCCTGCTGCAATTTCTCCAATACTTGCAAATTTCATTGATTCAATCAATTGTCTATCTAATCGTTTTGTCTCAGTGATATCGGAAAAAACCAACATAACTTTTATGTCGTTTGGATTAAGCCTCCTAACAGGAATAAATTTGATTTCAAAAGTTTTTTCTTCACCTAATAATAGATAATCAAATTCTGCTCTTTGTGTTGTTTGAGTTTCGATTGAATTTTGTAGAACATCTGTTAATTTGGCTTTTGTTTCTTTATCAAAAAAATGGAAAATATTCTCTCCTATTTCGAATGCTAAAAGTTGAAACAACAAAAACTTAAATATTGGTGCAACTTCCAAGATCACTGCATCTTGATTAACGATCACAAAACCATTATTAATTGTAGCAAAAAATGTTCTTAGTTTATCTTCTCCATATTTGATTGTATATTCTGCATTTTGAATTGAAGATAAATTTAACAATAGAATCGTGATTTCATTTGTGTTCGTAAGTATCGTTGGTGTTAAAAAACTCTGTAATTGGAATTTTTGTTTTTCGCCAAACCCTGATTGTATTTCAATCTCGTGTTTGATATTTTGATTCAATAATTCTTTTTTGATCTGTCCAGGAAGAGAAAGGATTTCGAAAATAGATTTTTTTCGAATCTGTTCTAAAGTTAGAGAAAAAAAATCTAAAAAGCGTGTGTTGGCAAATTGAATATTTCCAACCGAATCAGTTCTCAAAAAAGGGATTTCTAAATTATCATTATTGTGAACAGAATGATTCTCAATTTGAGTTTTCCATTCTACAAAAACAATAATCATTTCGTTTTGTTCTTCGTAGAATTCAGAGATAGATGAAATAAGAACAGTAGCTGGTATTTTTTCTTGGTTTTGATTTAATAGATGAATAACAAACCATTCATTGTTTTGATCATTCGCCTTGTTTAGTATTAAAGAAGTTTCAAAAAAGACTCGATTGATCGAACAAGGAAGATTTTCATTAAATCCCAAACGGTTATTGATATGTTCATGACAATATAGAATATTTTGGGATTTGAGATCGACGAAAAGGAATGGATTCGAGGAATGGGAAAGTAGCTGCGATAACCTGAGAATTTTACTATCTAACATTATGATTAAACTTTTTTACCGAAGCCTTTATCGAAATTATCAGTCCCAGAGACGTAAATCAATGAAAATTATGGGTGGAATTCCCTCTTATGCCAATATGGGTGGCCACCGTATTTTTTATTGGAAGTTTGGAAATGGGAATCAAAAACCAATTGTTTTTTTCCATGGTTTGTTGGACGAAAGTTTTGGCTTTCGTCGAGTCGTTAAAGAACTGTTAAATGAAGGACATAATATTTATGTTTTTGATTTGCCTGGATATGGAAAAAGTAAATTACCTTTAGTCAAATATTTATATCAAATAGATGTTTGGGCAAATTTGCTTTTAGAGTGTTTCGAAAAGTTAAATCTAAAAGACATTTGTTTGGTTGGTCATTCTATGGGGGGACTCATCTCCCAACACTTGGTACTGGCAGACCATAACAAACTTGTTGAAAAATTAATCCTACTTGCCCCAGGTGGAATCCCTCATCCAGAACGAGAAAAAATGCGTAAAATTTTGTTTCCCAAAACGGAAAGACAAGTTGTATTACTTTTACGTTATTTATATGGTGAAGAGTTTCCTGAACCAGGTTATTTATTCCGTCATACACTTGTTACGATTTGGAATGACAAACCAAATGAATATCTGCAAGAAAATACATTACGTAGGGAAGATGAAATTTTTTTTGGTGCAAAAATGAAAGGGATAAAAATCCCAACATTGATTTTAGCAGGTGCAGAAGACGAAATTACTCCACCGTTTATGATGAATCAAATGAAATCTTATATCAAAAAAAGTAAACTAGTTTGGATTCCCAAAATCAGACATGCAATTCATTTGGAAAAACCAGACGTGGTGGCAAAAAACATTAGAGAATTCTATTATTCTTAACTATTATGAAAATTTATTCTCCGTCATCACCGATGGCATCAACTGGGCACATCGCCATCGCAGCTTTCGCCTGTTTTTCTTCGGACGGACTGGAAGGTTGTTTTTTGAAAAAAATGTGCGTTTCGTCCGCATTGTATTCTAACAGGTCTGGTGCTTCTTTGATACAGTCATTGCAGGGAACACAAGTCTGGTCGACTTAGTATTTTCCTGGTACATTCTCGGGTTGTTTGATACTTTTATCTGCCATAGAGTATTTTTACTTTTTAACAGACCCCCCCTTATAAAATAAAGCATATATGACGAAAAAGAACATCCTCATCGTCGAGGATGAACCATTCCTCGGACTTAATATCAAACAGAAAATCGAATCCTTCGGTTTTCATGTGATTGCAGTTGTACCTTCCGGGGATGAGGCATTTCAAATTGTGTCTGAAAAAGTGCCAGATCTCATTTTGATGGACATCAATTTAGAAGGTTCTCTCGATGGGATAGAGACTGCGGAATCCTTACGAGATCAATTTTCTGTCCCGGTTTTGTTTTTAACCGGATTTTTAGATGAAACATCCAAACAACGGATCAATCAAAATCCTTCTTATGCTTACCTTATGAAACCATTTTCGACTGACCAATTGAAAGAAGCGGTCACTGGATTTATGGTTTAGTGTTCCGGCCTTCTTTCCCAACGAATTAAAAACTCACGATTACCATCTGCTCCTTGGATAGGAGATTCAGCTAATCCAAGAAATCGAATTTTTGGATCTATGTTTTTGATTTTTTTCCAAACACTCCTAATCGTATATCCAATGCTATGCGAATCGATCAATACTCCTTTCTCTAACTTTGAAGGATGGACTTCGAATTGTGGCTTTAAAAGTGTAATACCTCTCCAATGAATTTCCGGATATTTTTGAAACAACGGTATTAAAAATCCGAAAACTGGAATTAAGGAAATAAAACTCAAATCCATTGTGATCCATGAATCTTTAGTGAGAGCACCGAGTGGTAAAAGAGGTAGTTCCTTTAAGTGTGTTCGATCGAATACAAAAACTCTAGGATCATTTGCTATTTTTTGAGCTAACTGTCCGTAACCTACATCAACTGCGATCACTCGCAATGCTCCTTTTTCCAATAACACTTGGCAAAATCCACCAGTCGAAGCCCCTAAATCGATACAGGTTTTTCCTTCTACTTGTATGCCTTTCCATGTATCAAAAGCACCAAGTAGTTTATAGGCACCTCTAGATACATAGGTTTTAATTTTTTCTTTGATTCGAACCTTATCTTTTGCTGTGATAAGGGTTCCAACCTTGGAAATAATAATATCATTAACAAGAACAGAACCTGAAAGGATCAAGGATTGTGCTAATTTTAAGTCATTCGCAATGCCTTCTCTAACGAGAAAATCATCTAGCCTAATTTTTTCTTTCAGCAATGTATTTAGGTAATCCTAAAAAGAAGTCATGATTTAACGATGGTAGATCGGAGGCCAAAGAAATTGCTTTGGAGACTGACTCATCCCGAAGTGCTTTCGTTTTCTCCATACCATACAAACTTGGATATGTTAATTTACCTGCCTTTGCATCTTTTCCAGGTGTTTTACCAAGTTCTTCTAAATTCCCTTCTACATCAAGGATGTCATCAGTGATTTGGAATAATAATCCGATTTCTTTCGCATAACTAGAAAGCGTCGACTCTCTTTCTTTCCAATCTTTTCTTAATCGGTTACCTAAAAGAAAAGAAGATTCGATGAGGGCACCTGTTTTTTTTTCATGGATTGAACTTAGAATGGATTCACGCCCATGGATATTTGGTTTCTTTTCTTCTTCGATGTCCTCCATCTGCCCAAGGATCATACCTTCCATCCCTGCACCTTTATGTAATATCTGGATAGAATCACGTAGTTGCAGTGGATCGGATGTGTCCATCATCGATAATAAATAAAAACTAAGTGAGTTGAGTGTATCACCTGCTAAGATTGCGGTCGCTTCATCAAACTGTTTGTGACAGGTTGGTTTCCCTCGGCGAGTGTCATCATTATCCATCGCAGGCAAATCATCATGGATAAGAGAATAAGTGTGAATACATTCGACAGCTAAGGAAGCAAGAAAAACCGAATGGTTTGTCGCATTAGAATCAGGATTTAGCAATTCGTTTGGTTCAAAATATGCGTTAAGGACAAAAATTGGTCTAACTCTTTTCCCTCCAGCTTGTAAACTATACAAACAAGCTTCTGTTATGCGAGTTTTTGGTGAAAACAATTTGATTGTGTAGGATTCAAAAAAGGTATCAAAAAGATGTTTGGAAGTATAAAGAATTTTTGAAAACGAATTTGGCACGGTAGGATGAGACCGGTTCTATTTAAGAACCGATCTTTGAATCAATCAAAAGCTTAGTTAAGCTCATACCCTTTGAAGAAAAACGCAATTTCTTGTAAAGCGTTCGCAACAGAGTCAGAACCGTGAACTGCATTTGCTTCCTTACTTTCAGCGAAAAGTGCTCGGATGGTTCCTGCTTTTGCTTCTTTCGGGTCAGTCGCACCAATGACGTCTCTCCAATGAGCAACTGCGTTGTCACGTTCAAGAGCACAAGCAACGATTGGACCAGAAGCCATGTAAGTGCAAAGGTCATTGTAAAAAGGACGAGCCGCATGGACTGCGTAAAATTGTTTTGCGTCTTCCAGGCTCAGTTTTAGGAATTTCATTCCTAGGATTTTGAATCCTTCTTTTTCGATTCTTTGAAGGATGTCCCCGATGTGTTTGTTTTTCACTGCATCGGGTTTAAGCATAATAAAAGTTCTTTCCATATCTCCAGTTGCACGGAGAAACCCAAAAAAGCAATCGAATCTTTAGGTGGTTAAAAAACGTACCAATAGAAAAGAAGTAGGGAGAAGGTCCATTTTTTCAAAACCTAACTCTTCCCAGACATTCAAATCAATTAGGATCAGAGAATACCCTGTGATTTGGTTTAAAGCTATTGGATAAGGATTGAGATCGGTTTCCGGTTGGATAAGGTTTTCCACTTTGATTTTATTCGATTTCATTCCTTTTAAGGAAGTGAGTTTCTGAGCAAAACCGAGGATGGGATCTTTTTCTCCTTTATAAAGAATGGCAACTCGTTCAATGGTTTCGAGACCATTGTCGATAAGAACACCTACCGTGGCAGGGCAATAGTTTAAAATCCCTTTGATTTTTCCTCCCGTATAACTGCGAGAAAACAATGGTTTTGCCGCACCTATCAGCAGGATGTCGGAGTGTTTGATTTTAGCAAAATTGACTATTTCATATGTGACATTATCAGTGATTCGGTATTCCGTTTGTACTTGGATTCCTAAATTTACGCCTGTTTGGCGAATGGCTTCAAAACTTGCATCTCGGTACTTTCGAATTTCTTCATTTGATAAAGAATCATTTGGAGAAATATGCAAAGCGATGAGCTCTAAATTTTTCTTTTGGTTACCAGATAAGGAAAAAGCAAACCGGACCAAACTTTTTCCCATTTTTTCTTGGGCGAAAGCTACAAGGACACGTAGTTTGCTATCTGAAGGTTTTTCTGAGAATGGTGTAGTGGTTGTCCTTGCAAAAAACTTTTGGATTCCATCGAGAAGGGGACCTGTGGAAAGGGTTGTGACAAGAGCCATAAGCACAAATACAGCAAAAATTTCAGGACTGAGGATTCCTAAATCATACCCTATATTGAGAACAACAAGTTCCATTAGGCCACGAGTATTCATCAGAGCGCCGATGGATAACGAATCTTCCCAATTGGAACCTGCAACCCTAGCGGCAAAGGCACTCCCGATAAATTTTCCCACGACAGCCACAAGTAACACTAACCCAAAGACTAGCCATAAATGGGAATCATTGAGAAGATTCACCTTTGTGCGCAGTCCAGTGATCACAAAAAAGATGGGGAGGAATAATATGACTGCGAGGTCTTCAATTTTCTCAGCGATTAGTTTTTTTAAATTTCCTTCAGCCGGCATGATCACACCTGCAAGAAAGGCTCCAAAGAGAGCATGGATCCCAATCACTTCGGTAGTTAGGGAAGATAAAAATAAAATCATCAAAATGAGAGCAACGGCTGTTCTTGTCAGGTTCTCTCGGGAAATATAAATGGAACCCAATCGTTTGAGAAACGGAGCTACAAGATAAATCATCGTTAAGATATAAGCAAAGGAAAGCCCAATGGTAAAGAGTGCAGTATTGAGGTTCCCTGCTTTAGAAATCGTTACGATGATAGCGAGAAGGATCCAAGCTGTAATGTCATCTGCAGCAGCACAGGTTAACACCATGGCACCAAGTGGTGTCCGTGTGAGATTCCTTTCTTGCAAAATACGAGCAAGTACAGGAAATGCGGTGATACTCATCGCAATGCCCATAAAAAGAGAAAATGATAAAAAACCTACATCTTTAGGTGCATAGTCAGTATAAAAATAATATGCCAAAATCATTCCCAAAAAGAAAGGAAAGATAATACTCGCATGACTAATGATAATTGCTGAATGTGCTTTGTTTTTTAGAACCGAAAGATCCAATTCCATTCCAATGATGAACATGAATAAAACGAGTCCAATTTGACTTAAAGTTCCGAGTGTTGGAAGGCTTGAAGGAGGGAACAAAAATCCCATCGTCTCTGGAAAATAATAACCGAGAAGCGACGGTCCGAGTAAAATCCCTGCGACAATCTCTCCCATCACGGAAGGTTGTTTTAATTTTCGAGTGAATAGATACCCTACAAATCGAGCGGAACCACAAACGACAATGATTTGTAAAAACAATAGAGCTAATGGGTGGTGAAACCGATTGAAAAAATTTTCTGTGTCTAAGTGTTCATTTACTGTGATATTAATATTTTTTGCGGATTCTAATACACTGCCAGCTTGGAGTAAGTAATATCCTAAACATCCAAATACAAGCAGGGTAAAACCGTAAAAAAAAGATGAACGAGTTTTCATAGACCCTCAATGCTCCGATCAAACGGAGAATTTTTTAACAAGTGCTTCCCCAACTATGTCTGGTACTTGGTTCGAAACTGCACGACCATGCCTTGCTACTTCTTTGACGATTGTCGAAGACACAAAAGAGTACTCATTGTCTGCCATTAAGAAATAAGTTTCAATTTCTGGTGCTAATTTTTTGTTCATCAAAGAAATTGCATATTCATAATCAAAATCAGTTACGGCACGAAGGCCACGGAGAATGACACGTGAATTTTTTTCCTTACAATAATCGACTGTAAGCCCTTCGAAAGAATCAATTTTGATTTTATCCCAACCTCGAAAGACCTTCGAAATCATCTCCACTCGTTCTTCAGGAGAGAAAAGGGATGTTTTTTTGGAATTGATGGCAACAGCGATGATGATCTCTTCAAAGAGTGGGTGCGCTCGCCGTATGATATCTAAATGCCCATTCGTAAATGGATCAAATGAACCTGGGTATACGGCGATATTTTTCATCTTAATGGTTCACCCTTGCCCATTCTTTCATCGGAAGGCCATACAAATTGATAAAACCTTCGGCATCATATTGGTTATACAATTCTTCTTTTTCAAAAGTGGAAAGTCCAGCGTTGTACAATGATTTGTTGGATTTTCTACCTACAACAGTGCAGTTTCCTTTGTATAATTTAATACGAACCGTTCCATTTACATATTTTTGTGTGTAATCCATATAAGCACGAAGGGCATTCATTTGATTGGAATACCATTGGCCATTGTAAATATAACGAGCAAACTCTTGCGAAAGTTCGTCTTTTTTGTGTTGGGTATCTCGGTCGAGAGTGATAGACTCTAAGTCTCGGTGTGCAATGTGTAGGATGGTTCCACCGGGTGTTTCATAAACTCCTCGAGACTTGATACCAACAAGTCTGTTTTCTACGATATCCACACGACCCACTCCATTTTTTCCACCCAAATCATTTAAGGTTTCCATCACTTCAAGAGGGTTCATTTTTTTTCCATCGATGGCAACACAGTCTCCATTTTCAAAATCCAATTCCAAATAGGTTGGTTTGTCAGGTGCTTTTTCTGGAGACACGGTGAGGATAAACATATCTTCTTTTGGTTCGTTGTATGGATCTTCCAAAATTCCACCTTCAAAGGAAAGGTGCATTAGGTTTCTGTCCATACTATAAGGTTTAGCGGCTGTTACAGGGACAGGGATTCCTTTTTTCTTGGCATATTCAATCAGGTCAGCTCGGCCGCCAAAATTCCATGTTCTCCATGGAGCAATGATTTGTAAGTTAGGCGAAAGAGCTTTGAATGTGAGTTCGAAACGTACTTGGTCGTTTCCTTTTCCAGTGGCGCCATGAGAGAATGCATCCGCTCCTTCTTTTTTGGCAACCTCGGCCATTGCTTTTGCAATGAGAGGCCTTGCAAGAGAAGTTCCGAGTAAGTATCGCATTTCGTAAATCGCATTTCCGCGAATTGCAGGGAAGATAAAATCGCGAGCAAATTCCAAACGTAAGTCTTGGATGTAAACTTTGGAAGCCCCTGTATTTTTTCCTTTTTCTTCAAGGCCAGTTAATTCTTCTTTTTGGCCTACGTCGGCACAGAAAGCGATAACTTCACATCCATAGGTATCTTTCAACCAAGCAAGGATGACCGAGGTGTCGAGTCCACCTGAGTAAGCGAGAACGATTTTTTGGGGAGCAGGTTTCTCTTTCATAGAATAAGGTCAAAATAAAAGAAAAAACTAAGAACACAATTAAATATTGTCTGAAACGAAGTTGTGTAGTAGATTTGGTGGATGCGTTTTTTTGTCTCTTTTTCTGTTTTTCTAAGCATTGGGATTTTGACACTCCATTGCAAAAAACAACCCCTAGAAACTTCGATTCTTTCAGTGAATCTTCCCAAACCAAATCTCTACTTGCAGATTGAAGGGAAAGGTAAACGAGGCACAGTCGTTGGCATCGAACCCTATCTGAACAAATACAGTTATGCCACTGAAGAAAGTTTTTATGCAAGTGTAAGAGAATACTTCCAAAAAGCAAAAGACAATGAAAACATCTTTGTAGACCGAACCATCATTGTATTGCCTGAATACATCGGAACTTGGTTAGTTGTGACAGCAGAAGACAAATCCATTTTTGAGAAGGAAACTATCACCGAAGCTATGGAAGAATTGGTGAAACAAAACATTGGTTCCTTCCTATGGCATTATGTTTTTAGTCCTTCCTATTCTTCTGATCACTTAAAAGAAACACTCTTCCGTATGAAGGCGTGGCAAATGACGGATCGTTACCAGTCGATTTTTTCACGTTTGGCTCGTGAATACCGAGTTGCGATTGTGGCGGGGTCAATTGTTTTGCCACACCCAAAAGTAGTAGAAGGAAAGATCACACCAACGGATGGTCCACTTGAAAATGTGAGTTTTTATTTCCATCCCGATGGCCGAGTGGATGACCAAATTGTTCGGAAACTCTTTCCCATTGCAGAGGAAAAACAATTTTTAAGCGAAGGGAAGTTAAATCAAAATCCAACTTATAGAACAGCATTAGGAAAGTTATATACAATGGTATGTGCTGATTCTTGGTTTCCGGAGGTGTACCAAGAACTAACAAAAACTGAAGCTGAAATTTTGGTAGTCCCTTCTTTTGTCGCCCCTAAAGATGTATGGTCGGAGAAATGGAATGGTTACAACGGTTATGCGAATCCAAAAGATATCAATCTCAAAGATATTGGAACCATCACTGAAAAATTGGCTTGGAAAAAATATGCAATGAATGGTCGTCTTAAAAATCCAAATGTCAAATTGGGAATAAATGTTTTTTTTCGCGGAGAGATTTGGGATATGACAGCTTCTGGTGATGCATTTTTACAATTTTTGGGAAAACCGGTGAATAATTTAGTAAAAGAAGAAAAAAACCAAGGCAGGTTGTATGTATTCTATCTCTAGAAAGTCCTTTCTCGCATTGTTAGTATTTTGTGCCGGGATCAAATCCAAAATCAAATATTTTTATTTTAGTGATTCGGAAATCAAAACGGTCACTAGTTTTGCAGAAGTAGTGTTACCGATTGAAGAACCAGGGATGCCTAATTTAGAGGAAGCAAGTGTTATGCGAAGATTAGATGAGGAATTGTACTTTGTTGCGGATGAAATCCAGGAAGATTTCCATGCCGCAGTCATGGTTTTGGAATTCATACCTTTGCTATATTGGAAATTTCGAACTTTTTCGAATATGGAAAAAGAGGAAAGGATTCAATTCTTGGAATCAATTGCAGAAACAGATTCGGATACAATTCGTGCCGTTGTTGGAAATTTAAAACTTTTGGTGTTCCTTGTTTACTATGGTCATAAGTCCACTTGGGATTCTATTTCCTACCCTGGTCCTTTTGCCAATCCTCCTGAAAAATGGAGTGAAGCCCGCCTCCATTACCAAAATTTACTCAAAGGAAATTCGGTATAAGATGAAAAAAACAGGAATGTATCGAGATTACAAAAGTTACCAACCAGGGGAAGTGATCCAAGTGGATGTTGTTGTGATTGGTTCCGGTTGTGGTGGGTCAACCATGGCATATGAACTATCCAAAAAGGGAATTAAGGTCGCATTACTCGAACAAGGTGGTAATTATCATACAGGCACCTTTGATAATAATGAATTGAACATGGCAGGGAAAGTTTCTGCAGAAAGGAATTTTCATACAACCAGTGATGGTGGGATCAACCTGGTATACGGTAACAATTTAGGAGGAGCCTCCGTGCACTACTGGGCAGATAGTTACCGTACTCCTGAAGACAGGCTACTTTTGTGGAATCGAAAGTATGGTATCGAAAACCACCTTCCTGAAGATCTAAACCCATATTGGAGTGAATTGGAATCTGACTTACATGTATCTCCTGCCACGGAAGAATACTTCAATCCGATGAATCGGTTGTTTCGGAACGCATCACAACGATTAGGTTGGGAAGGACATGCTGTCCCACAAGCCAGGAAAAATTGCCAAAAATCTGGCCACTGTATGCAAGGTTGTCTTTTCGGTGCTAAACAATCCCAACTCATCACTCATATCCCTAGTGCTGTTCGGCTTGGAACCGATGTTTACACTGATCTAAGAGCGGAGCGGTTGGAAATTGTGGGAAACCAAGTGAAAGGACTTGTGGCTGTGGTCATCGATAGACGAACTTTAAAACCAACCCAAACCAAACTTCGTTTCCAATCCAAAGCGGTTTGTGTTTCGGCGGGAGGGTTTGGGAGTAGTAAATTTTTATTAAAGAATGGTTTGAAAAAAAGACTACCGGCGCTCGGTGAATTTTTGGCAATCAACCCATCCCCCATGGTACATGCGTTATATGAAGAGTCGATAGTTCAGTGGCGGAATATCCCTGCTGCCTATGGAGTTGAAGGGTTTCGGTTGGCCAAGTTCCAAAATGGTTCGTACAAAGAAGGAGGGTATATGCTCATGCCAAACCAATTACAACCAGCCACCCTTGCTGCTCTCTTACCAAGTTTCGGAAAAGATCACTTTCGTTATATGAAACAATTGGAACATTTGGGTGGAACCATCGGTTGGATTGATGATGTAGAGGGAGAACTTGGTTCGATACAAGTGGATTTGTTTGGAAAAACAAAGATAAATTATCCATTTGGAAAGACCACCAAACAAATATTCAGCGATCTTACCTACAAACAGATGAAATTAAATTTTGAAGCAGGTGCCAAAGAAGTTTTCCTTGCTGGTATGAAACTACGCAAATTCACAAAATTACCAAAAAAAGAAGAGATTGATGCCCTTGCATGGAAGTCAGCTGAGTTTCCAATGGCAGCCCCACACCCAGCAGGAGGTTGTAGGATGGGAAAATCGAGCGAAACTTCAGTTGTGAATTCCAAACACCAAGTCCATGGGTTTCAAAATTTGTTTGTGGCTGATTCCTCAGTGTTTCCTACAGGTGTCAGCGTGGATCCCAGTTTTACCATTATGGCATTTAGTAAAAAGGCATCCGAGTTTGTAGCAGACGTTATGTGAGATTTTTGTTTCTAAAAACTGCAACAGTTTCCACATGGTCAGTTCTTGGGAACATATCAACTGGTTGTAAGGAATTTAAAAAATACTGTTTTGTGAGTAAAATGGAATCTTCCCTGAGACTCAATGGATCACATGAGACATACACTATTTTTTTGAAACCCATTCCTAGGATGGTTTCGATCACTTCTTGTCCGAGACCAGTTCGTGGAGGATCGAGAACAATGGTGTCGTAATTTTTTCCATATAAAGTTGGTAAAACTTCTGCCACTCTACCTTTTCGAAACCGAACATTATGTACTTTATTGTATTTTAAAGATTCGAGAGCTGTTCTGTGAGAATTTGGATTTTCTTCGATCCCAAGTACTTCTTTACTTTGGTTTGCGATCCAAAAGGAAATTGTTCCGATTCCTGAATAGGCATCGATTACACGTGAATCCTTCTCGATTTCATCTAATACCAAATTGTACAAACTAGGAGTTTGAATGGGGTTTACCTGCAAAAAGGTGGAAAGTCCGACTCGGAATTTATGTTTTCCAAAATGTTCGTGGATGTAGGGTCTACCCCATAACAGATGTTCTTCGCGACCAAGTGCCATGGTTGTGTGTTTGGTATTGATGTTGTGAATGATACCCACAAGTTTTCCAAATTTTCCAGTTTTTCCAATTCGATTTTGGATAGCTGTATGTAGTCTTTTGGAAGCATCCTTTGCATGGGGAAGGTCTTCTTTTGCGGTAACAATTCCTAAAATGATTTCCCCAGTGGAAATTGATTTCCTAGCCACAAGATACTTCATCATACCTCGTTTGGATTTTTCATTATAAGGTAATAGTCCTTCTCGTCTAGCCCATTGTTTGACGGCAAGTGCAACTTCTGTGAGTCCAGGATCCTGGATTTGGCATTCTGTTTGGTCGAGGACAAAGGAAGCTTCTTTATTAAAAAGTCCAAGTGTAAGTAAGGTTTTATTTCCTACATTTCGTCGGCCAAAAGGAAGTTGGATTTTGTGACGGTAGTATTCAGGAGATGGGCTTGGAACAATGGTTTTAAATTCTACGTGACGATATGCCTTAAACAGCTCTTTGATGTTTTGTTCTTTTTTACGAAGTTCTTTTGTGTAATCGATATCGAGATAATTACATCCTCCACAAGTTCCAAAATGAGTGCAGATCGAATTGTTAGGTTTTGTTGTTGTCATATTCGATTACCCGAACCAACCAGTTGGCTGATCGATTGGAATCCTCGGTCTTTCACCACTTTGTCTAAGTAAGAACAAATTTGATAGGGTAAAAAGGGGCCTTCATAGATATAACCAGTATAAATTTGGATTAGGTTGGCACCAGCTTCCATCATTTGTAAGGCTTTTTCTCCCGTATCAATTCCACCAACTCCGATGATCGGAATTTTTCCTTGTAAGGTTTTGTAAGCAAGGGAAACAAAACGAAGTGATTTTTCGAATAGTGGTCCACCAGATAATCCACCTTCTGGAGGACTTTCTTCACCTAGGCTTTGTTTGTCGAGTGTAGTATTGGTAAGAATCACTCCACTAATTTTGAAATCCAAACAAACTTTGAGATTTTCAACGAGTTCTTCTTCCGTTAAGTCAGGAGCAAATTTTAAATACAATGGAATGGGAAACGAGTTTTGGAATTCCTTTTGGATGCCTTGGATGAGATCGATCAAACTCTGTTTGGATTGTAGAGAACGTAAACCAGGGGTGTTGGGTGAACTGATATTGATCACCGCATAATCACCGTAAGGAATTAGTTTTTTTAAAGTGTATACATAATCACTGACTGCGTCTTCCAAGGCTGTGACTTTGGATTTACCAGCATTGATCCCTCTCACTCCCAACTTTTGTTGGTTTTTTAAATTGGTTTCGGCTTGGTCTGCACCTGGATTATTGAAACCCATTCGGTTTACCAGTGCTTTGGCTTTTGGAAAACGAAAGAGTCTTGGTTTTTCGTTTCCTGGTTGTGCTTTGGCTGTGATCGTTCCGACTTCAATAAATCCAAATCCCATATGGATCATGGTAGGAAATAGCTCGGTTGTTTTATCAAAACCAGCTGCAAGTCCCACCGGATTTGGAAATCGAATCCCCTGAATGGTTTGTTCCAATCGACTGGAATGATACTGAAAGATAGCAGAAAGTGTTTTGTGGAAAAAGGGAATTTTTTTAGACAAAGAAAGAAAGGTAGCGACTAAATGGTGTGCTTGTTCAGGATCTAAATGGAATAATATGGGTTTGATCAGTTTGTGGTAAAACAAGGGAAAAATCCTTACGTTGATTCTTTTTTCCCTACGATTTCTTACAATTTCTTTCCGAAAAAGACAATGTTTCCTACATTCCTCAATAGGACAGTACTTGATGCCCTCTAATTCTCCCATATCACGTATTTGGCAAAACCCGTCTGCCTTCCCTCACGAAGAGGTGCTTCGAGAATTAGAAAATTTACTCAGATCAAATCCAGACTTTTGGTTAAAAATCAACCGAGAAGGGATCATTGTAGATTATAAAACTTCTCGGTTCGTGAACATAGGTGACAAACCAGAACTTCTACTTGGCCAACATATCAGTGTTGGATTACCACCTTATTTAAGAGAGATTACTTCAGAAGCACTCGCATACCTTACTGAGAAAAAAAGTTTGGTGTTTTGGAAAGAGTATTCTTATGGAGAGGAACCAAACATTCGTCATGTGGAAGTTCGATTTGTGGTTTTGTATGATGGTTTTATCATGTCCAACCATCGTGATATCACTGAAAGAAAACGATTGGAGAACGCTTTTTTAGAAAGTGAATCCAGGTTTCTTTCCATGGCACAAAATGCAGCCGATTCCATTGTAATCATCAATGACGAAGGGATCATTCAGTTTTTTAATAAAACAGCAGAAAATACATTTGGTTACAAACAAGAAGAAGTTATTGGAAAAAATGTAACCATCATCATTCCTCCTGAATACAAAGACAAACACGACGGATTTTTACGACGATATAAAGAAACTGGAGAAACTAATATCATTGGCGTGGGTAGGGAAGTGTTCGCACAACGGAAATCAGGTGAAGTGTTTCCATGTGAACTTTCCGTTGGTGAATTTAAAACCAAAACGGGAAAAATGTTTACTGGAATTCTCAGAGACATTAGCCAAAGGAAACTGCAAGAAGAAGAACTTTATCAATATAGAAACCATTTAGAGGACTTGGTAGAAAGCCAAACTATGGACTTAAAGATGTCCAAAAATATTGCTGAAGAAGCATCTTATATGAAGTCTCTTTTTCTTGCGAATATTTCCCATGAGTTAAAAACACCAATTCATGCCATTTTAAGTTATGCAGAACTTGGAGCAGAAAAGTCAGCAAGTGTAACACCAGAAAAAATAAAGGAATACTTTCAAATCATTGATTCTTCGGGCAAACGACTACTTTCTCTTTTGGATAACTTACTTGATATTGCCAAACTTGAATCAGGAAAGATGCGATACCTGTTCGAAAAGAACTGTTTAAAAGAAACTACTAAGTTTGTGATCAATGAAATGCGAGCGATTTTGGAAAAAAGAGGGATCACAGTTGTTTTACTTGATAAGGAAGAACGTTGGGAAGCGGAATTCGATTATGAGCGTATCCAACAAGTGATCAGAAATATCATCTCTAATGCATTAAAATTCATCCCAAATGACACTAATATAGAGATCAGTTTGATAAAAAGAGAATTTATTCCTAGAAAATCTCAGTCCTATGTCAGAGGGATTGGCATACAAATTAGAGATTTTGGTCCTGGAATCCCACCAGAGGATCTTGATAAAATTTTTGAAAAGTTCATCCAATCGAAACAAGTGAAAGCAGGAACAAAAGGAACAGGACTCGGTTTGTCAATTTCAAGAGAAATCGTCAACGATCATAATGGCCTTTTGTACGCAGAAAATCATGAAGATAAGGGAGCAGTATTTACAATGATAATACCATGTTCCCGTGAGGGAATTCGATGATCAATTTACTTGCTGTAGATGATGAAATGATCAATTTGATGATCATCGACGAATCTTTATCAGACAAGGGATTTACTGTTGTCAAAGCAAAAGATGGAGAGGAAGCTTTCCAAATTTTAAATTCTGGTACCTTTTTATTTCATGCCATTATTTTGGATCGATTGATGCCAAAGATGGATGGAATCGAACTTTTAAAAAAAATAAAACGATCCGAAAAATACAGAGACATTCCTGTTATTTTTCAAACTGCCATGAGTTCCATCACAGATATGACGGAAGGCCTTGATGCTGGTGCCTTTTATTATTTAACCAAACCATATTCGAGAGCATTACTAGTTCGCATTGTCCAAACGGCCGTTGAACATTTTATCAAATTACAAAGGGCCAAAGAAGATTTGCACAAAGGAATGGGTGCACTTCGTCATATGATCACTGGCGAATTTCGGATTCGTTCGATTCGCGAATCACATGAATTAGCACCCTTACTTGCCAATGCTTGCCCTGATCCAGAACGTGTGTTAACCGGTATTATGGAAATTTTAAACAATGCCATTGAACACGGAAATTTAGGAATTTCTTACCAAGAAAAATCGGAACTACATGACAATGATAAGTTGATGGAAGAAATCTTTCGTAGGCTTGATACACCTGAATACAAAGACAAATTTGTAAAAGTTAGTTTTGAAAGGAATCAGGAACGGATCGAAATTCGTATCAATGACCAAGGAAAGGGTTTTGATTGGAAACGGTATTTGTCAATTGAAGCGATGACGAAAAATGCCTTCAAAACACATGGCCGTGGAATCTTTATGGCAAAAAAATTATCCTTTGATGACCTAACCTATATTGACGAGGGAAGGACAGCGATCATCCGGATAGACCTTACCAATAAAACAAGTAATTTACTCACTGATTTTCAAGAATGATTTTATAAAGTAAATACAAGTGGATCAGTAAAATCAGAAATGATTTGGTTCACATGAGGTTTTAATTCGTTGATTGTGTGTGAGGTGGCAATTCCAATTATGGAACAACCTGCCGCTTTTCCAGATAATAACCCGGCAATGGAGTCCTCAAACACCACACAATCCTTAGGATCTAAACCCAAACCTTTTGCACAAAGTGAATACACTTCTGGATGTGGTTTGCCATGTTTGACCATGGAACCATCGATGATCACATCAAAATAAGATCGGATGTTTAGATTGTCTAAAGTGAAATTGACATTCATCGTAGGAGCTGAGCTACCGAGAGCGATTTTCACTTGGTTGGCTTTTAAATACGAAAAATAATCAAGGATTCCCAAGTGAGGTTTCATTTCTTTAAGGTATAAGTTTTGGTACAAACTTTCTTTTTCTGCACCGTACTTTTGAATTTCTTCTGCACTAATATTCCCAAAGATCATTTTGAACAAATCGGCATTCGTTTTTCCATTATAAGTATCTCTATAAATTTTTGCATCAAGAGGGAATTTGTATCTTTTTGAAAACTCCATCCAGGCTTGGAAATGGAATTTGTGATTGTCGACAACCACTCCATCCATATCAAAAATAAATCCTTTATGTTGCATTTTGAATCCTTTCCAATTCATAACCTCCGACAAGGCCTGTCATAAAATTGGGAATATTGGTTGTAAATGAGAATGTTTTTTTCTGAAAAGGGTGAGTTAACGTGATCGAAAGTGAATGGAGTGCCATACGAGGATAGGATCTTGTTTGGTTGCCATACTTCGTGTCACCAACGATGGGGTAGCCTTTATCTGCAAAATGTACCCGGATTTGATTTTTTCGGCCAGTGATGAGATCGATTTCTAATAGAGAATATAAATTTGATTCTTTTAACACTTTGTATTTTGTTTCAGAATACTTTCCCTCTTTCGGATCATCCACAGAATACACGCGGTGTGCTTTTGATTCCGTGAGATAGGATTTGATGGTGCCTTGTTTTTCTTTCCAATGACCGTGGGTAACAGCAACATAAGTTTTTTTCGTTTTATCCCAATTATCTTGTAACGTTTGTTTTGCGGTTTCTGTTTTAGCAAATACAAGGATCCCGGAAGTATCTCGATCCAATCGGTGAACAATAAAAATGCGATGTTTGGACCTTTCACTTCCCTTTTTCACATAATCCATTAGGGAAGCATAGGCAGTTTTTGATTTTTCTGACTCTGTGGCGATGGTCAAAAGCCCTGCTGGTTTATCAACTACAAGCAAATCTCGGTCTTCATAAATGATGTGTAAGCCTTTTGGTAAAAACCGAGTGTTTGTTTTTGGGTTCATTCTTTCAATAGGAGTTTTAAAACATTTGGATTGTTTTGCCGTTCTGCAAATTCAATCGCTGTTTTACCCCATTTATCTTTTTTTTGTGGATTGGCTCCTGCGTCTAGTAGTAGTTGGATGAGTGCGTATTTTTCATTTAGGATGGCACTGTGAAGTTTTGTGGTACCGTATTTGTCCAGGCCATCGATATCCTTTTCAATGGTTAAAAATAAGGCAAACAAAGACGGATCGAATTTCCGAATTTTGATCATAAAAAAATGGAAATGGGTGCGATTGTAGTTTCTTTCACCTAACGCATAATTTGGATTTACACCTTGTTCCAATAATAACCGGATGATTTCGTTTTTACTAAAATTGATGGCAGTGGCAAGTGGGGTATTTCCATCTTTCAAGGGAACATTTAGATTTGCTCCCTTGGAGATTAAAAACTTAGCGAGATCAACATTTCCCAGTTCAGCAGCATAATGGAGGAGTGTATACCCATCTTCATTTCGTTTTGTATTGACATCAAATGCTTTGTTTACTTTTTCTTTGATGGTTTTGGGATCACGCATCTGGGAAAGATTGAGATCGTTTGCATCGATTGAGTTCAGCGATAGTAATAATAAGATAAATAAACTTACGAAAGTTTGATTACAATTTGATCGGATTACCATGGAGAGGACCCTCCTTGTGGGCGTAGGATGACAATTTGATTGCCGGTAGAAAGGCCTAAGACTTCTTTTTGTTTTGGATGGACTGCCAGTAAATGGGGATGAATATAATGTTCATCATTGTTAGAAACAAACAAAAGTTCTCCTAGTTTGGTATCGACGATATACACTTTCCCAGATGAGTAAAGTCCTCCGATGATCAAAATTTGATTGGAAGGTGCAAATACTTCTCCTGCATCAAAAAACGAGGATCGAAACATTTCTTTTTTTGTCGTTAAATTGAATCCGTAAAATTGGATGAATCCAGTTTCCACACCTGCAGAACAAAATAAATGGTTACCATCAGGTGTGACGGCAATCGATCGAATCGTTTGTCGATCTTTTGTTTCCAAATCTTCCGAATCACTTCGAGGGATGTATACAATTGGACCTGCCGGTTTTTCTTCTACGATTTCAAAACTCATGTTTTGATCCATGACGGATGGTGTGATTTCATGGATCCTACCATGTGCATTTCCATAGAGAATCGAATTCCGTTTGCTCACGTAATGGAATGGGAATTGGAGGTGGGCAATTTCAAACCCTGCAGGTTGCGTCCAATCAGCTGAGTTCGGATCTGCAGTTAATTGAAAGTCATTCAGTTTTTTTCCCGTTACCGTATCATAAATGATGAGCCTCCTATCATAAAAATTGGGTCCTTCCATATTATGTTTATAGGATACTAAAATCTTTTTTCCATTTTCTATGAATCTTGCATTGTCAATGGTGAGAATCCAGTTGGGTGAAAGACCTGCTTCTTGCCTGTTTGTTTTACTTTCATCTCCAGGGTATCTGTAGTCGATGTCCGCGGTAACAGAATAAAATAACGAATTCTCCGATGGTAAAAATTTCGTTATACTTCCGTTAGATGATGAGCGAATGACTAAATATCGTTCTGAAGATTGAGAATTTGGATCGGTTTGTCCAAAACTTAAAAAGAATTGTCCATTAGGTGAAATATCAAAAATTTTTGGTAATGCATTTTTGCTTCCGTTTTCCAAATCAAACTTCCATCAACCAAACTGATCCGATAGATCCAAAAATCAGTGGTTCCGATAAGAGCGGATTTGCCATCACTGTGGTACTGTATGCTAAATATATTTTGTCCGTCGATTGCGGGCGTGATACGAGTTTGGATTTGCCAAGAGAGATTGGTGTTTGTGACGGATGGCCCATCGTTTTGGAACTGCGGGAATTTTGCCTTCGTTTGTGGGCTTACCGAAATTATAGGAAACATTAGGAGAGCAAACAGATAGGTGTATCTCATGCGCGCGAGTCTAAAGGATGGGAAATCGGGGTCAAGACTTCCGCGGAAATGCGAATTTCCTACGAGAATGTCCTTTTTTCTGAGAATTAATGTTTAATTTATTGAATTTATTTCTGTTAAAGCAGATAAGGGAGAAGAGGATTTTATGGTAAGTGCATTGGAACCAACCAAACAAAAACAATATGTCCCCTTACTCCAACCGATCTTTTCTGTTGAAGAGCAGAATGTAGTGGCTTACGAATCCTTAGGCCGCATCCGAGATGGAAGTGGACATTTGGTAATGGTTCCAGAATTTTTAGATCCCAATGTGACTCCACTCCGTATGTCCATCATTGACAGAGAATTACTCAGTATCACATTAGAAAAAATTAAAAACACGAATGACCAACTCTTTGTCAATATGTCTCCGGACCAGGTGATTTTAGAATACGAAGAATGTAAGGGGAACGTTCTTCCCATTACAGAAATAGTGAAACATCATGGGGTTTCCTTGGATCGAATTGTCATCGAGATTACGGAAAAATCGGGAAGTTTTGGAACAGATGTACTGGCAGCAGGCGTTGAACTTCTCAAAGAACAGGGATTTGGGATTGCATTAGATGATGTTGGATCAGAGTCTTCCAACTTAGAAAGGTTAGGTGCAATTAAACCAGATATCATCAAAATTGATTTGAATATACTAAAAAAATCCATCGAAAAAAGAGAATACCAATCAATCCTTGAATATCTAAAACAAATTTCGTTGAGCATTGGATCACAATTGTTATTTGAGGGAATTGAATCGGAACAAGAGTTATACCAAGCCGTAAATTCTGGTGCAAGTTTATTACAAGGATTTTATTTAGGAAGACCAACTGAATTTAATGAAGATAAACAAAGCATATGCGATGTAGTTGTACCTCGTTTACAAATTTATCATGAGAATAAACGAAAGGAAGTCGCAAAGGAAATTGAATTTGAAAAATTGATAAAGACGAAGTTAATGTCATTACAATTAAAAACAATTAAATTGGACAATCGTGTCATCATAGATCCACAAAGTTTTTTTAAATTAGATCCAATGATACAACGGGTGTATGTGACAGATTGGCAAGGAACTCAAGTTTCTCCCTATTATGAAAGAACAAGTGATTCTGGATTCATCGAAAATATGTCTTTTTTACAGAAAAACTGGTCCTATATGCCATTTTTTTATAAGCACGTAAAACAAGTGTTTCGTGATTCAGAGTCTTGGCAAGTCAGTGACCCATATTGGGATAAAACACTAAAGAAGAAAGTGATTGTATACTCTCGTGTGAATGAAATGGGTTACTCATTTTTTGTAGATTTAGTTTTGGATGAAATTAAAACATAAAATACAATGATAAACTAGGTTGGAAGTTTGATTGCATTCCATAATAAAATTTCAGATTCTTTTAAAAATTGATCATCCAATTTAATTTTTCCATTTCGCGAACCTTTGACGAGTCCTACAAATGCTCCCCAAACGATAGCAATGAGCGCATCAGGTGGAAATTTGATAAGAATATCTCGGTTATCATGAGCAAAACGAGTTAAAAATTTTAATAATAACGCCCGTTTTGTGATACTTTTTTTATCTAAATAAGGTAAGTTATACTGCATTTCCAAAAAATCAAATGCAATTGGATTCTCTCTCTGGAATTCGGCCATCGAAAACCAAATTCGATGGAATTGTTCTTTCGGATCAACATTCTCTGGGAAATTGTCTTTGATTTTGTTGTAAAGGTTCTCTTGCCATTTTTGAAAGAGGGAATTCACAAGGTCTTCTTTACTTTCAAAGTAACGATAAATGGTTCCCGCAGCGACATTGGCGCGTTCTGCAATGAGCGGAACAGCGGTTCCATCAAAACCCTTTGCCGTAAATAACTCTAATGCTGCCGTTAAGATTTCTTCGCTTTTATTCAATTTTAAAGCCTTTTCGACCAATTGGAATTCCTATCCTCTTCCCTTTTGGTTAGAGATGTTCTTTTTTGGATAGGGGTCATAGATAACCCGAATCCATTTCCTTTCATTCTTTTTTTAAAAAAGTACTTGTAAAGTAAAAAAAGGAATGAATATTCATTCATTAATTTGTGACTGGAAATACGGATTAAGAATGGCAATTTTGAATAAAAAGCTAATTTCGAGGCGAACTGTTGTCAAAACATCATTAGTTGGTGCTGTCTTTTTGTACCTAAGCACGAGTGGTTGTAAGTCTGGTGAAGCTGTTTCGACCTTGGACCGTGGCCTCGGGTGTCGATTTTTAGACCACAAGGCTGAAGATTTATTCTATTACCTGAGTGATTCGTTACTATTTCACTTCTTACCAAAAGACAAAAAGGAAAAGGAAAAAGTTTTAGGTGAAGTAGTGCAGGGAATTGATTCCTATCTATATTCATTACCTTCCCATACCCAAAAAGAAATATTAGAAGCAATCCAGTTTTTAAACTTAAGTGCTGTTAGATGGTATTTGTTTGGATCGAGTTCAAATTGGGAACTGACAAATCGTGATACCGTAATCAAAACACTCAATCAGTGGAAGATTTCATCAATTAGTTTGATTCGGTCCATTTACTTTTTATTACAATCAATGGTTACGATTGGATTTTTCGAAACAACTTACTCATGGAAACATATTGGATACCCAGGACCGGGGCACGCACTAGGACTAAGACATGGATAAATTGATTAATGTTACGTTTTTAAAGAAGGATTTAGATTTAGAAGCAGACTTTGTGATTGTTGGATCTGGTGCTGGCGGTGGTACAAGTGCAGAAATTCTATCGAAAGCTGGATATTCCGTGATCATTGTGGAAGAAGGAAACTACGAAACAAGTAAAGAATTTGATCTTAAAGAACTTTCCACCTTTAATCGGTTATACTATGAAGGTGCTACTAGACCAACAAAAGACAAAGGATTTACAGTTGTCCAAGGAAGGACAGTTGGCGGTTCTACTGTTGTTAACTGGACTACTTGTATTAGAACACCAAATGAAACACTTAACTATTGGGAAAAAAATCTCGGAATCAAAGGATACTCAAATGATGAGTTAGAACCTTGGTTTGAATTGGCTTCAAAACGATTTTCAATCCAACCATGGGAAGCACATAATCAAAACAATAATCTACTTAGTGTTGGTGCTAAAAAACTTGGTTGGAGATATAGTTCCATACCGAGAAACGTAAAAAACTGTAATATGTTGGGTTATTGTGGATTGGGTTGCCCAATCGATGCAAAACAAAGCCAACTTGTTACTACCATTCCATCTGCTTTAAAAGAAAAAACTACATTGCTTTATAACACAAAAGCAATTCGTTATGAATGGAAAGAAAACAAAATAGACCATTTAACTTGTAAACCAAGTATCGAAGGGAATGGAACTCAGCCAAACATTCGATTGTTTGCGAAACATTTTATCACAAGTGCAGGTGCTATCAACTCACCAGCATTGTTATTACGTTCTAAATTACCTGACCCATACAATTTAATTGGAAAACGAACTTTCGTTCAATTGCATAACTATTCTGTAGCAGAAATGCCAACCCCAGTATATGGATTTTTTGGTGCACCTCAATCTGTTGCATCTGATGAATTTCTTTGGAAAGAAGGTGTAACAGGAAAAGCAGGTTATAACATCGAAGCAGTAGGCGCTCAACCAATTGTTTTGATGAATCTAAGAAAATTGGTTGGTGAAGAATTTGACCAATATGTAAAAAGTTACCCCAACTTACATGTATTAGTTTCACAAATTCGTGATGGATTTAATGAAGATAGTTTAGGTGGAACAGTCCATTTGAATGAGACAGGATATCCAATTTTAGATTATCCATTAAATGATTTTATGGTAGATGGAATCAGAAGATCATATCTATCCATGGCTGAATGCCAATTTGCTGCAGGCGCAAAAACAGTAGTACCTGCTAATAATGTTGTAAGTCCTTTCAAGAGTTGGTTAGAAGCCAAAAAAGGAATTGAAAAAATGGTGATTCAATCTCCTAACACTGTTGTAAATTCCACACATCCGTTAGGTGGAAATGCAATGGGAAATTCCGAAAAAACATCTGTAGTTAATCCAAAAGGTAAGTTTCATCATATGAAGAACCTTTCTGTGATAGATGGATCCATTTTTCCCACAAGTTTAGGTGTAAATCCAAGTTATACAATCTATGCAATTGCTTCAAAATTAGCTTCAGATTTGGTTCAGGAATATCGTCAGAATGTTAACTAGAACAGAAGAGATCTTATTTGCTGCGATGATATTTTTTCTAATGGTTGCAATGGGAAGTACATTGACTCTTGAGAATTTCAAAAAGGCAATACATTCAAAAAAACCACTGATTGTTGGAATTTTGTCTCAATTTGTTTTTATGCCTCTTATTGCATTTGGACTTTCAAAAAGTCTAGAACTATCACCTTTTTTTTCGATAGGACTGATACTTGTGGGTTGTACACCAGGAGGTACTACTTCAAATCTCCTTACCTACTATGCAAAGGGTGATGTTGCACTAAGTATTAGTATGACAATCGCATCTACGATCTTAGCTACAGTCATGATGCCTTTACTCTTTTGGTTGTATTGTTCTGGTTTTGTTACGCATGATATTCAATTGCCTTACAAGAGTATCGTAGGCTCAATTATGATTCTCATCATTCCAGTATTGATTGGTATTAAAATAAGATCAGCTAACACAAAATTGGCGTTAAAAATTGAAAAAGTTGGAAGTATCTTAGGAATTTTGATGATCTTATTTTTGTTAAGTGTGATGGTTCCTAAAAATATAAATATTTTGAAAATTACAACTTGGAGAATGTATCTTGCGGCGATATTGATCACTGTGCTAGGATATAGTTTCGGTTATATTTTTAGTAAATTGTTAGATCTATCTGAAAAACAAGCACGAACAGTTTCTTTAGAAACCGGAATCCAAAATGGCCCAATGACAATTGCAGTTATTTTACTTAGTTTTTCAGAATCTAACGTTAATGAGATTTTGTGGATGCCACTACTTTATGCATTGTTTGTTCCCATCACTTCTTCAGCAGCTACATACTATTTTTATTTAAAATCAAAAACAGAATTAAAAGGAACAATTTGAATGAATTTCTATTTTTCAGAAGAACAAAATAAGTTGCGAGAAGCTGTTGCTGCATATTCAAAAATTGCAGGCAGTGATCCACAACGAGATATCGAAGAACGTGATAGTGAATTTTCTTGGGATGTTTTACATGCGTTAGGAGACAAAGGTTGGACAGGTGTTATTGTTCCCGAAGAATACGGTGGCTTAGGTAAGGGTGCAATTGAATACACCATTATCATGGAAGAAACTGCTAAGGAATTAATATATGGACCACAAAATTTAATCCAAGCGCAACAAGGTTTACTTGCAGTCGGAACCGAAGAACAAAAACGGAAATGGTTACCAGAGCTTGCAAAAGGTAAAATTATGGCTGCCCAAGCTATTTCTGAACCTGATGCAGGATCTTCGTTTCAGAATATCCAAACCACTGCTGTAAAAGATGGCAACGAATGGGTGCTAAATGGTTTAAAAGTACACATAAATTTGGGAAAAGAAGCTCAATTGATGATGGTATTGGCCAAAACTGATAAAGGATTAACTGAGTTTTTAGTAGATCGAGATTCAAAAGGAATCAGGTATGAGAAACAAGATCCCATTGGTTTGAGATCAGCACCAATGTACGACGTTCATTTTGATAATTGTCGTATACCTTTGGACAGTGTATTGGGAAGGGAAGGCAGAGGGATCGAAACCTTTATGGCAATTTTTAAATTAAGTCGATTAGGAGTTGCATCTCAATTGATAGGCATAGCACGAGGTTGTTTGGAACATGCAGTTTCGTTCACTAAGTCTAGGAAAGTAGGTGAGAATCGAGTTTCCGATTTCCAAGGAATCCAATGGATTATTGCAAAACTAACTTCAGAATTAGAAGCAGCAAAGTTAGCTCGTAACCAAGCTGCTTGGCTACATGATCAAAAAGCAAATCATAATTTAGAAACTTCGATAGCAAAGTATTTGGCAGGTACGGTAGCGGATGAAGCGGTAAACAAAGCGTTCACACTTACGGGATCTCATGCATGTTATCGAAATCGACCATATGATAGGTATGTTAGAGAAGTAAAATCACTGTTAGCAGGTGGTGGAAGTTCCGAAGTAATGTTGAATAACGTAGCAAGAGAAATACTTAGACCATCTTACCACTATTAATATGAAATATACTGGTATCACATTAATCACTGGAGCCAATGGATTCATTGGATTTGAGCTTTTGAAAGAAATATCAAAAGATCCGAATTTAAAAATTCGTGTTACTGATATTCGGGACGATAAAATTAAGTTATTTAATCAACCGAATATAGAATATGTAAAATCAGACATCAGGGATGAGAAAGAGCTTAGTTCTTTGTTAAGCGGTGTTGATAGAATTTTTCATGTTGCTGGAATTTGTAATCTAAGTACTGATTTTAATACATTAAAACCAATTAATGTTGATGCAGTTGATAAACTAACGAATATTGCCTATCAAAACAGTGTAAAAGCCTATGTCCATTTTAGCTCATCAAGTGTATATGGAACCTACCAAGGATCACCTTTTAAAGAAACAGATATTTGTAATCCAAAGGATGCATATGGTAAAAGTAAATATGCAGGAGAGATGATTGTTTCTGAGAAAATCAAAAAAGGATTAAAGGCAATCATTGTTAGACCATGTACTGTGTATGGACCAGGGTGTAATGATGGAGCTGGAAAATTATTCTCAAGACATGGTCAAATTGCAGGTATACCAGGTGATGGGAAAAAGAAACTCTCTAATGTTCGTGTAGAAGATGTTGCATCAGCTGCTATTTATTTGTCAGAAAGGGAAAACTCTTTTGGCCAAACTTATAATATTGCAGATGATGACCATCCTAGTTTGGAAGAAGCTTTAGATTTAGCTGCCAAGACTTTCGATTCGAAAATCAACAAGATCCATATCCCCTTATTTTTACTAAAAATAATTGCAAAAGTAGAATCTCCTATTGCAAAGCTGCAAGGTAGAATTCCAGATCTTGAATATGAAGCGATCAAGTATTTATATCATGATTATTATATGGATAATGGAAAACTAAAATCAACAGGATATAAGTTAAAATATCCAAATTTTGTTTCTTCGATGTTATCTATGAAATTAAATTAAAGAGGATAAAATGAGTAAGGTTATAGTAATTAGTGGGATTGCCCAAGGTATGGGAAGAGAAGTAGCTTTGATGTTAGCATCACAAGGATATACAATTTGTGGATTTGATATCGAAAAAAAATATTTAGATAGTTTGGCTGATGAGTTAAACAAATTAAATGCAAAACACTTTTTGGAAGTGATGAGTGTCACAGATTCGGATAGAATTTTGAAATTCAAAGATACTGTTATAAATAAATTTGGTTCAGTTGATACAGTTGTTTCAAATGTTGGGATTGGATTTTTTGGACCATTTGAAGAAGTAAACTTAGTAAAGGCATTACAATGTTTTGATATCAATGTCATTGGTTGTGCAAGATTATTACAAGCATTCATACCATCAATGCGTGAAGTCAGGAGTGGAAAAATTGTTGTAATGTCTTCACTTGTGGGCCAAGTTCCTTTCCCTTTTGAATCGATTTATTCAGCAACAAAATTTGCAATTGAAGGTATGGTATCTTCTTTTCGATATGAGGTGAAACCATTTGGAATTCAAGTTGCTATGATCCAACCGGCACAAGTATCAACCAATTTTGCTGCAAAAGCTCAACAGTTGCCTGAAAAAAATTCTCCTTATTATGATCGTTGTGTTCGGTTTATCAATCGAGATAACGAATTGATTAAAAAGGCAACGAATCCAAAACAAGCAGCTGAAAAAATTGTCAAAGTCATAACTTCGAAAAATCCAAAGTTATTCAATCAAGTTGATTTCATGAGTACATTCTTTTTAGGTTTGAATAAGTTTTTACCTCAAAAATTAAAAGATAAAATTTTACTCGATCATATGAATATCAATGTATAGGAAGTAAAATGAAAGTACCTAGTTTAAAGAAACTTACTTTGTTTCACTTACTCCAAGAAGGAAAACGTCTTTATGGCGATCTTCCTGTGCAAAGTTTTAAAGATCATAAAAAAGAATTTCAAAATATTTCTTACCATCAGTTTGTTGAAAATTCTGAAATTATTTCAAAAGCACTCATTCATTTAAATACAAATGCAGGTGATAGAATTGGTCTTATAGCAGATGTTGGGCACCAGTGGTTGCAAGTGAGTATGGCAATTACATCCATAGGATGTGTGGATGTACCACGAGGTACGGATGCAACACTTGATGATATAGGATATATTCTTACGCATGCAAAATGCAAAATTGTGTTTATTGAAAATGAAAAGGCATTAAAAAAATATTTACCTGAATTAAAAAAGTTAAATTTACAAACCATCATTCTATTTGGTGAATCAATACATGAAATAAATGGTATTGATTGTCCTATCATAAATTTCACTGATCTAAAAATATATTCGCAGGAAATTCAAAATAAAACATATCAAGAAATTGGAAACGATATCCAGGAAGAAGATTTAGCAACCATTATCTATACCTCGGGAACAACTGGCAAACCGAAGGGAGTGATGTTAACCCATGGAAGTATCTTATTTGAAATCCAAGCTCTAGTTGCTGAATTTCGGAAAACAGGTGTGAATGTGGGAGAAGGTGATGTAACCCTCGGTTTTTTACCTCCATGGCATAGTGGTGAACGCATTTTCGAGACTATTTGTTTTTATTCCGGAATTAAAATTGCATTCACAAGTGTACCAGAGCTTGGAAAAGATTTAAGTAAAGTTAAACCTACAATTTTATTCACCGTACCAAGGGTATGGGAAAGTTTTTATGATAAAATCAAAGATACTATTCACAAAAGTAGTTTCATTAAAAAATATTTTTTAAAGTTACTCATTTGGAATTCAGTTCATTTTTCGATCACATATGATTTGGCATTCGATCGGATCCCAAGATTAAATGCTCCTAAGTCATTAAGCCAATTATTTACTCAAGCTTTCAATTTTTTCAAATTATTTATCTACATTCCCTTATTGCCAGTATCAAAATTAGTTTTATCTAAGATACTATCAGTGTTAGGTGGAAGGCTGCGTTATGCATTTGCGGGAGCTGGTGCATTACAAGCGGAAGTGGATCGATTTATGTATGCGATTGGAATGCCAATCCTTGAAGTTTACGGTATGACAGAAAACTCAGGTGTTTCAACCATCCGCCATTATAATAACTTCTCAGTAGGGAATGTGGGAAAACCAATCCAAGGTGTTACAATTAAACTAATCGATGAATTTGGAAAAGAGGTAATAAATCCGGGAACCAAAGGTGTTGCCCACCACCATGGACGTCACAATATGAAAGGTTATTATTTGGAAGAAGATAAAACGAATGCTGTATTAACAGAGGATCGTTGGTTGAATTCTGGAGATTTACTTGTTTGGACAGCGCAAGGAAATTTAAAATTTGCGGGTAGAGCAAAAGATACAATTGTTCTTTCTGGTGGTGAAAATGTAGAACCAGAACCTATTGAAATTTGTATCAAACAAAGTGAATACATTGACCAAGTTGTCGTTGTTGGCCAAGACAAAAAAACATTATCAGCTCTTATCCTACTCAATTTAGAAAAATTGGAAAACTACTTAAATGATAATTCTATTAACATTGATCTTAAGAATGTAATTTATAATGAAGAGGAAATAATTCAAAAATTAATCCGTGATGAAGTGAAACATTTTGTTTCTGACAAAAATGGATTTAAGTCTTTTGAGCGAATTTCCAATATTTATATCCTTCAAAATCCATTTGTTGTTCATGATGAATTGACTCAAACTCAGAAAGTTAAACGTAATCGAGTTCAAGAAAAGTATTATAATGAAATTGAATCGATGTATCGGAAATAAAAGGAATTATTATGGGAAACTATCAAGCTTGGAATTTGGAAATTGAAGATCGTATTGCCACATTAACACTAAAGACTAATAATTTGAATGTGATGGATATGCCTTCATTATTTGAATTAAAAGATATCAGCGAAAGTTTAGATTCAAATAACGATGTCTGGGTGATTATCTTACAAGGGAATGGAAAACATTTTTCATCAGGAGTCAATTTTGATATCCTAAAGAAGGTGAATGAGATCACCAAAGAAGAATTTAAAAACAATATGCGAGAGATGCAAAGTTGCTTTTCTGCATTTGAAAATATAAAAAAACCAACTATCGCCAAAATCCAAGGATTTTGTATGGGTGGTGGATTTATGTTAACACAATGTTGTGATTTCCGAATCGCAAGCGAAAAAACAGTTTTTTCTATTCCATTGGTAAAATTAGGGTTAACCGTTCTTATGGGAACGAGTCGTATCACTCGTAATGCAGGTATTGCGGCAACAAATGAACTAGTGATGTTAGGTGATAAATTTAATCCGGAAAAAGCATTTCAATTTAATTTAATCACTAAAATTGCCACACCAGAAAATTTAGATGAAACAACGAAACAATTAGCAAAGAAGTTTTTACAACTTCCTCCAAAAACAATTTCAATCACAAAACAAATCATCCGCCGTGGTGATAAAATGACTTTGGAAGAAAGTTTAGATTTAGAAATCGAACTTCAATCGAGTTTACTAGGAACATCAGACTTGATGGAAGCAATGGATAGTTTCGCCAACCAAAGAAAACCAATATTTTCCGGTAATTAACAATGAATATTGAAGAACTTTGGCAGAACGGAAAAATAACAGTCAATCGGATAAGGATTGTATTATTCTTTATCTTTTTTGCAGCGTTATTTGGTACAAAAGACAGCATGCCAAAGGCGATGTTTTATATCCACCTTTCGGGAACGATTGTCATGGGTATCTATGCAGGTATTTGTCAACTTTGGTTACATTATGGAAAACCACCTGAATGGTTTCACAAACTACTGATTTTATTCGATATTGGAATTCATTTAATTAACACGGCGATTGATTGTAGTATGGGTCCGATGGAAGCAAAGTCTGCTATCAATAATACAGCTGTATTACTCGTAGTGTATTTTTATTTAATTTATTCAGGATTTTTAGGGAATCCGAAGTTTGTTTTGTTTAATGGATTTCTTGCTGGAATCGGTGTTATGATTTCTTATTTTGTATCCATTCATTTCGGTGGGTTAATTCCATCAGAAGATCCAAATCTTTATATCCAAACTGGTTATGTCGGAACTTCCGCTGAAATCGTAAAAGGTGTCTTCATCATGGTAAGCGGAGTATTGTTATCTCGATTGATTGCTTTACTCATTCGTATCAGTGAGAAAGGAATGGAAAAGGCAAAAGAATCAGAACAGTTACTTACAAAGACATTAAGGCAAAAAAAAATCATCCAAGATGCTGCAAAAAATTTAGAGACTTCAATCAATAGTTTTGCTAATTATATATCACATACATCGGAAAGATTAGAATCACAAGCGGCATCATTAGAACAAGTCACCGCAATTAATACAGAATTGTTTTCCTCTTTTGAATCGAATGCAGTCATCATCAATGATCAAAATGCAAAAATTAATGATTTATTCTCTGGATCGAATGATTTAAATCAAATGGTAACAACCATTAGTGTAATCAACCAAGAGTTAATTTCAATCGCAAACGAAAATAAAAAAGATACAACTGAAATAGCAGCTGTTTCTAAAAAGACTAGTGAATACCTAGCTTCTATCAAATCTTCATTTGATAAAGTTGACGAAATCAATCAAATTGTTGCAGAAATAGGCGAAAAAACAAACTTACTCGCGTTAAATGCCTCAATTGAGGCTGCTCGTGCTGGTGATGTTGGAAGAGGATTTGCCGTTGTCGCAAGTGAAGTCAGTAAACTAGCGGACTTTACTGCAAAAAATGCAAAAATTATTTCAGAAGTTGTGAATCATTCTAGAAAATTTATCTACAATGCAGCGGAAGTATCTATCCAAACCGGGAATTTGACTTCCAATCAAATTTCTAAATTAGAAATGACAACAGAAAAGGTAAGTCATATGCACCATCTGTTTGAAAAACAAAAAGGGATTATCTTTGATACTATAAATCAATTAACTATGATTAACGATCTTTCTTCACAAATTTCTTTTAGTACAAAAGAGCAAATATCGGGTCAAACGGAAGTGAACAAGGGAATCATGGCATTAGAGAACGAAGTGAATCAAATTTCCAATGCCTCTCGAGAACTTGAACAACATGTGCAAGAGATTAGGGCACAGTCACAAGAATTATTGACGTTAAGCGAATCTTAAACAAAAAATAGTATTTCTGGAGAATTTTATGTTTCAAAAACGATTTCAAATTGATATCACAATAGGGTTATTGCTTTCCTTGTTCACCTTCTTCAATTGTACTAAGGACAAATTGTCCCCAGACCAAGTGATTGACGAGCACGGAAAAAAAATACAACTAATTCCAGAACCAAATTTAAACAAAACCATTCAAAAAGAATTTTTTTCTCCAATTTCTTTATTAAAGCCTGATGGAACATTAAATGTTTCTGGTTGGTCACGATTTCCGCATTTTCAAATTGATGAATCACTCATCAAAGCCAATTCCAAACGATACAAACGTTGGGAACATTATACGTTTTATAACGAAGACTTTGGTGGAGCCATTACAATCACAGACATTGGAAACTTAGCAATGGGAAGTATTGAATTGCTCGAATTCAAATCTGGGAATACAATTTTTTCCAAAACTGAACTTGTTAGACCTGGTTCGATCTCGTTTCCAACGAATACAACAGATCCAATCGAATTCACAAAAGGAAATCAATTCATTCGCATCCAAAAACAAAAAGGCAAACGAATCATTTCTTATTCAATACAAGGTGATTCCTCAAATGAAATGATAGTTGGTAATTTCGAATTTTTCGAAAAAGCAAATGAAGCACTCGCAATCATCACACCATTTTCCGAATCAGATTTCTTTTATGAGTACAAGATGCCAAGTTTGCTTTGTAAAGGTACAATTATATACAAACAATCCATTTATGATTTCAAAGAAAATAGTTTTGCTGTATTGGATTGGGGAAGAGGAACTTGGCCAGAGAAAAATAAATGGCTTTGGGCAGCTGGAGCAGGTTTGATTGGTGACGAACTCCTTAGTTTAAATTTAGGGTATGGATTTGGAGATCAAACGAATGCCACTGAAAATGGAATCGTATACAAAGGTAAAGTTCATAAACTTGATAAAGTGATTTGGAAGTATGATGTGAAAGATTACAAAAAACCTTGGAAGTTTATTAGTAACGATGGTCGTTTGGAACTAAACTTCACTCCAGTGTATCTTTTACATTCAGATATCGATTTAATGGGAATGATAGGATTTTTAAAACAATTGATCCAAAATTTTTCAATCTCTGAAATTTTGGAACTATTAAAAACCGAAGCATATTTAAATAAAGCATTCGGTTCTTATAATGGGTATGTCATTCTAGATAATGGTACAAAATTGGAAGTAAAAAACTTGTTGGGATTTGCGGAACAAATGTACCAACAATGGTAAATTACATATTATAATTTCTTAATGTTTGCAATCTGATTGTGGTTACGATCACAATCAGAGTTAAGATAACCCCCGCTGATAGAACGGCTGTTGCAATAGATACTTTTACAAGAATGAGGCCAGATAATAATCCAGCAAACGCAGGCACCACTTGGCTTGTAATGGTATACAAACTCATTACCCTTCCTCTATACTCTTGACTTACCTCTGATTGTAATATCGCTACAAGTAAACTGATACTGGCTCCTGCTCCAAAACCACTCAACAATAATAAGACAATGGAAATCCATAAGTGAGTACTGAGACCAATTCCAAGAAGACCAAGGCCACACATCAAACCAGATGTAAGTATCAATATCCCATAACCAAAATGTTTTGCTAATTTTAAAGAGGTACCACCACCCATGAGGAGAGCCAATGCAAGTGCTCCTAAAAAGAAACCACGCTCTAACTCACCTAAATTGAGAACTCCTTTTGCATATCTTGGCATCATCACTTGCACAGGTCCCATCGAACAATAAATCACGATAGAAAACAATAGAGTTTGTTTCAATAATTCATGATGTTTCGCATAGGAGAGTCCTCTAAGGATTCGATCCCAAGCAGAAGATGATTTTCCCTGACCTTCTGTTTTGATTCCTATTAATAAGGTCATTGCAATTAAAAATAAGATAATACCTGTCAGGTGAACTGTTTTCCATGAACCAATACTTCTGCAAAATGCTAAAATAGGAGGTGCTGATCCGAAACCTAACATCACTAATACGTTAAAAATAACGGCCATTTTCTTCTGTTTTTCACCAGCTAATCTTCCAAGTAAGGACATTCTCGCCGGCGCAAGGATTGACCAACCCACTCCCGCAAAAAAGGCACCTAACAAAAAGAAAGAGACAGCTACTGCACCTATCATCTGTGAAGATATGTTAAGAAATCCAAGTGCAATTAAAAAAGAGACATGGGCGAGTTGCGCTAAAATTTGTGGTGAGTGTGAATCACACCAAGCACCTGCAAACCAACCAAGAAACAGTGGAACTCCAAAACATAATCCAAATCCAATGCCCGCTAATGCATCTTGGTTCCACACGTCTTGCGCGTATAATATCACACTATAGTTCGTGAGATGACCCGCTAAAAATCCCAAAAAGGAAGCGGACAAAAATCGAAACATTTGTCCTTTTTGATAAGGTTTGGATTGGTTCATTTTGATTGTGTAACCTCCATTAAAGTTGGTTGACCATCTTCGATATGCCAACTAGGAAATGCTCCATTAGAAGCATATGCTTTTCCATCTGCGGAAAATTCGATATCGCGAGTGAAGGTAACTTTGCGACTCATTGGATACACTTTCCATGTTTCAGTTTTAATATCCATCGCCATTAGATTGTCAGACGAAGTTCCCGTCACCCAAACAAGATTGGATTTGCGGTCTACATTGAGTGAGTAAGGTGTCTCCACTCCATCAACGGCAGTGGGAAGTGGATAAAGTTTGAACTTTCCATCTTCGGGAGTGTATTTGGCGATCGATCCTTCTGGAAATACAGAAATCCAAACATTGTTATCACGATCCACACGTAACCTGCGCGGTCCTTGGAAAGGAGTTGAAATCAATTGGAACGAATTATCCCTTGGATCGATTTTACCGATTGTATCTGCATGTAGTCTTGTAAACCAAACAGTTCCATTTGGTGCAACATCGATTCCATAAGGAAGAGGCATTCCACTCACACGTTCATCCACAGGCAATAAATGCATTGGAAATCCCCAGTTCATGAGTTTGATAATGAATCCACTGATCCATAAACTAAAACTTTCCTTTTTGGTTCTGGCAGGTAAATCATAGTACTGAAAACTTTTATCTTTGCGATTAAACATACCCACTTGATTCGAAAGTGCTAATGTAAACCAAACACGATCTTCTTCATCAATTCGAATTGTGTGGGGATACAAACCATCGTTAAACAAATGGTCTTTGAATTTTTTTGTTACCGGATCAAATTCAGTAATTCGTTTTTGTAAAGATGGGGTAATAAATATATTCCCATCAATTGGTGATTCGGCAAGTGAATGTAATCCAACATAGGTTTCATGTTTTTGGAAGGAACGTAATCTTCCTGGTAGTAACCCTCCCAATTCATCTTCAGGTTGTTTGGGAACCTTATAAACAACCGTTTTACCAGTGTTAGGGTTTATTTCCCAAAGTCTATCTTGGATATTATCCCCTACATATACCAATCCAGTTTTTTTATGGTACAATAAATCATGCATTTGGGAAAAACTATCACCCATTGGCCATTCCCGAATTATAGCTCCATACAATTCTTTCCCCCAGGTTCTACCAGGTTTCACTCGTTCTGGGTGTTTTAATAAATCAACATAAGCATTGGATAAAATGCCTGGAAGTTTTTTCTTGGCTTTTCCATGAGGTCTTGCACCATAACCCATCATTCGATTGATGATTTCTTCCCAATCTCCTTCAGAAAATGCGCGTCTCATAAAAAAACTACCTTGTTGATGACAAAATCCACACTGTTCCAAATACGTTTTTCTAAGATCCTTATCTTCGCCAAACTCAAGTGCTGCGACCCAACTATTTGAAGGATACTGACCAACCAAATAATTAAGGTCTGTTACTTTTTCCATTCGAAAGGAAACAGAACTCACGTTCGAATATGGCCTAACGTTGATATCCTTATAACCAATTTTGCGAAGTCGAATGGTTACTTGGGGAGCATAAGGAAAGGGTATATTCACTTTTCCATTGGGGTTTGTGAACATTGTCACTTCTGGGGTGATAAAAAATGTTAATCCTTCAGGTGGATACCCATGGTCATCCCTTGGAGGAACTTGTGGTTTTTCTGCTTTAATAGTCACCATCACCAGGTCTAGGTTATTTCCATTACTGTCTTTGATATCCAATTGAATAGCAGATAACGATGTATAGGCGGATAAAAGACTAATAATCATAACAAATTGAAAAACAATTTTAATTTTAGATCTCTTAAATTTCATCATATGGAACTCCTTTGGCATTTAAGTAAGCAATGAACGTTTCTTTGGAAGTATATTTAGGATTGTATCCAAACACAGATTTCAGTTGTTTGTTGGAAAGTACAGGCCGATAACGTAAAAAATCAATTTGATCAGGACCATATTGTGTGAGTCGAATCAGCCTTAGGATGAAAAGCATAAATTGTAAAAATAGTGCAGGGATTGGTAGGTAAGGTTTTCGGATCATACGGCTGATATCTTTCAGACTAAGAGCCCCGTCTCCTGCTACGTTAAAGATTCCTTCTTTTTTCTCCGCAATCCCTTTTGAGATGATGCCAATGACATCCTCATCCCATATGAAAACAAAAGGACTATTGTAACCAAGTATTCCCATTACAAATGGTTTTCGGAACATATCAGTAATTAGGTTATTCACAGTTTTTCCTAATATGGTACCTGGTCGTAAGACTAATTGTTTAAGTTGAGGGAATATTGTTCGGTATTCTTTCAATATATCTTCTACTTCACCTTTGTGTTTTGAATATACAAAAGCCGAATGACCACGAATAGGATCAGTTTCTTCAATCCATTCTTTGTTTTCTTTATGATACCCATATGCGGCCCCAGAACTTGTTATGATCACTTGTTCTGTTTTTGCATATACTGCACCATCTAACACATTTTTGGTGCCATGTACATCTATTTTCCATTGCGTTTCTTCACTCATCCCCGGTGGAGGATTGAGTATGGATGCTAAATGCACAATGGAATTTGGTTTCCATGTTTGGATCAAATCGATCACTGAATTTCGGTCACTGATCTCTAATAGTTGGAATTCTAAATTTGGAAAATTTTGAATTCCATTCATTGGTTTGATATCTGTAGCCAAAAGTTTCCAATTGGGAAAAGTTTGTAACAAATGATGGATAAGGCTAGATCCTATATAACCGGCTCCACCTGTGATTAAAACTTTCAAATTAATTACCTTCTTGTGGAGGGTTTCGTTTCCAATAGGTAACTAAAATCAATCCTGAGACAATATGCCATATTCCCCAAAATGCAGCCACCAAAGCCATGTTTGGTTCCGCTTGGAATTGGGTTAAAATAAGACCTAATGCGAGGCCAGAGTTCTGCATTCCCACTTCAATTGTAATCGCACGTTTGTTTCCTTCATTTTGACGAAAGAGTCTAGCGATCAGATTTCCAATGATAAGGGCTATCAAATTGTGAAACACAACAATGATAAATACAAACCCAAGATTATCTAAAAAGATTTTCCAATTTCCTCCGATGGCAAACGCAACAAATACTATAAATGCAAGGGAAGAAATTCGTTTGAAAAACGGCGTGATTTTGTGGGCGAATCCTGTAAAAAAATTACCGAGTATCATTCCAAAAAGTAACGGAACCAAAAGTAATACGATCATACTCTTAATGATCATCAAACTATCAATTTTTAGATCTCCAGAACCAGATATCATAGCATGTGTCACTGGATTTAAATTTGCCGTTAAAGTGAAGTTAAGTGGTAAGGTTATAATTGCAAATAGACTAGATACCGCAGTCATACTCACTGAAAGTGCAGTATTTCCTTTTGCAAGATGTGTGATTATATTGGATAAGTTTCCACCAGGACTTGCGGCAACCAATAACATTCCCAATTCGATGCCAGCAGGAAGATCTAACAGAAGTGTGATGATTAAAGTAATCCAAGGCAAAAAGATCACTTGACCAATGAGGCCTGCAAGAGCAGCAACTGGTCTTTGTAATACCGCTTTAAACGCAATGAAACGAAGTTCGAGTGCTACACCGAAAATCATCAGTGCTAAAACCAAACCTAAAACGATCTGATAATCATTGTTATAATTCATAATTGAATCTTCCTAGAGAAACATGACAACCAAACACAAACTAGTTGAGTTATGAATGAATGTTCATCGGAGTAATATTCTAATTATGAAATTATGGATTCTATCTTTTTTTTGATTTTAAGGAGCAAATTCAAAGTTATTTCTGAACAGTTTGTTTTTCTAAGGGCGGATCCGCTTGGAGCGGACCGGGCTTTTCGTTCCAATCTTTCCTTTCGGAAAGGATTTCCACTACAATCCCTTCCGCTTGTCATATACATCATAATTTGATTCTGAACCAAAAGGAATTGTGAATATGATTTGTGTGATTCGATTTTTATCCAATTTGCTTTTTTATAATCATTAGGAATGGCAAATAAAGATTTCCAAACAGTCACTCATTCAGACCAAACAACATGAGTTCTCATAATCTCAACATTTTCCGCTTGAGTGGATCAATTGTTGAAAATACTTTTTTTCCACGATCAAGGATACTTTCGGAATTAATGCAAAGTGGACCTTACAAATTGGTGAAAAATCCAAGCTTTCCCCAAAATTTTCAATCTCGAGCGTTAGATTCTTACGTTTTTTTTAGTAGACTATTGTTGGTCATCAAGAGATTTCTGAAGATCGCCATTTTGCTGATTCAAAACGGAATTTGAGGGTATAGAGTGTTAACAATTGCAGACCTTTGGAAACAAGGAAAAATCATCATCAACCGAATTCGTTTCGGCTTAGTTTTATTATTCCTACTCGCAATGATTGGATCCAAAGATGAATTCCAGCCAAAAATGTTCCTCGTACACATGGTTGGAACGTGTACAATGGGTTTTTACTGTGCTGTTGCTTATGTCTTAGAAAAAAAAACAAACCCTCCCACTTGGTTTCACAAAATTCTCATTATCTTGGATACACTTGTTTTAGCCACGACGATCATCTTAGATTGTTCATTAAGTTTAAATGAAGCAGAAGCAGCTCTTGCCAATGCAGTTGTTTATTTTATCTTTTTCTTCAATGCCATTTATTCTGGTTTTTTGGGTGATCGTAAATTTGTATTGATCAATTCTTTTCTTGGATCTTTTTTATCAGCAGTTGCCTTAGTTGTGGCTGTGAAAATTGGAGGTGTGCAACTTTCTGTTGACCCTGAACAATCCCGCCAAGTTGGTTATGTCGGTCTTGCTGGTGAAGTCATGAAACCAATTTTTATCATGATTGCTGGTTATATTGTAAGTTTACTTGTTCAGTTATTAACTAAGATTAGTTCACTTGCCGAGCTCAAAGCAGACGAAGCAGAAAATTTGCTTAGTCAAACAAAGGAACGAAGTAAAGTATCTACAAATGCCGCGATCAAACTCGAAAGTTCGATTAATAATTTTAGTAAATTTGTTTCGGACACTTCCTTAAAATTAGAATCTCAAGCTGCATCTTTAGAAGAAATCACTGCTGTCATTTCTGAACTTTCGAGTTCCTTCGAATCGAATGGAGTTTCCATCGAAGAACAAAACAACAAAGTACAAAATATGGTAGCTGATACTGTGGACCTAAAAGAGACAGTGGACCAAATTTTAATCCAAAGTGAACAACTAGTAGAAATTGCAGAGATCAATAAAAAAGAGAGTATGTCTGTGACGGAAGTAGCTGACCAAACTGCTACACATTTGGAATCCATACAAGCATCGTTTGATCAAGTCAATGAAATCAATAACATTGTTGCAGAAATTGGGGAGAAGACCAACTTACTTGCATTAAACGCTTCAATTGAAGCGGCTCGTGCAGGGGATGTCGGAAAGGGATTTGCAGTGGTGGCCAACGAAGTAAGTAAATTAGCCGAATTCACAAAAAATAACGTAAAAAGGATTTCTACAGTTGTCAAAAACTCAAAAGAAATTATCTCCAATGCGCGTAACGCTTCTAAAAATACAGGTGAACTAGCAAAATCACAAATTGAAAGGCTCAACCAAACTTTGGTACAAATCCAAAATATGAACCAATTGTACATTGAACAAAGGAATACATTGTCATCGATTCTTATCGAACTTTCTCAAATCCGTGAATTATCAAACCAAATTGCTAGCTCAACCAAAGAACAGTTATTAGGCCAAAAGGAAGCCTCTAAAGGGATAATCCAATTGGAGATGGAAGTCAATGAAATTAGCCGTGCATCCAAAGACTTAGAAGAACACATCCAAATGATTAAAGAAGAATCCAATAAACTTGCGTCGATGGGGCAAAGTTAATTTAAAATACATTAGTTTTGATTCACTCTGAACTGAATCCATCTTCAATTCAGTTCAGTTCAGTTCAGTTCAGTTCAGTTCAGTTCAAAGAATCCTTACTTGGAATTTACATTCTAGTTTTTTCTTTTAAAAAATCGATGATCTCATCTTTTACAATTTCAGTTCGTAAAATCATTTTATGACCTAGACCTTTTGTTCGTAGTAACTTTGAATGTTTCCATGCTTTTGAAACTTCAAATCCCATTTCAAATGGAATTTCCAAATCATCTTCATCATGGATCACAAAAAGGGAATTTTGAATTTTTGGTCCCATTTTGCTCAAATCCAAACTACTTAGTGGTTTTTTTACCTTTCGTTCCAAAACAACTCTCATCATCTCACTCTCTTCTTCACTAAAACCGTAAGCTTCACTAAAATCTTTTCTTAAGATTTCCAATCGTAGAGGTGGGGCAATATACACTAGTTTCTTGGCCTCTACACCTAATTCCTGTGCTACGGTAGCAACCACACCTCCAAACGAATGTGTGATGATATAATCTGGATTTCCAATTTCTGAAATGAGTCGTTTCACCATCTTTGCAGACAAAACAATATTAGAATATCGACCAGATGAAAATCCATGCCCAGGCAAATCGATTCCGATGATATTATAACCTTCATCGATTAAACTAGGAATAATCCTCGAAAAATTTCCTGTATGCCCATTCCATCCATGAACAAGTAGAATGGTTTCTTTTTCTCCTTTCCAATGAAAGTATTGGATATGGTGTTCCTTCTCTTGGAATTCTTTTTGTTCTGCAAGTGCTAAGATATCCATTTCCTTTCGTGATGGTTTTAGTTTTTGTGTAGATAGGAAAGTTTGAGCTGCTACAAAACCTAAAAACATTGGTTTCCTTTTTGCAAAAGCCCATTTATCTTCCAAACTGATTGGATACTCTCGATTTAAAGTACGAACGATCGTGCTAATTGTTGTCATGATTTTATGCCTCTAATCCTAATTATTCCTTATCTATTATATTGACTGATCGAATTTGTGACGTTTGATTAATTCGTTAAAAGATTGTTTGGTTTTTTTATCTGCATTTTTGTCTTCCAATAATCGGTTATAAAAATGGAAACCTAATATAAGACTCCAGATTTCTTGCACCATTTTATCGACATTGGTGTTTGCATCTAACTCTAAACAGTCTTTCGCATCTTGTACAAATTGTTTTAAAGTCTTTTGCCAACTAAGTTGTATTTTTTTCAAATAATCTCTGACAATTCCTGGTCTATCGTCAAACTCCGAACTAGAAGATAAAAACAAACACCCACCTGGGAGACTGTCAGTATTGGCCCATGCCAACCACATCTGAAATGCGATTTTGAGACGAGCTAATCCGGGTTTGGTTTTGAGAGCTGGGTATACAACGTTTCTGCGAAAGAGTTCACTTCCAACTCGAAGCACTTCAATTTGAAGGTTTTCCTTGGAGTCAAATTTTGCAAAAAGTCCACTCTTAGACATTCCCAATTCCATAGCTAAGGATCCAATCGTAAGTCCTTCCAATCCTTGGATACTTGCTATTTGGACAGCTTTGTCCAAAATCATTGATTTTGTCTCTTCACCTTTGCCCATAATATTAGTACGATCGTTCGTTTAAATTTGTAAAGTACAATTTTCTAAGGTTCAATGCATTTTAACCTGAGATTTTGAATCATTTTTGACTTGAGTTTGGTAAAATTTGATTACAATCGTGCCCTATGCAACAGTACACATTTAACAAATATTTTGCTAAAAAAAGTTTTTTGAAGATCTTTGGTGGTGAAATTCGGATCTTTGATGAAAACAAAAGCAAACTTCTCTTTTTTGTAAAACAGAAAGCTTTTAAATTAAAAGAAGACATTACCGTTTATTCAGATGAAACAAAAACGAAAGAACTCTTAAAAATAAAAGCACGTAGTGTCATCGATTTTTCAGCGATTTATGATGTGGTAGATATGACATCGAATGAGAACATTGGATCACTTCGTAGAAAAGGTTTTAAATCCATTCTCAAAGATTCTTGGGAAATTCTAGACACTAAAGAACAAGTGGTTGGTTCGATTGACGAAGACAGTATGTTAAAAGCCATCCTTCGTCGGTTCTTAACCAATTTAATCCCACAGCAATTTCTGATCACATTGAACCAAAACCCTGTGGGAGTTTTACAACAAACATTTAATCCTTTTGTTCCTCAATTCAAGATTGATTTTTCCTCTGATGTAACAAATGCACTCGACCGAAGGATGGGAATTGCAATCGTGATTTTATTACAAATCATTGAAGGTAGACAACAGTAATTTGGCAATTTACAATAAAGATTAAATTCCAAAGGAATACTCAGTAAGATTCTGTTACCTGCTATCGTTTGATGGTGGGTGATAGAAGTGTTTTGTGGATTATATTCTCCATCATCCCAGTTTCTGATAAATTGTTTCCGTTGCTTTTGCTTCCTCTCCGTCAGGTGAGATATTAAACGCAGTAATGGAAAACTCTTTATCACTAATGTATTGAATTTCTGTTCTCCAACCCCAAAGAGCTTCTCCGTACTCAGGATTTCCATAATGACCGGACAAAGCGAAACCATTACCTTTTGTATCTCCACTGGATAACATGATTTGAGATCCCATATGAAAACTATCAATCCATGAACTTGTAAACTTTTGGTAGGGGATATCAAAACCTATGATCAATTTTCCTTCAAAGGGTTTTCCACCCAAACTACTTTGGTAATCAATTGAGATAAAACGACCACCAAATACACTTGTGATGCTTGCTTGCGAAGTAGATTCATCTGCTAATACATCTTTTTCAAACCAAGTTTTGGTATTCCCCTTCCAATTTCCTAAAAGTTGTTGGAGTTGGCGATGATGTCCTTTTTGTAAAGATTCTTCCAATTTGTCAGTTGCCATTTTAATCCTCAATCTAGTGAAAACGATGCTTAGTTTTCTTTATTTTATTTCGGAATCAAAGTCATCAGAGTACCGCCGGTCGAAAGTGGTTTTGATTCGATGAGATTTAATTTTTGGTTGGGAATTCCTTCAAGAAAAAGATGTCTTCCTTTTCCTAAAAATACAGGTGCAATGCAGAGACGGTATTCATCGAATAAATTTGCTTTCATGAGAGATGCAGAAAGGATCCCACTTCCAAACACATACATATCACCATTCCCTTCTTTTTTTAATTTAGAAACTTCGTTAACTGCATCTTTTGTAATTCTTGAATTGTTCCAATCAGCGTTTTTGAGAGTAGACGAACAAGCAATTTTAGGTAGTTCGTTCATGAACTTGGCGACTTCTCCTTCATCCTCTTTTGCATTCGTCCAATAGTTTGCCATCCCGAGATATGTTGTGGCACCAAACACTAACATATCAGCAGACCGAAGTTGTTTAAGACTCAATTCTTCGAGTTCTTTTCCCCAAACAAGTCCATGAAAACTTAAGTCCCAGTTTGTTTCGCCTTCAAAGTATCCATCCAATGTGATCACATTCCACATGATTAATTTTCTCATATTGACCTTAATTAGTAGTGATTTCCCATAGAGAGATACGGGAATGGAATCTACAATATTGTTGTTACATTTATTCCCAATGTTATATTTGGTTTTTTATTTTACGTCAAGAACATTGTGAGCGAAAGAAATCTTAGTGTATGGAACCAAAAATCACGACAATTGAAAGAAAGTTAATCATTGGAAAAAAATTAGAAATGTCCTTAGCCAAACAATTAACTCCAATGTTATGGAAATCTTTCCTTCCAATCATATCTCAAATTCAAAACCGAAATTCAAACGAACTCATTTCATTTTCAGTGTATCCAACTGATTATTTTCGATCATTCGATCCAAACACAAAGTTTGAAAAATGGGCTGGGGTAGAAGTGACAAATGTTGCAGATCTTCCTCCCGAGACAGAAAGTTTTGAAATTGTGAGTGGAATGTATGCAGAATTTATTTACAAAGGATTACCAAGCGAGGCCGGTCCATTTTATCATTCGATTTTTATGGAGTGGTTACCAAACTCTGGGTATCAATTAGACAATCGTCCTCATTTTGAAGTGATGGGTGACAAATACAAAAATGATGATCCAAACTCAGAAGAAATGGTTTATATTCCTATTATTGTGCGTTAAGGATCCATAGGGCTTGGTCACCTGCCATCGTTAGATGGTTGGGGACGGGAGCGAAAGCGCACCCCGGAGGAGCCTGACCCATTATAAAATAAAAGTGGAAACTTTGATGGATTGGGAACGCCCATGTTAAGTCAAACCAATGGTGGCCAAATGCTACTTTTCTCAGGTTCCTCGGGCATATAGACAACCCAAAGTTTATCACCAATTTTTTTTGTTAGGTGAACTGATTCATAAATATTGCCAACATTCCCTGTGTATGTTTTGCCATTCACTTCAAATACAAATTCGACAATCGAAGGTGATTTACCATTCAAAGATTGAGTATAATCTTTGCGGATGTCTATGATTTCACCAACAGTTGCCTTTCCTTGTTCTAAAGGAATGAGTTCATCATTGGCAATTCGTAATCCTCTTCGCCAACAGAAAATTCCAATCAGCGGGAACAAAATGGTCCAGAAAAATGGAATGGTAAAAATGATTCCAATGAGTGTCATCACATTGCCTGTGTATTTGATCCTTCGTTTGAATTTTGTTGGAAGGACTCTTGGAGCGATGGGAGGTTCAGAGCCAAGTTCATCGGATGTGATTGAGTAATCGAGGGTACCTCCACAATTTGTGCAGTGACTCACATTCGCATTTGGGTATTGTGTTTTGCACCAAGGGCATTGGATGAAGGTATCAAAGGGCATAAACTTTCCTTAAATTCAATTGACTTCCCATTTTAGCGATTGTCAAGAGGTGTAAAAAAAATTTGGAATATTTAGAATCTATCTATTTGGGTAGGGAGGACCGATTTCATTTTTACTTGTTTACAAACTCAAGATTCACCTAACAAAACTTTGTCTTTGAACAGTGATCACATGGAAATTCTAAACATATGTTCGTTATCTTCGTTTGTTGTTCCATCTCGTTTGAATCAGCTTAAATTTTGAAATTTTTAATATGAATTGGTATGAAACGATTTCTTTCTTGCTAAGTATCACTAAGAGATTATCATCAAGGGATGCGTTTTCTGTTTTTTGCATTCGTTATCCTTTGTTTCCAATGTTCCAAGACTGAACTTAATAACCCAAAAGATTTTGAATCCGATTCGTTTCGAGAAAATGAAACACTACTTTGTCTCACAGGGCAAAGTTCTTTTTGCCAAGCGGCGATTCCTGTTTGTACCATCTGTCGTTTTTTTTCCACAAGCATCACCTATAATGGGAATCGAGGCGGAATCTCTGGAGCTGATGCCAAATGTATGAGTGATTCGAAAAAACCAACGGAACCTGCAAGAGCCGTCTTCAAAGCGTTTCTTGTTGATGATGTGAATCGGATAGCTTGTACGACGAATAATTGTGTTGGTGGGATATCAGAACATGTGGATTGGATATTGAAACCGAATACAAATTATGTGAGGGCAGTGGATGGTGGATCCTTTGCAATCACTAATAGTGCTGGAATTTTCACATCTCAGTTGCAACATGCAGAGAATCCGACGATTGTCACTTCGATTTTAACAGGTCTTGATACTTCTGGTTGGGACACTCGTTCCGGCCAACATTGCAATCGTTGGACAGATGGAACTGGGACAGGCAATGCTGGTGTTGCATCCAGTAGCGTTTCTATTTTCTCTTCTACATTAGGAAATTGTAATGATTCCTCTGTTATCTTTTGTGTGGAGCAGTAGTTAAATGATAATTAGAATCTTACATAGGCTCTAAAACGAAGGAGAAAGATTCCCCAATTGCCCTGCTCTCAATTTGGAAACTGTCTCTTGCATCCGTATCGAATCTGAGAGACACAATGATCCGTTCCAAACATAGTCTTCCTCTAACTTGGAAGCAAATAAAAACAAAAAATTACAACCTACTTCGAATGCGTTCAGCTTTACTCTTTTTGTTTGATCCTTCAGAATGAATATTTCATAATTTTGCCTTTTTCCTTGGACGGATTTGAGATAAAAATGGAAATAATATATTCTTTAAAATATCATTAAGAATTTAATAGATTATTAAATGAAATTAGCAAATGACTCTTGCAAATTTTATTCGCACTTTTATATATTACCTCATGTCTTCTTCATCAAAACAATCTCTCTTCCATTGGTTTTTAGGATTTTACTTTCGCCTGCTCTGTATCCTAGCTGTTGATTTGGTTGTCACATTGATCAACGGACAAGTATTGGGTTTAGCAAGTAAGTATGAAAAACCGATTGCGACTTTAATCGGTATGGGAGTCGTTCTATTGCTTTTTTTCTTTTTGTTCTCAATCATAGATCGGCTAACCAAGTTTGTTTTGAAAATGACACTAGATATAGGGAAATTTTTAGTGTTTCGTAAAACCGCCGTCCTTCTGATCCTATGTGGGATATCATATGGAATCTATATGACGTATTATCACACATGGTTTGGCGTTTGGCCAAAGATTAAAATTGAATCATTTTTGTAACATTATCAAATATGGGCCAATGATTCTATCGATGATTTTCTGCGTGTTGAATTTCTATAAAACGATTTGTAATCTCCCAATCACCTTTTCCATCTGGTTGCATTATAAAGGCCTCATTTCCTTTGATCCACCAAACTAACGTTTTGTCATCAGTATATCGAACTCCCGAAGCGGCTATACCTTGAATTAAAGTAATCGAATTCTCATTAGGGGATTTTAGAGTGACAGAGAATGTTCCTGTCTCATCAAAAGGATTGTGATAAATTGCATTTATTTTTTGACCGTTCTGATCTAGATACACTACTTCAATTTCCTCGTAATCAGGTTTACAATGGAGTGAGAATAGGCAAATTAAAGTTAGAATTGAACTCTTAGCAATGAAATTGAACCGGTAAAACATTTTCAATGTGATTTACCCAATTCTGATGTATCTAACATTAAAGACCAAGTAGAAAAAAAGAATTTTCAAACAGTATCCACTGAGTCCCACTACGTCAGACAACATGACTCTCTCTCGCAGTCGTTCGAATCTCGTCGTATCTTTTATGTTATATGATCATTGTTAGGAAATACCAACCAAACATCTATAAACTTTAGCTTAGTACCCATAGTGGAGGTGTTTGCTTCGAACAGCACCCAGGGATGGGTGCGGGCGCGAAATCTGGCCACGGAGGGCCAGTTGAGCGCGAGAAGCGAATGCCGAAACCTGGAGACGCCGGGAGTCGAACCCGGGTCCTATCGTCCTCAAATGCAGCTTCTACACGTTTAGTTTGCAAATAAATTTCGGAAAGACTTACCCTACAAACGGGGGACTAATTCCTATCCTACTTAGAGTTCAATTCGGTTCGAAGCGGGCGACAAATCCGAAAGGTCCTTAGAGAGGTGTCGGTTTCTTGGCCACCTAAGGAAACAGCCAATGAAACCGTAGAGCTTAAAATTAAGCTGCTAGAGCAAATTCGTTATTTGCAGTTATTGTTTTGAAGGTTTTTAAGAGGTCCCTCACCCCTACGTGCCACTGAATCCAAGCCAACAACAGTCGAAACCAATGTCGTCCCCAATTCTTATTACTTAGACGATGATAATCGTCCGAATTGTACCGAAAAGCAAAAAAGGTTGAATTGGGGTTTTAGTGTGCTGGAATGTTTGTATTCTATGAATTTTTACCGTTCTTCCTTCTATTCCTTGTCATTTGTCTTTTATCTTCTCCTATTCTTTCCGTTTTGTTCTCAGAAAGAACACCCTTCCGAAAAGGAAATCCGAGTTTCTGTGTATGGCAAAGAAGAAGGAGAACCCATCCGGATCCTTGGCCAAAAACAAATCAATTTAGATGAAGCACCTGAAATGGAAACACTTGTTTTGTTCCAGGCTGGGCAAAGTGAAGTATTGTCAGCATTTCGCAAAGAAGGTTCTATTTGGACTTTTTTATGGAAGTTAGAATTTTTTCTAAAAGATTTAGGGCCTATGTATTACGACGGCAAACAAAACAAATGGTTGGCCGGCTCAATTTCTGGAAAAGAAAAACCAACGTTTGCTGGTGATTGTTTGAGGCGGATTGTTTTGGCGGAACTGCCTGGGGATAATTTTAATTCTGTCTTTTTAGAAGTTTTGTCCGAAGAACCACCGTTAGGTTTGTTTTCGGTTCCAATGGGATATCGTAAGGGAAAAAAGATTTGGGACGGTTACCAGTTAAAAGAACACGAAGAATTAAAACGTAGCAAACGTGTTGAGTTTGAATACAGTGCTAAAGAAAAGTCTTTTCGAATATTTCCAACAAATCCCAATTATTCGCAAGAATTTGTTTTTAATGGTTGGGAAATGATTGCAAACCTTCCCATGCAACCTGTTCCTTCATTTGTATCTTTAGATGTAGAACCAAAGTTTGAAAAAGGAAAAGAATCTCTTGTTACATTACAACTAAAGAACCGAGGCAATTATGTAAGCTTAACGTATTTATCTCTCTCTTTTCCTGAAGCTGGTTCACTTCGATTAGCAAATGAAACACAAGGAGTTCGTTTGTATAAAAAGGGAGATATTGTATATAACGTTGTGCAAAATAAAAAGATTCCAGCAGAATACCCACTCCTAGAAGTGACTAAAGAAGGTTGGGCGAATAACTTTCGTTATGGTATAAAATTTTATTATACACCAAGTTCGACTGATCCACCTCGAATTTTATTTCGTTCCACATATAAATTTTACCAAGAAATCATTTCGATTCCCAATCAATATTCAATCGCGCCATTTGAAAGAGACCAACAAGGTTTTCCATCTTATTTATTAAATGGCATCTCTAATCCATGAACCAAAATTTATCAGAAGAAATCTTAGTGGCAAGGAGGGAGATTGTTCGCGCGCAAGTGGAACGATTTCATATGTTCTATTATGATTTTTTCCACCGATCTGAAACGATTGCGATGGCGAAGTTTTTCTTTGAAACAGTTTATAATTTAGATGGAAAGGAAGAATGGGAATCCTTAGCGTTCCAAACCTATGGCAAAGTCAAAAATATGTTAAAGGAAGGAACTCGAGAAAGTATCGAACGTCTGATGGAATTAAATTCTATTACTGACGAATTAGATATCGAGATGGCAAAATTATTAGTTTCTAAAGGTTGGGTATTTGGTAATGAAATTAACCAAGAAGAATACTTTCAATTATTTTGTGAATTGGACAAAAGGGATGTTCGCAAAAAACAATTGGAGGTTGTCTTGTTTAATTTAAAGAAGTTTTTTGAACTTGCTCATAAACCAGTCAGCGCTTATATCATTAAGCCAGCAGCCATGATGTCAAAATTACTCGGGGTATACCCTCTTTTTAAAAAAGTGGAACAAGGATATTATGCAACGTTGCCAGTCAATCAGGCGTTATTCGATGAATTTTATGCGTTAGTCCAAGAAAAAGAGTGGGATTTTTTATTTAAAGCCTTTCCATCACTGAAAGAGGAATCATGAGAAGACGTTCCCGTTTTGTTTCCAAAGAAGATAAACATGTAGAATCAAATGATCGTTGGTTATTAACTTATGCGGATATGATTACACTCCTTTTAGGATTGTTTATCATTCTTTATGCAGTCAGTAAGGTTGACTCCAAACGATTGAATGAAGTCGCAAAAGACATCAAACGAGGATTTGGATTGAATGTAAGTTCTGTCGGTGCACTTCTAGACGGTGGTTCTGGAATTTTGGAAGATGATACAATGGTTCCAAAATCGGAAGTTTTCCGTCTCTGGGAACGAATTGGCTTTGCTCTTAAAACACTGAAAGAAAAAGCAAAATTAAAACTAGGTCTTGCGGAAACAGAAGAGTTAAAATTAACTTTTGCGGGCTCCGACCTTGCATCGGATGATGTATTAAAAACAGATCCAGATCTCAAATTTGCTTTTGAACAATTGGCTGTCTTATCCAAAGGAATGGATATCGATATTGTTGTCCGTGTTCATATCCCATATGAATCTCAAATCGATAAATCCAAATTCCAAAACTCTTGGGATTACCACTCTAATCGAGCATCACTACTTGCAGAAAAATTAGTAAACGAATATGGAATTCCCAAAGAACAAGTGTCTGTGCAAGGTTATGCGATGTTCCAAAAATCAAAAACTTCAGATACACCTGAAAAAAAAGCAAATGAAGAACGGATTGAAATTTTGATACGTAAAAAAGAAACGGCAGACACAACCAAATAGATCGATAAAATTAACGTATTGCAATTTTTTCGAGATTTACTTATATGAAGTATTAAAGGTCTTTTTCAATGAATTCATTTCTCAATCGATCCAAGTTCAAAACATATCCTAATACATCCTTCGTTTTTATCATTTTACTTTTCTTATTGTGCCAACTTTCTTCCTGTAAAAAAGAAAAAGGAATCAATCATATTGAATGGCAGAATGAGTCATTAACATTGACTTCAGAACTTTGTAAAAAATTTCGAGAATGTGCAGATGCGGAATGGAATTCTATTCCAGAAAACTTAAAAAAATTTACGGAAAGCCGATTGGAAGAATCCAATTGTCAAAAACGATTTCGAGAAAGTAATGCTTATAAACTCATTGGTAGTGATCCAATCCAAATCCAATCTACTTTTAAGGAATGCTACAAACAGGTAATGGCATCTAGTTGTAAAGATTTGCAAACTGGAAAAATGAATCAATTACCAGCATGCGTTTTGTTTCAGAAGATTCAGAATTAGACATTACATTTTAACAATTTTTTTTCTGAGTACTTTTCTGGACATGAAAGTACGATTAATCGGATAATAATTTTAAGTAATAGTTATGATTCAATATCATTTAAAAAAGCATTGATATCTTTCGAATATTTACTTTTTTTGCTAATACAAAAATCGAAAACTTTTTTATGATCCTTTGCGACTGCCTTAAGTGACCACCTTGCCGCTGAGTAAATTAGAATTTCATCCACTGTTTTTTTATTCGAATCTGTTGCCAAAATTAATCGATCAAGATAGGAAACATCTCCTGTAGCAAAAAAGGAACTCCAAATCATATCTAGATATACGGGATTCGTGAGTGGGATAGTCCTCAAATCAATTGCTTGTCGATCGGATGATAATTTTGTTAGGACTTGTTTTAGCTCATCATTGTCTGTGGAGTCTAGAAACTTTTGTATTACTTTTTTTGCATTAGATCCTCCGGATAGAAACAGAGCATGCGAAAAAATATACATATCATCATCTGTTAAATTTTGTAATTCTTCAAACCAAGAAGGTATTTTATCATCATTGGCTTTAAAAACCTGTGCAAAGAATGGAACAATATGTCTTTCTGTTTCTTTGTTAGAATTAATTTTTTTAATGTGTATATAACGTAACGCTTTCGGAACTAAATCTAAATTTGAATTTGTATAATAATAACTTAAAAAAAGATTCAGTTCTTCTCCCGTGGAAACATCTGTTAATGCTTTATATCTTGATTCTTGAGCAAATAAATTACTCACAATACAAAACGAGAAAACAAGAAAATAAATTGTTTTTTTCATAAGATTACCTTTCCAGTTTACTGCTAGGGGAAACTATTTTAGTGATGCATAATATGAATTATGATCGAAGTTGATTCAAATCTAAAAAAAAATTACGGAGGATTTTATTAAAAAAAGTTCATATTTCTGCAGATCCTAAGATAATGATATTTTGGAAGTTTTTCGAGAATATATTAGAGTAAGTAAGAATTGGAATTGTTTAAAGAATTCTTTGTTATCAGCCTAACATTTAAAATCCAATTCTAATCTTTTTTCTACAGCAATAAAAACTGAAAAACATATTGATTGTCTTTATCTAACTTCAACGTTTCACAAGCATAATATTGGTTTGCTTCTTTTATTTTTAAAAAATAATATGCCTCCGCAAGGTAACTTAATGCAGAAACATTATAAATCATTTTTTCTGGATCATAATGTTTGTTTGCATATGTCACTACATCGAGCATTTTTCGATTATAGAAAATCGATTTAGCATACTCTCCTTGGTCAAGGTAAAGTGTACTAATTTTCCAATACGCTTCCAAAAACCATGCATCTAAAACGACCAAATTAGGTGAACCATCTTCAAAATATGTTTCATCTGCATCTATAATCGAAAGTAAGGTTTGATAGGCGACAAAACTTTCCTTTTTACGATTGGCTGCATATAAGGCTCTCCCATAAAGATTCCACAAAAAAGGATTATTTTTTTCAACTTTAACTGTTGGTTCTAAGACAGCGACAGCTTCATTGAATTTTTTTTCAGCATATAATTGTTCTGCGGTTCTAAATTGAGTTTCAAATTTTTTTGAGATAACTTCTGGCAAAGGTGTCATAGTCCCTGCAACCTGTCCTGCTTGCAGAGAATCGCCAACTTTTTGATTGGTGTCTACATGAACCATCAAAACTCGTTTGGCTGGAAAACTAGGCCGTATAGTATTCCGACAATCTAAGGTTGGTTCGGAATCATCTGAACTAATGGGAAAACAAAGAAGGAAAAAAGATGAGATGAGGAGAAGGTGTTTGAACATAAAAAAATCCTATTCTTCTTAACGTATATTTTATATAGAACAGAGTTGTTGGTAGGCATTTGAAGCATTCGGATAACCGAGTTCCGTCGCAATTTTTAAATCGGAACATCCTTTCGTTTCGTAGTCTTCCCCTTCCTTTAAAATGGTCAAAAGAATCACTCCTCGGTTGTAGAATGAAAATGCATTTTGGCTATCCAAGGAAATGATTTGAGTAAAGGTTTCATTAGCTTTTTTGAATTCTTTATTTTTGGAAAAAATCACAGCTGTTTCGACAAGGGCTTCCACCCAGTTTGGATCTATTTTTAAGCAGGATTCAAAATCATTCTGTGCCTTATTAAGTAAATTTAATTTATGAAATGATTTACCTCGATAAAAAGTTGAATTGATATAGTTTGGTTTTAATTTTATTGCTTCATCGAGAGAAGAGATGGCCTTCTCATATTCTTTCAGATAAAAATATGTATAACCTTTTTTAAAATGAATTTGGTAATTTGAAGGATCTAAACTTAATGCCAAATCAAAATCTTTGATCGCGTCATTATATTGGTATAAATTGACTTTGATCCAACCCCGGATATCGATCGCATTTACATTGTTTGGATCAAGTTTGATTGCTTCGTCACAGTATTGGATTGCTTGTTTAAATTGTTTTGCATTGTATGCATTGGCACAATTCTCTAATTCAATTTTCGATTGGTCTTTGTTTGTAGATTGGCCGTAAATTGAAAATCCAATGAGTAATAGTGCAGAAATGAATCCCTTCATACTACTACCCAACGGATCACAACTGCAGCAAGACCACCACCCACTAACGGAATCACTACGGGAAGCCAAGCATACTTCCAACCGGAATTCCCTTTATTGGGAATTTTTACTATTGAATGGATGATCCTTGGACCAAGGTCACGGGCAGGGTTAATCGCATACCCAGTAGTTCCACCCATTGATAATCCGATGGCCCAAACAAGGAGAGCCACAAAACCAGTGCCAGCAATGCCTGGTGCACCACCATTCAAAGGAGAAAAAATGGCATGGATTCCCAGGACGAGTAAAAAAGTTCCAAACCCTTCACTGATCACATTCGAGAGAGTGTGTTTGATGGCAGGTTCTGTAGAAAAAACGGCCAAAATTTTTCCTGGGTCCCTTGTTTCCTTCCAATGGGGAAGGTAGTGTAAATACACCAAAAAAGCTCCAAGTGCAGCCCCCGAGACTTGTGCGAGGGAATAGGGTAATAAGATAGAATAGTCTCCCGATTGGATACAAGCAGAGAATGTGACAGCAGGATTCAAATGGGCTCCAGGACTACCGAGTGCTTTAGCGACAAGGACTCCAAAACAAACCGCAAGCGCCCAAGCAGTGGTGATCGTAATCCAACCACCATCTTTGGCTTTGGATTTTTCTAATAAAACACCAGCGACAACACCATCTCCTAATAAAATCAAAACAGCTGTTCCAAAAAATTCGCCAACCAGTTCCAAAATGCCCTCCTTGGGACTTTGATGAGGACTTTATCTAAAGGGACATAGAACAACTGACAACCTTTTTTGGATGTCATTGGTTCCAATTTATTCTAGGATTTTCCATTGAATCAGAAATCATGGGAAAATAGACCATGAAAAATCACGCGCTTGAGTATCACTCTAGGTTTCCGAAAGGAAAAACCAAAGTAGTTCCGACAAAACCAACGGAGAACAGTTACGACCTGTCACTAGCTTACTCTCCTGGTGTCGCATACCCTTGCCTTGAAATTGAAAAACAACCTGATCTCGTTTATGAGTATACCAACCGAGGAAACTTGGTGGGGATCATCACCAATGGAACTGCCATTTTAGGTCTTGGCAACATTGGTGCTTCCGCTGGCAAACCAGTGATGGAAGGAAAAGCTGTCTTATTTAAAAAATTTGCAGGCATCGATGTATTTGATATTGAAATCAACGAAACAGATCCTGAAAAATTCATCACAATAGTAAAAGCCCTCGAACCAACGTTTGGTGGTATTAATTTAGAAGATATTCGTGCACCAGAATGTTTTCATATCGAAAAAACATTAGATGAAAGTATGAAAATTCCTGTATTCCACGATGACCAACATGGAACTGCAATCATCTCTACGGCAGCACTACTCAATTCACTTGAACTCACAGGCAAAAAAGCAGAAAACTTAAAGGTAGTGATCAATGGAGCAGGGGCTGCGGCCATTTCCATAGCCGAGATGTTAACTCATATTGGAGTGAAACATGAATCCATTTTTATGTTGGATTCACGTGGTGTGATCAATCATAAACGAACCAATCTTCACGAATCCAAACTTCCATTTGTTCGTAATACAGAAGCAGAAACATTAGAAGATATCTTTCCTGGGACAGACCTTTTCATTGGCGTATCTGTTGCCAATGTTGTGACAGAAGCAATGGTAAAAACCATGGCGGAGAAACCAATCATGTTTGCTCTTGCCAATCCTGATCCTGAAATTCCTTATCCTGATGCGAAACGTGCAAGACCAGACCTAATCATGGCAACAGGTAGAAGTGATTATCCAAACCAAGTGAACAATGTGCTCGGATTTCCATTTATCTTCCGTGGTGCTTTGGATGTTCGTGCCAAAGTGGTGAACATGGAAATGAAATTGGCGGCAGCCTATGCTCTCAGTGAACTCACAAAAATCCCTGTTCCTGTTGAAGTTTGCCAGGCTTATAACGAAATTGAAATCCGATTTGGAGAAAACTATATCATTCCAAAACCGTTAGACGAACGTGTGTTATACCATGTAGCTCCTGCGGTGGCAGAAGCGGCTGTAAAGACAGGTGTGAATCAAGTTGCTTACCCTGGACGAGAAGCCTACGTGAAATTTTTGGAATCGATTATGGCACAGCAAAAAGAACCCATTAGTGCATTAGAAATCGTAACTGATTGAACAAAGGCCAAAGTTCCCTAGCGTAAGCTAAAAAAAATTTAAAAAAACCGATAAATCCTAGAAAAAGTACTTGTTTAAATTTGTGCATTGCACATAACTGTATTGTGCATTGCACAAATAGGTGAAAACCAGGAGCTAAATTATGGAAAAACAAATCATGGACATTCTTAACGCGGGAATCGGTCTTTTTCAATCTGGAAAAGAAGGTTTAGAAAAAGCAAAAACACAATTGGAATCTACTTACAATGAGTTAGTTTCTAAAGGTGCTTTGGACAATACTGAAGAATCAGTAAAAATCCGCCAATCTGTGGACAAAATCCTAACAGACATTAAAGAATTCTCTAGTGTTGCTGGAAAAAACTACGATGAAACTCGTTCTAAAATCGTAGAAAACTACAACAAAATTGCTGAAGAAATCAAAGCAAAAATGCCTGAAGGAAAAATTGAATCCGTAAAAGCGAAAATCAATGAAGTAGCGGAATCGATCAAAAAAACAGGTGCTGCAAAAGCATAATTATCATTTATGAAAGAGAGGGTCGGGTTTCCGACCTTTTCTCTCTTCTTTGCCTTCCTCTAAAATCACTTACATTCGATCGAATGACGTAGCTTCTTCTTACGACTAAAGTTCCCTTTTCATAAATTCGTATTCATCATCTTAGGTTTTTTATACTTTCGGAATCAAATTTATATTAAGACCTACTCGATTTCAATTGAGGTTTTCCTTTAAGATTTGCCACTTAATTTTAAGTCCGTAAATCATTGTTTGGTTTCGATTTTCATTGTACCACTTTCCCAATTGACAGGTATTTGTTTTTGATCCATTTTGGTGTCTATGTTCCACTCTAAAAATTTAATTCTACTTTCACTCTTGTTACTTTTATCATGTGGTACTGCAGACTTAAGACCTCCTCATTTGTCTTACGAAAAAGTGGATCAGGATTTGAAAAAGAAGGGACTAGCAGTTGTTACAAACCCTCCGATCAAAGAATTAACTCCTGGGGATTGGAAAGAGTACAAACAAGTTCAATTTATCATCAAAGATGTTTGGCATAGTAATTTTGTTCGATTTTTTACACCAATAAAAGAACCAGAATTAAGAATGAGAGTGCATCTGGATTTTGAAGCAGATGCAATGCAAGTTGAGTTTCTTGGTGGAGAGAAAAAAGGTCTCATCTATGGTTTGGAAAAAAAATCAACTTACCAAATTTCCGCAGATACTGGAAAAGCATACAGTGACGATACAGAAGTGAGAATTTATTTAGAATCACTTCGATTGTATCTGACATTACCATGGAAACTGAAAAACTTTCCCATCATACAATATTCAGGACAAAAACAAAAACTAGACCAACTATATGAAGTTGTTTATTTCACATCTGTTCAGATGAATGCCACTGCGGATACAGACCAATACCTTGGTTATTTTGAACAAAAAAGTGGGGCATTAGAATGGTTAGAATTCACATATCGCGAGTTATTTACTTTTTACCAAGGTGTTTTGAAATACGGATTTTATGAACCATGGAACGGAAAACAATACCCTAGAAGGATTACAATTTTAGATCGATTCGAAGACCCCGATTTTGTACACGAAATCCGAATCGAAAAAATCGAAATCCCTGTGAAACCTATGGAAGAAGTGGATAAGGTTTTGGAATTACCGGGAATACAAAACTAAAATTAAATCGTAATTTTTAAATTCAATGAGGGAGAAGATTTCATTCATGAATTCAATATTGAAACAACTTTTGATCCATTCTCTTGTGTTGATGTTCTGTCATATTTTTTCTCATTGTGCAGTTATGGAAAAAAATAATCGCAGAATAACGAATGTCTTAGATAATCATTTTACTCCGGAAACTACAACGGGAAAAGTTTTGATGAGTCCCGTAGCGATTCCTGTTGGGACAATTTCTTTATTAACAGATACATTTCTATTACAACCAGTCATTGCAATTCCGATGGCACTTGGTGATACAATAAAATATATTTGGCAAAATCCATCTGGAGGCATATTGACGCAGAGTTTTTTGTTTGTTCCTAAACTAGTTATGACTCCTATTGCTTTTAGTTTTTTATGGATAAAACATGCTTTCTTCTACTAACAAAAATCGTTTCTTATATCGTAAATAAGTAAGATAAAACTATATGATAGCAATTATTGCCAAAAGAATACTGATCATTCAAATTATTGTAGTTTCCAGTTTCAATTGTGCATTATTCCAAAGACGAAATCTTAAATTAACAAATGCCGTGGAAGAGAATTTAATTCCCAAGGAAGGGAATCTTAGAATCATTGCAGCTCCCATTTATTTGCCCTTAGGTGTCTGTGCTGGAATTTTGGATGTTTTCATTATACATCCCATTGCTGTCATTCCAGATGCTGCAGAAGACACAATTGGTGTATTATGGACTAGTCAAAATTCTGGATATTATACGAAAATGGGTGCTATACCTTTTTCAGCCTTGGCCACTCCTCCTTTTTTTATCATGGCTTGGTCATACCATTGGTTTTTTAATGATAAGGATCCACCGCCTGAGATTGATACTCGAGTGATAGTTCCTACAAAAGTGAATACATTTCAAGATTGGAAAAAGAAAATGTATGAAGCAATTCAAGAGAAAGATTTGCAGAAAATGTACGAATATGTTTATGAATTTGAAAAATTTCGGAGAAATCCAGAAACAGTTTTAATTTTAATTGAAGTTAGAGAAAAGTTAGCGAAACAAAAAAATCAAAACGAAGAGAGCAATATATTATCTTCAATTCTATCATATCCTGCTTCAAATGAGAAGGTCCGAAAATATATTCTACAAGAATTCTTAATTTCTGATTCCTCACTGAATTTTCGCCAGTTTATCCGAAATTGTAAAGAATTAGAATGCAAAACTGTTATTCTGAAAAAAATAAAAATCCTTGGAAATGATCCATACGTTTTAACTGAATATATTAAACTTTATTTTGAAAAGGCTACACCTGAGGAAAAAGAAAGATTTATGAAACAACTGCAAGCAATTGAATGATTTATAAAATCTTAATTTCTGAGTATTGGTTTCATCATAGATTTCTGAATTGAGTCTTAACAATGTAATGAGGATCCCTGCGAAAGGGATCGTAGCGGAAATCCTGCGATGCAGATTGAAGCGGAGAGCCCGGTCCACCACCGCTAAGGTGGTGGATTCGCCAAAACTTAATAAAAAAAGTTAGAGCTATCGTTTTAATTCAATGTAAATCGGATGGGAACAAGCACTTTGACAGTGATTGGTTTTCCTTCTAAGATCGAAGGGGAGAAACGTTTTCTGCGATATACTTTAATCGCTTCCTCTTCGAGTCCACCACCTAACTGTTTACCTACGGAACGAACACGAAGCACTTCTCCAGTGTTTGAGATCACCACTTCTAACGTCATGGTCCCTGTCAAACCGAGAGCCTTTGCATCCGATGTATATTCCGGGCGAACGTTCGGTGATAAATCTACTGGAGAGGTTGCACCAGAAACGATGGGGTCAGAAGCACCAGCTATACGAGGGTCTTCTTTTTTTTCTTCTTTCTCTTTGTCGGTTAAATCAAAGTCACCATCAGTTGGTTTGGAATCCGTAGTTGGTTCTTGGATTTGAACATTGTCTATAAAGGCAACTTCTTCCACAAGGTCATCCAAACTATCTGTTTCCAAATGAGGTGTGAACCAAAAAAGAATGATTAACGCCTGTATAACGGCAGAAATTGCAAGACCCGTTTCCATTCGGTAACGATCAATGAATCTATGGATTCTTTCACGTTTGGATCTTTTTTGAGTAACAACTGTTCCGCTCACGTTACTTACCTTTTAATCCGCCACCTTGGGTGGTCTTGGTAACAAGAGAAACCTTTAAGGCACCAATCTCTCGGAGAGTTTCAAAAACATTGTCTAGTTCTTCATACGTAAGGTCTTGGTCAGCATGGATCAAAACTTTAAGGTCAGGTGTTGTGGAAATTTTGGCTCTGATTTCACTCATCGCCTCGTTTAGTTCCATTTTCACTGAGTTAAAATAAACAGTTCTTTTTTCGTCTGCAGTCAGGTAAAGATTGGCGATCTTTTTGTTTAACTGTTCTCCACCAGGTACATCTGGTAAATTGATGGGAAGGTCAGGATCGGAATCCAATACGGAGGTTACCATAAAGAACACGAGGAGTAAGAAGGCAATGTCTGCCATCGAACTCACTGGAACTGAAGGTGCGACTCTCTTTCTTCTTAACATATTATTTCTTCTTTCTCACTGAGATTTTTTCAAATCCGCGAAGTTGCACTGCTGATAAAGCATCCAACATCTTTGCATATTTGGTATCGCCGGTTGTAACAATGAGGGCTAGTTTGTTTTTTAAATCCGGGATTTCCATGTGGTTTAGGTCATCACGAAATTCTTGTAAACTAACGTATTCTTTTGTTCCGAAAGCTGGGTTACGCATCTTGTAACGATCTTGTGTGACCAAAATTTCATATACATTCTTACGTAAAAATGGCTGAGGTTCGGATTGTTTGCGTGGAAGGGAAATATTCAATCCTTCCTTTACAAAGAATACTGCTGTTACCATAAAAAATACCAAGAGTAGAAAGGCAATGTCCGACATGGATGCTGCCGAAATTTCTTCTAATTCTTGTTTTTTCTTTAACTTAATCATGGTTAGTTTCTTACCGTTTGCTTTACGCTTTTTTTCCGGCTTTGAGTTTTAAGTATTCTTTGTAGATTTTGTTTGCTGCTTCTTCTACTTCAGATGTAAAAAAACCAACTCGGCCTTGTAAGTATTGGTAAAATGTCATTGCAGGGATCGCAACGATCAAACCAGCAGCAGTGGTGATAAGAGCTTCTTTGATACCACCAGCAACTACTTTGGCGTTGACTTGGTCAGCGTTTGCAATCGCATCAAATGCGTTGATCATACCGGATACAGTTCCAAGGAATCCAACAAGAGGTGCAATCGTTGATACTGCTGAAAGAACTGTGAGTCCTTTTTCTAATAATGTCATCACTTCACCAGCTTCTCTTTCGATACCAGCAGCAAAGATTTCAGGATCGTTTTGGGAAACTTCCATTCCATTTTTTAACACGTCAGTGATTCGTTGGCCCTCGTTTGCTTTTAAGAATTCATCTACACCTTGCATACCAGAAGCATCGATTGCATCTTGTAAGTCTTGGTTGTATCCTTTTCTCACTAGTTTTGCTGTGAAGAAAAAGTACATTCTTTCGAGGATCACTCCAAAACCAACAATAGATGAAAGTAGGAGAGGCCACATTGACCATCCACCAGTGACAAATAATTTTACGAGTCCAATTTCTGAATCTTGCGAAGGAGTTTCTGGTTGAGCTTCCGCAGCAGGTGCAGGAGTTTCTGGTTGTGTCTCTGCGTTTTGTGTGGTTTCAGCTGTAGGTGCCGCAGGTGTTGTTGTAGGGGTAGCTTGTGCTTCGAGTTTTCCAACAATTGCAAAAATTGTGATCAGTGCGATTACAAGAGACAAAGTGATATTTTTCTTTGTCTGGTTACATGAAACGTTCATGAATGTCTCCATATCTGATTGATATGTTTCAAATGTAGATGATCTCTGTTACATTTAGATGACAGTCACATGACAAAGAGAGTAATTAAGCTGTTAAAAAGAGTTCACGGAGTTTGGGAATCCCTTCTAAAAACAAGGCTGGCCCTGGTTGTAATATTATACTTGGGTCCATCTCAAAAATTCGATTTGTTCGGATGAAACCTGTGGATTGCCATTCGGGTTTGTTTCGCACCCAGTCCCAGTCCATCGCCTTCCCACACCAAGATCCGACATAAATGTCTGGGTTTGCCTCTCGTACGTCTTCTGCCTGGATGATCCGGTCTTTGGCAAGTTTACGGTCTTTGAGGTGGGAGAAACTGTCGATCCCACCGGCGAGGGAGATGGCTTCGCTCACCCACTGGATCCCAGTAATGATGGGTTCGTCCCATTCCTGGAAAAATACCTTGGGTTTTCTTTGAAGGGACTCATTTTCCTTTTGCCAAGATTGGATCTGATGTTTCCAACCATCCGTAATCGATTTGGCTTTTTCCGATTGCCCAACGAGGTTTCCAATGATTTGCATATTGGAAAGGATTTCTGCCATGGAACGTTGGTTGAAGATAAGAACATTTAACCCTCGTTCAATGAGGTCTTTGGCAAGCTGTCCTTGGATATCTGAAAAACCAATGACGAGGTCTGGTTCCAAGGAAAGAATTTTTTTAATATTACCACTGATAAAGGCAGAGACTTTTGTTTTTTCTTCTTTGGCTCTGGTTGGTCTTTCTGTATAAACAGAAATTCCTACAATTCGTTTTTCTTCACCTAACAGATATATCATTTCTGTAGGTTCTTCTGTTAAACAAATGATTCTTTCTGGACCCATGGATTTATGTTTCTAAAAATTTAGTGAGATCAGCCTGAGATCCGAATAAAACCACTATATCGTCTTCTTTAAGAATAGTGTTTCCATGTGGTATACCTAGGATTTTTTCTGTTTTAGAATCGGAAGCACGTTTCAGTTCATTATTGGTTAAAGGACGTTTGATGGTGATAACATTGATATTGTATTTATGGCGTAAGTCAGCTTCTGCAATGGTTTTGTTGATGTAACGTTTTGGTACCGTGACTTCTACCACGCTGTATTCATCTGATAAAAGAAAACTTGAACGCATCCCAACAAATGAGAATGTTTCTGCCATACTCCTTGCCGCTCTTTCTTCTGGATTGAATAGGTCTCGGATACCAAGTAATTCCAATACTTTTTTTTGCAGTTCTGTTTGGTATCTTGCATAAATTTGTTTCACACCAGATTTTTTTAAACTATCCGCACAAATAATCGATGTTTCAAAATCATCGGCGAGTGCTAGTACTGCATAATCCACGTCACCAATCCCTTGTGAACGTAATGCATGTTCATCGGTCGCATCGAGTGCCACTGCTACGGTTACATAGTCTTTGATGGAATCAATGATCACTGGATCTTTGTCAATTGCAATCACTTCATGTCCATCTTCAAAAAGATAACGTACAAATAGTTTTCCGAAACTTCCAATGCCAATGACCGCAATTTTTTTTCTTTGCATACTGATTAACCTACAACTACATATTCTTTTGGATATTCGTAAGTGATATGTTCTACTTTTTTAGAAAGCGCAATGAGTAGGGTAAGTATCCCCACTCTTCCAACAAACATCACAATACAAATTAATATTTTACCGAAATCAGATAGATTAGGAGTGAGTCCTCTAGTTAACCCAACTGTTCCAAATGCAGAAACGACTTCAAAACATAAATCAATAAACGGCGCTTTTTCGGTGAGCAAAAGGCAAAAGATAGATATGAAAATGACAAACAAAGATAATACAATCGTCGCACTCGCTCTTGAAATCGTTGAATGAGCAATGGTTCGGTGACCAATTTCCATTTTTTCTTTTCCTCGGATTTGGTTACTGATATTTAAAAAGGAGATCGCAAGTGTTGTTGTTTTGATTCCACCACCTGTTGAGATAGGAGAGGCACCAACCCACATCAGAAAAAAAGAAATAAAGGTCATCGGGTATCCCATCAAAGTTAAATCAAAAGTGTTGAATCCCGCAGTTCTTGTCGTAACCGAATAAAAAAGAGAATGGAAGATTTTTTTCTCGATTGGCAAATCTTTTAAGCTTAAATGATTTTCTAAAAAGAAGTAACTCAAACTACCGAATAACAGCAAAAAAGTGGTCATAAAAAACACTAATTTTGAAGTGATTGACCAACGAAATTGATAATCAAATGGTCTGAGAATTTTGGAACGAATCTGATAAATCACAGGAAAACCGAGTCCACCAAATACGATGAGTAACATGATAATGGATAAAAAACCTTCAGACTCTCTAAATGCATCAGTCGCCAATCCATTCGGTAACAAACTGAAACCAGCATTACAAAACGCAGAGATGGAATGAAAGATTGAATAGTATATTTTTTCAGGTAACGGTAGTGGAAAATCGGTTGGGAATTGGTAAAAAAGTAAAATTGCACCTACAAGTTCAATCGTTAACGTTTGCAATGTGATCTGTTTTAAAATTTCTTTAGCACGCCCCATGGTTTCTTCAGACAAAAGGTCTTTGACCATCAGTGTATCACTTACCGATCCTTTTCCTGTAAGAAAGATGGAAAAAAAACTCGTGAGAGTCATGAGCCCTAGTCCACCCACTTGAATGAGGAGTAAAATCACAAGTTGACCAGTCAGAGTGAATTGGCTACTGATATCTAAGGTCGAAAGCCCGGTCACACAAGTGGCACTGATGGTAGTGAAAATAATATCAATTGTTTTGACATGACCGTTGCTTGATTTAGGAAAATGTAAAAAACATACGCCCATAAAAATGATAAAAGCAAAGGAACCTACAAAAACGACTGATGGATTTAGTTTTTTGGACTCTCTTTTTTTCGATAAACGGAAGAAGTGAGCTAAGTTTGAAAATAAAAATAAAAACTGATTGGCTGATAAAAAGATGAGTGTCGTGTCATCACCAGAGATATGGTATGATTTTAATACGGAGATGATATTTTTTTCATAGATCACCTCAAGGCCTAACATCAAAAGTATGATCAATTCAATCTTATGTAAGTTTAGATATTCTTTCCAGTTTTTATTTGTAAAAATTATATGGAATGTTTCATAAGCGATAAAAAAACTAACTAAAGTTCTGATAGAAAGTGTTACATATTCTTTCCATTCATCTGGATAAAAAAAGCCAAAATCTAAAATTAAAATGGCAACAGAAATAAATCCAAAAACAATATAAAACAGCCTTCCAATGGGTCGCAGGTGTTCCATATATAATTTACGGATTTCAAAGCGTTTGTTTCTTAAGTATTCGAAAGTATGTATTAAAAAAACGAAAAATCGTTTGGACTTCAAGGTTTAACGTCTGCTATTTGTTTTTTCTTTTCGCGGTGTTCTTCAAGTCTTTGTTGGTCCAAATAAACGTTGGTTCCTGATAACCCTGTAGATCCACCGATGATGATAATACTACCTACAATTGTTTTTTCTACCGCAAATGCTCCTGCAACAATCGCTGAAGCACCAAGTGCAAACGGTAAAGTCAAAAAGAAGATGATATACCCTCTTCTGAATTTTGTTTCTTCATAAATAGCATCTTCATCAAATTCTTCTTTTTGTTTTTTCTTTAACTCTTGTTTGGTTCTGCTTTTTTGAAGTTGGTTTTGGAGTGCTTGTTCGTTGATTTCTCCAGTAAGTGGATTGATTGGTGAATTTTGAGCACCAGTCAGACTATATGGATTCGATGCGTTTTGGCTTGAATTGCTTTGGGTTCGAGAATTGAGCATGGATCCTGCTCCAGGGATGGAATCAATTCCGCTATATTGTGTTTTTGCGTTTCTTGGTGTCGCTAAAACAGGTGTTTCAAATTTGGGAGGCAGGGTAACATCCTTCATCACATTTGACTCAGGATCAGAATTGGGAATGTTTCTTAAATCATAATTGTTTGTGTCATAAAATCCTTCTTTGGTTTGTCCATAAATGGGACCGAACACCAAAGTAAAGACAATCATTGGCACAAAAATCTGGGAAAATACCCGCATACATTCTAGTTTACCTAATCCCTATTAGGGTCAATCCAATTCGCGACCTGAAAGTTTAGTGGATCTGTAATCCAATGAGACAGAACGTATGAATTCTAAGTCCTTGTCGGAAACACCTGCCTTATGGGCATGTTGGTACTCTTCTGCCATCGTGGTACCAAAAAGTCCTGGATCATCGGAACCAATTGTGAGTTTTAAATCATTTTGTAGGAACCGGCTGATGGGATGATCAATATGTGATTCTAACATACCAATGTATAAATTGGATGATGGACAACATTCAATTACTACATTTGTTTTTGCCAATTTTGACATCGCATAGTTTTGAAATGTATGTAAATATTGTGACTGGGTTTCATCAAATGGAATTGTTAAAATTTCATTCTTTGGTTTTGTTTTATACTCTTTCCGCTTAAGTTCCAATTCCTCTTTAGCATAAAACGGACCATAGGTGGTGATTTCATCGTAATACATCAATTCGTGTTCCACTTGGTCTTTGGCTTCCGATACAATTTCAGTACGTTCCTCTCCTAAAAAATAATCCGAATCAATACCAAGTGCAAGGGCATGACCAAGTCGATGTGCACCATATTCTGCTGATTCTAAGACCCAACGAACTGCGGAGAAGGGAGTTTTATCTCGAAAACTTTCCCCTACATGATATAAAATGGAAAGTGCGGTATTCGGTTCTGCTTTGTTGTCTTTGTGAACCGATTGGAAAAAAGATTGTTTGTCTTTTGGTGGAAAACCTTCTTCGATATGGCAAAAATCAATTCCAACCAGACCTTCCCGGATGAGAGATTCTTTTTCCATCCAGTTTTTCATCCAATCATAATGCCTTTCAAAATTGATATCTCTATGTAAAGACATCACAAGTTTTGCTTGGATGGGTTTACCAGCTTTTTTGGCAGATTCTTCTCCTTTTTTGAGTCCTTCCAAAGAGGCCATTAGTTTTGTATAAAAACTTTCTTTTGGTTCTTCTTTTCCAAACATCAATCGGTATTCAGCATAACTGATGTCCATCAAACTATTGGAAAATACTACATCATGAGAAACTTCTATGATTTCAGGTTCATCAAACTTGACTAAGGCGATAATGAGATTGAACTTTGCTTGGAAATGGAGAAATGGTGCCTTTTCTCTGAAGTGGTATAACTTAGAGAATTCTTTGATGTCTGCATAATCATCAAAAAAAGTGGAAGGTCGAATTTTTTTGCCGTAAGCTGCTTCGTACGATTCGAGATATAGGTGCCATCTAGGGTTTGGATTTTTTTTTCCAATGCGAAACAAAGTTTCAGGGGGTAAACATCCATAAAGGTGGTTGTGTAGATCGATATACATATAAAAATGACAAAACTATGCTTCACAAAATTAGACGCATCTTGAAGCCAACTCGACTCAATCAGAAAATTCTAGGATTAGCAATCCCAGTTTTTTTTGGTATGATCAGTTATACAGCCATTATGGTAGCGGATACTGCTATGGTAGGTAAGTTAGGGGAAGTCCCTCTTGCCGCCGTAGGTTTCGGCGGAATGGTGTACTTTTCCATTTTTGCATTCCTTATGGGTGGATCGATGGCAGTCCAAATCATCGTAGCACGACGATTTGGCGAGAAAAATGAAAGAGGGGTCGGGATCACTTTAGTGAATTCGATTTATTTGTCTTTCGTACTCGGATCCTTATTATCCTATTTCGGTTATCTCTATGCTCCAAGTCTTATGGCTTGGATTGGAGACGATCCAGAAGTGATCGAAGTTGCCGGAGTTTATTTATCCTACCGATTTGTGGGTACGGTGTTGTTTTTTGTTGGATTCGCCTTACGTGGATTTTTCGATGGAATTGGGATTGTTCAAGTAGGAATGATTTCATCCATTGTTGCAGCAGTCACAAATATCTTTTTTAATTGGTTATTAATTTTTGGAAATTGGGGTTTCCCTGCGATGGGTGTCAAAGGAGCAGCCATTGCATCCAGCTTGAGTTCAATACCGGCACTCTTAGTTGTTTTGTTTTATTTTTTTAGAAAGGATGTGATCAAATTCTTTCGATACGAAATATTTTCTCCAAGTTTGGAAATCATCAAAGAACTTTGTGTTGTAGGATTTGCTCCCGCACTCGAAGGAACTCTTGTGAACTTCGCATTCTCTGGGTTTTATAAAATTGCTGGTATGATCAGCACCACCACTTTAGCTTCAGCAAGTGTTGTGCTAACATGTCTTAGTTTATCATTTATGCCAGGTTTTTCATTTGGTATTGCTGCCACTACGATCCTCGGACAAGCAATGGGCCAAGGGAAAATTCGTTTGGCATACGAAGGCACTATGAGATCAGCAACGTTCTCTGCGATAGTCATGGGAAGTATGGGACTCTTTTTTATCCTCTTTGGACCATGGCTCATCAGTCTGTTTACTGATGTTCCTTCCGTAATGAAGGAAGCATATCCTGCACTTTGTATCGTGGCACTCATCCAAGTGGGAGATGCCTACCATATGGTAGTTGGATCAGCACTTCGTAGTGCTGGTATGATGTACTACGTCATGTATGTATATTTGATTGTTTCGTTTCTCATTATGTTACCTCTTGCTTATCTCTTCGGGATAGTACTAAAATGGGGAACCATTGGGATCTGGTCTGCGTTTTTTATTTGGATTTTATCAATGGCAGTGCTTTTTGTTGGAAAATTTCGTAGGAAGGAGTGGGTGAACATACGAATTTAATAAAGTGAGGGAAGAATGAAACGAACAGAATTAGAACGACAGGCGATACAGAAATTTTTAAAGTCTGTGGAGCTTTTCAAAAAACTTTCCCCATCTGTTCTCACTAGGCTTGCAAACAATGTCCAAGAAAAATTAATCCGTAGTCATGAGGCTCTCTATTACAAAGGAGAGTCTTCTGAATCTATCTACATTGTTAGATATGGCGAAATTCTTTTGGAAAATGTTGGTGGCCAATCTCATGTTTATGTGGGGTCAGGCCAAGTCCTCGCCGAAAACTCACTCATCTCAAGCTCCAATCATTCCACTTCTGCCATTGCAGTGATTGATACACTGGTATATGTGTTAAATGGAAAGTTGTTTTTACAATTAGCATCTCAAGAGAAAATCTTTGCTCAAAACATCATCCAAATGATGGGAACAAGGATGCGAGAAAATTTAGATCGTTCCAATCATAAAGATAAATTTACAGGATTGCGACGGTTATGTGTCCATATTCCTTTGGAACCAGAATATCATTTTGGAGAAAAGGTAAAATCTTTCTTAGATGAATATGGGGAAGTAACGAAAAAATTATCCGCAGCCATTCCTATTTCGACATTCAAAGGAATGGATCCTACACAAATTTCAGAATACCTAACCAATCTTCGAAATAAAACTCCATTACTTCATATTTATTTTGATGAATCAACTTCAAGGGTCGACTTACACTACTTAGTTGTCCAATCTGACTTTTTAGTTTTTTGGGAAGATGATCCTGAAAAATTTTACAAGGAGAAAGAAGAAATCATCCATTTTTGGAAAAGTAGAATTCGTAACTTTGAAGGCCGCGCTATACGATTGATGGAAAGTGGAGTGAGAAAAAGTTACCTCCCACAAGACCAAAGTCTTAAAACGTTTTACCAAAAAGATACACTTGCTCGTTATTTGGTTTCTAAGACCAGAGGCCTTGCGTTAGGTGGAGGTGGTGCAAGAGCACTTGCCCATGTTGGTCTACTTAAAGTGTTACACCGCGAAGGGATCCATTTTGATTTTGTATCAGGTGCATCGATGGGAGCTGTAATTGCTGCTTTGTATGCGAGAAAAAATAGCCCTGAAGAAATCGAAGAGATGGTGAAAAACTTCTTCGGTGGACTTGAGAGCGCTTTTGATCCCACATTACCTGTTGTTGCTTTTTTTAAAGGCAAACGAATGAAACGGATGTTAAAAAAAGGTTTTGGTGACCAAAGGATTGAAGAACTTCCACTTCCATTTGCAACATCTGCTGTCGATTTACAAACTGGAAAAGAACATATATTTGACCAAGGTCCAATTACAGAAGCACTCACTAGTGCCATGAGTTTACCAGGTGCCTTTCCTCCTTACCGACTCGGTGAAAAATTGTTAGTGGATGGGGGAATGATCAATAATGTACCTGAGAACCTCATTCGTTCGAAAGGTGCTGATGTTGTGTTGGGAATCAATGTTTCTCCTTTACAAGAAATTGTTCCTGTAAAACTCTTTGAAGACCGTAACACAACTGAAAAGGGATTTTTTCGTTATATTTGGGACACTCTCAAATACCCACCCATCTTACAAATCATGACAAGGACAATCACATTAGAAGGAAGGGAAATCACTCGCCTCAAACGTCCTAAGATGGACTTGTTTGTCCATTTCCATTTGGAAGAATTTCAGTTATTTGATTTTGCAAGGTACCAAGAAATCATCGATAAAGGAGAAAGAGAAGCAGAAGCAAACTTGGCCGAGATCAAACAGTTGTTTTCATAAATTCGGCTTTCCTAGTTACTTTAGAATTGGATTTTGAAATCGAAGATGTATTGTGATAAGGATTTAAAAAAAATCAAGAGCTGATTTTCCAATCCCATCTAACGAATCTCATGTGGAAAGTTCGATAGGATTGGAAACTGAAGTTAGAAGAATTTCATCAGTCTAAAGTGATGATAAGATCTCTTTTTTCTTTGCGTCAAATTCTTCGGCACTGATAAGACCTTGGTCAAGTAGGCCTTTCAATTTGGCAATCCTTGCAGCTGGGTCATTGGCAGCAGGAGCAGCTCCGCCTGCTTGGTTTTGCCCACCACCTTGGTTCATCATATTCCCCATCATTTGGCCCATATTCATCCCCATACCCATACCCATTCCAGCACCCATGGCACCACCACCTTGGCCTTCGTTTTCTGCAGCAGCCTGGCCTATATCGAACATTTTTTTCTGTTGGTATTTATCACCTAACATATCGATTTCGAATTTATCAGTGATGATTTTTTGGATTCGTTGGTAGTTTGGATCGTTTTGGTCAAAGTTAACGGAAGAAACGTTAAATTCAGTTAGGTCGATACCATACTTTTCAAACTCAGGCGCTAATTTAACTCGGCCAGCAGTGGAACTTTCATCTCGGTATTTGTTGATCTCAACCACTGAAGTGTTATTGTTCAAAATGACTTCTGAAATAAAATCACCAATCCCACGTACGATATTTGGTTTTAAAAATTCATCAATCGCTTCGTTTGTGGTTCGATTTCCCCCTTTGACAACGTTCAGTAAAAAAGACCGAGAATCTTTGATTCTGAATTTATAATCACCAAACGCCCGTATATTGAGAACAATTTTGTACTTAGGGTCTTCGAGAGGGATAGGGGTAGTGGTTCCCCACTTCAAAGCCATTATGGATTTGTTTACATAATACACTTCAGCCGTAAATGGAGTTTTTCCACCAAATGGAAGATTGACGAGGGCCTCTAAGATCGGAATGTTTCCCGTTTTTAAGGTATGGGTTCCCGGACCAAATGTATCTAAAGCTTTTCCTTCTTTGAAAAAGATCGCTTCAAGATTTTCATCAACTACCAATTGTCCAGCAGTGCTGATTTCATCGGATGGGTATTTCCAAACGATTTCACTTGGGTTTCCTTCAAATTTAATTCTGTCTATTAGTGCCATTGTATTTTCCTTAATTTACGTTTTTAAAAAGATTGAGTTTCGTGCTTCAAATTGTGTTTCAAAATCAAGAAGCAGTTTGTTCACTGCTTCAATCGCAGCTTCAGGATTGGTAGCAAATGATGTGGGTAACGTTTCCAAAATTTCTTTTTGTAATGTTCCTACTTTTTCCAACATTGAAAAATCATGATTCAGAACCTTTTCTATTTCTACTGAAGTTGCATTGACTCCCGTTCCAAGTCCATTGAGTCCATACCCTGCTGATGTCACTTTCAAAATGATCCGGTCAAGGAGAGTCGTTGCCGAATTGGTTTTCCCGATATTTTGAATTTGTGCTTTTTGGACAAAACCCTCTTCGAGTTTGCGAAAACTTTCTTTGAATGAGGTTAAGATTCCACCGAGTTCCTTTCTGATGAGTAAATCAGTTTTCTCAAACTCTTGGTTGGCAAGAGCCTCTTCAAATAATTTTGTTTCTTTTAAAAATTTACGAACGGGATCTTGTTCATTCTTAAAGCGTTCTAATGTGGTTTTTAACCAAGTTTGATCCATTTTATTCCTCTCCTCCATTTCCATCTAACATTTGTATGCTGTCACAAGTGATATAATTGAAAATGACACTCTTTTCTGATTGGTATTCTGCTTTTGGTAAAATGGATTTCCACTTTGCCATATCAAACTCACAATCATGTTTTTCACCTTTGGTTTCACCACTGGATTCAGTGAAGTGAACCAAATACTTTTCTTCTTTGGGTCCAAGCCTTTCACATCCAATTGCCGTACTAGCACATTCTCGGATTTGTGGGGTTGGCCAATAAGGTTCTTGTGTCGTTCCAAATCCTTTTGCAACTGCATTTCGATCAAAGGCCCATTTATCAATGCGATAACTACAGTGGTCATCATAGACTGGTTCTTTGCGGTATTTGGTCGTACAACTTTCACTTTCCGAAAAAGTTCCATCTCCTCGATCCGAACGAACTGTACGGCAATCTTGGCCATCAGGGATACTGTCATAACTACGAATTTGTCTACTTCTGGAAACACCATAAGCACCCATTGGCATTGAATCACACCAATCGGATTCTGAAACGGGTTTAAATTGGTCAATGGCAATGGTGCGAGTCCATTCGTGGTGAGTGACTTGGAGTTCTACTTTTTCAGTCCATAATACTCCCAAACAAACAAAACCAATCCCTCCAAATAAAATGGAACCAAGTAACCAGAGAACCCATTTCGGGGTTTTTGGATGGGGTTTTATAAATTCAGAATTTTGGAAGGCGAGGTCTTCTTTTGCTTTTTGGACAGAATCTTCTGTCACACCATCATGTTCTGAACGTAGTTTGACTGACTGGGCACCATCTAAAGACCCACCACAATTCCCACAAAAAGTTGCCTTAGCACCATTGGCTGTTTGGCAAAACGGACAGGTTTTATCGGCACCATAATAGATATGGTCTTGGACGGCCACTTTGTCTTCATCTTTGGGAAAGTACCTTCGGTTTGGGTCTTGTGTGGCTCCACAATTAGGACAGTGCCTATGGGTTTTTCCGAGTAATTTTTTGGAACCACAGAATTCGCAGTCCCAAAGCATTTCATAGATTTTTTCTTCTGCCATCGCAACCAAGGTTTATCCGCAAAAAATTGACTTTTGCAAGAAAAATATTTTCAATTCACGAAATCCAACTTAGAATCTTTGGCATATGAGAATGGTTTTAAATTCGATTCGAAGTCACAGCTTTCGAATCCTGTCGGTATTAATCTTAATTGGATCTTTAAGTTATGTTTCTTCTCGTTCAAAACAGAATGCGGTTCATCCCTTAGACCAATTGTATCACAAATTATCACCTAATACAGAAAAGGCGGATAGAAAAACGATTTACCGAAGATTGTCTCTTCATCTACGAGGAATGATTCCGAGTGTAAGTGAATGGAAAGAATTAGAAAATTCGAATGAAGAAACATTAGAATCCTTTGCGGTTAGTTTTTTGAAACAACCTGAGTTCGCTGAGTATTGGGGAACAAAATTCGGAGCCATGTTACGAGACAAATCAAAGGGTCGTAAGATTCCTACGGGAAGTTTTTTTCAATACCTTGCCGATTCCCTTCATGCAAACAAACCTTATGATGTTATGGTGACAGAGATGATCACCTCGACAGGATCAGTGAAAGAATCACCTCAAACTATGTTTTATATCCGAGATGGTGCCGATCCCTTACAAACAGCTGAGTATGTGGGTAGATTGTTTTATGCTAAGCGTGTAGCTTGTGCTAGGTGCCATGACCATCCATATATTTCTGATTTTACGCGAAGGGATTATTATGCACTTGCTGCCTTTTTTAGCCAACAATACTTTCGAGATGGAAGTTGGGAGCCAAATCGATATGGAAAAACATTGAGTTATGTGCCAAGAGAATTAGAAGTCCATTTGCCTATGGAGGACCAAAAAAACTTACAAGATAAAAATAATGAATGGAATAGAGAATTTTGGAACAAGTGGACCGACGAACAAAGAAAAGACTATCAAAAAAAACATGAATTGGAATTTGCCACATTATATTATGAACCGAAACTCGGAATTCGTTTTCCACATACCGATGATGCTCCAGGTGGAGATTTAGTACGCCCTAAGTTTTTGGATGGTAAGGAAGCCAAACTAAAACCAGGTGAAGATCGTAGAAAAGTTTTTGCAAGTTGGCTCACTGACAAATCTAACGATCGGTTCCGTAAGGTCATCATTAACCGAGTTTGGACAGAACTCATGGGTTGGAGTTTTTTCACACCACTTGATGATTGGAATGAAGATACTGTGGTGCAAGGAGAAGAAATCCTTAACCATCTGGATTCTTATTTTTTAGCAAACAAATTGAAACTGAAAGAACTCATTTTGTACATTGTCACATCCAATGCATATGGAAGATCTGTTACTTCACAATCGGCAAATCAAAATACCATTCAGTATTTTCCTCCCCAAAGGTTGGATAGTGACCAACTCTTAAATTCACTCATCCGTGTATCAGATTTACAAAAAGTTGGGAACATCAGAGAGAGAAATCTTTCGTTTTTCACAAATCTATTAGGTCAAAAACCGTATGATCTGTCAGGCACAGGAAAAGTGCGGATACCTTTAGATAATTTGAAAGAATTTACAAATGCAGTAGAAGTAGAACGACCTGCACCATACCATTCTTTACTCGCTGTGTTTGGTTCTGGGCAAAGAGTTGATATATCCGATGATATTTCTGAGTTAACCATTGAACAAATGTTAACTCTAATGAATGGGAGAGTTGTTGGCAAACTTGTTTGGGATTTTGGAAGCAACCAATCTCTTGTGAAAGCTGAATTTGATGAAAAAAAGTCAATGAACCAAGTAGTACAAAATTTATACTTTCGTCTCCTTGGGCGCCTTCCCACAAAAGGGGAATGGGAAAAAATCAAATCCTACCAAGTAAAACCAGACAATGTTTTTGATAAAGAACTGTTACAAGATATCTTTTGGGCTCTCCTGAATAGCCAGGAATTTCAACACGTGAATTAAGGAATCATCATGCACCGCAAAGAATTTTTACAAAAATCAATTTTAAGCCTTGGAATGGGATCCCTTTTATTATCCCAAAATCCTTTTGTTTCACTTCGATCAGAAGAAGAAGAAAAGGAACAAGAATCCATTGCGCTTCCATCCAAAGTAAAGACAGTGATTTTCATCGAGATGATGGGGGGAATGAGTCATGTGGACACACTTGACCCAAAACCAAATAGTGCCTTTTCCAAAGTGAACTCAAGTATTTCGGGGCTTTCAGTTCTTGAACCATTTTCCCTTACCGCTAAACAACTGCATTCGATCGGAATCATTAGATCCACTTGGAGTGAAGAAGGTGACCATGGATTTGCACAGATGTTACTGGGGACCGGGTATCGAATGACTGAAGCTATGGGATTTCCAGACATTCCCCATTTTGGATCTGTCATCGCTTATGCAAAAAAATCGAAAGTCAAATCATCGTATTTCCCAAGTTATGTGACAATCGGTGGTAGGGGTGGTAAAAATGGAAATTCTGGATTTTTAGGAATCAATTATTCAGGCTATCATGTTGGCAATGTGGATGAACCCATTCAACATTTGAATCCATCTCATGGTAAGTTTTCAGAAGAACGAATCCTTCGAAGGAAGGATTTAGTTTCGTTTATGAATGAAGAATTTTCCAAAAACTATCCAACAAAAGAAGCAATGAATTGGAAAAAGATGTTAACCGCCGCCGAAGAATTTCGTAATTCTAAAGACATCGATAGTTTTCGCATTAGTTTGGAAGATGAAAAAACAAGAGTCAGGTATGGTACCACTTGGCAAGGAAAAGCGATGTTACTTGCCAAACGACTCGCCAAACAAGAAGTACCATTTATACATATTTCTATCGGTGGTTGGGACACTCATACAGGGAACAAAGCCCAAATCACAAAGATTATGAAAGAAACCGATATGGGAATTGCGGCTCTATTAGAAGACCTCAACCAAACAGGTCTCATCAAACAAACGTTATTTGTTTTAACAAGTGAGTTCGGAAGGACACCTGATGTCGGATCTCGGGATGGTCGTGACCATCATCCAAAAGTTTGGTCCACACTCATTGGTGGTGGTCCCTTCCAAAAGGGATTTGTTTGGGGTGAAACAGATGAATTGGGGGGCAAGGCAATAAAACCAAATGAAGCCGTCCATGTTCGGGACCTCGTTGCTACAATTTACAAGGCTGCAGGTGTGGATCCTGATGGAGAACTCATTAATTCCTTCGGTCGTCCATTTTTACTTACCACTAAAAAGGCAAAGGTCATTGAAGGTTTGTTATAAGCTGTAATGCGTCATTTGTTCAATAATGATTATTACTCAAGGAATCCTTGCTTTGTAATTTTAAAATGATGATCATAGTAATTGAATAATATGATGCATATTTTTATTAATATATTTTTGATAATTGTATTTATAACATTATTTTTTATTTTATTCACCGTTTATGAAGGTTGGTCGAAAAAACGAAAAATTGAGAAAGTATTTTCCGGAAGAATGAAATTGGATGCAAAATCATTCTATGAAAAATATTTTAAGTCACTACATATACCGGAAGATATTGTTATAGATGTTAAGGAAATATTGGAAAAATATTTAGATGCTGATTTATCACGAATTTCCGATGAGGATGATTTCTCGAAAAACTTAAGTTTTTTTTGGAAATTTGACTCTATGGCTGATGTAGAAATTATTTTGGAAATCGAGAATAAATTCAACATCAAAATAGAAAATAATGAGGCATTAAATACTACAAAACTTAAGGATTTAGTCATTCTTGTGTGGAAAAAAATCCAAGATAAAAATGATAAAAATTCAAAAGAATGAAATTTGAAGAAAAAGCTGTAATCATTATTTGAAAATAAGAAATTTATGAATGATTAGATAAGATTAATCATGATGACTTTATTGAAATTATGAAATTACAAAATGTAATCATGCGAAATTTCATAATTTCAATTCTTAAAATTTAAGTGGTATCCATTAATTTTTTTGTGCTCGATCAACACAAAGATATCCATTGGTTAGGATCGTATCTAAAGATGTGGTTCGATCCGTTGGGTTAAAATATGTTTCAGTGAAAATGGAACCTGTCGCTATGTTTTGGCAATCTGTCATGGCAAACTCTTTAGTATCGTTGGGTTTAACATAGACAATGGTATTTACTTTTGTCGTATCACCATTTGGTTGGTATCGACAAACACCGACTAGGTTTTGAGTCGAACATTTGGCACTGGATTTTGTATAACCAGGAAGACAGGTAAGTTCTTCTCGTGTGACAGCATAGGATTCGATACAAGATGGGCTATAATTGGAAGAAGCAGAACATGATCCTAAAAATTGAAAACTCCCACTAAAACCTGTGCGGCCTGCATTCAAACTCGCAACATACATCGTTTGCAAACATTGATTTTGTGTCTCTTTGATTTTATCTTCTCTTTGTGCTTGGCAATAGAAGAGATTAAAGATGAAAAAGAAAAATAAGGAAAAAAGAATCAATCGTTTCATATTAATAAAATACCTGTATTTGAGTTCGAACAACATGATCTCCTTCTGCAGCAGTAGGAGTTCCGGTATAATAAAAATAGTCTGTTTGCCATTTGAGGTTGTGTTCGGCAAAATAATAGGATAAGGCTCCTCCCACTTCACGAGAATACTTCATAGTCGGATCGGTTTCCCCTAAAGGTCGAAACTCTCCAAATCGAAAAACCAACTCATATTGATTAGTGAATAGATACCCTAGTTGCACAAAATGGCCTTGTCCACTTCTGGAATATTCTCTCGTGAGCGCAGAACTAACGGTTCTCTCCACATAGGCAGTGTTTGCTCTCCGCCACAACCATTCATACTGAAAAGAAAATCCCATCCATTTGAAATAGATATCTCCGGCCGCATGGCTATAGTTAAATTTTGCAAAACTATATTCCGTTCCATGTGTACTCAAAGATCGATCAGAATTTTTGTTATAAGCACCTGAAACACCAAAAGAAATTTTTGGATCTTTGTATCTTGCAAAATCAACTTCGGACAACCAATCGTTATCAGAACCAGACTTTGACATCCCACCGAAAGGAGAAAAAATAAATCGAGCAACTGTCAATACACCGGGAGTTTGTCTTTCGACTCGGTTACGACCTTGACCACCAAAAACTCCCAAATAATAAGCAAACATTCGTTTGTTGCCAAATAGATCTTCAGAAAATAGGTAGGCTCCTACATCACGGTCTAAGTTAAATTCAGAATTCACACTAGACCTATCTACTGTTTGTAGAGCACTAGAAGAATTCCATCGTTGTCTACTGAATGGAACTTTCATTTGACCAAAGGCAACTTTTACGTCGCGGTATTGGTTGTAGATGATATTGGCATCCCTTAAGGTATTTCTCCTTTGACTTTCCATATCTCGTTCCGCAAAGCCCAACTGTAAGTTTACAAGCCAAGTATCATTGAAAAGACCTGCGCGTAAGGCAAGTCTCGTTCTTCGTACCAGAAAGTTCGATGTGTCTTGAGAAGGATCCAATTGAAATGTTTGGTTCCCTTGCATCTGGGATCGGAATCGGATTTGGATTGAATGTTTGCCATCATTGGAAACTGCACGAATCCCTTTGCCAAGACCTGTTTCCCAATTAGATTTGTTTTCGGTTGCCGGTGCAACTGTTCCCGTGTTGGTAGGATTTGGAGTTGTCGGTGAGGTTGTGTTTCCACTGTTCGCAGGATTAGGAGATGAAGCCGAGTTTCCTGTGTTCGGCTGGATGGGGGATGGATTTGTGTTTTGTAGCTCTTTGTTTGTTTGAGAAATAGGGGTTTCCTTTTTCTCATCTCCCAAAGGTATAGATTGATCCGTGGTGCCTTCTCGTTTCTCTTGGGAGAAGAGGGAGATAGTTGGTATTACCAAGGCAAATACCAGGAAGAGAGAAACAATAGATGACCGTTGGCGATGTAACATTTTTGTAATAATTGTAATATTTGCCAAATTGTTAAAGAAACGGGAAAAGGCAAAATGAATTCAGTGGGAATTTTGGGATAATTAGTGAACTTGAACCCATTTTTGCCTTTTCATTATGAAGATTCTTGAAAAACTGTTCTCTGATCTATGAAAAAAGCACTCATAACAGGAATCACAGGCCAAGATGGTTCCTACTTAGCAGAACTCCTCCTCGAAAAAGGATACGAAGTCCATGGTATCGTTCGTAGAACCAGTTTGTTCAACCGTAATCGGATTGAGCACTTACATGGAAACCCAAACCTATTTTTGCATTATGGAGATCTGACAGATTCCTCCAACTTAAACCGAATTTTAGAAAAGATCCAACCTTCGGAAATATACAATCTTGCTGCCCAATCACATGTTCAGGTTTCTTTTGAGGTTCCGGAATACACAGCAGAAGTAGATGCAGTGGGAACCCTTCGAATTTTAGATGCTATCAAACAAACAGGTATTAAATCAAGGTTCTACCAAGCTTCTACTTCTGAATTGTACGGTCTTGTACAAGAAGTCCCACAAACTGAAAAAACACCATTTTATCCACGTTCGCCGTATGCGGTCGCAAAACTTTATGCTTATTGGGCGGTAGTGAATTATCGTGAAGCTTATGATTTGCACGCATCCAATGGAATTTTATTTAACCATGAATCTCCAAGACGCGGTGAAACTTTTGTGACTCGAAAGATTACTCTCGGTGTTTCGGCAGTGAAAGCTGGCAAACTTCCTTTCATTACGATGGGAAACATTGATTCAAAACGGGATTGGGGATACGCTCCAGATTATGTTGAGATGATGTGGATGATGTTACAACAAGCCAAACCTGATGATTACGTTGTGGCTACGAATGAAACTCACACAGTTCGTGAATTCATTGAAGAGTCTTACAAAATTGCTGGTTATGAAGTGGTATGGGAAGGCAAAGAAGACAAAGAAATTGGTAAGGACAAAAAAACTGGCCAAGTTCTTGTGAAAATTGATCCTAAATATTACAGACCAACTGAAGTAGAACTTCTCATTGGAAATCCTGAAAAAGCAAAACGTCAGTTAGGTTGGGAACCAAAAGTGAAGTTCAAAGAACTCGTTAAAATTATGATGGAAGCTGATTTAAAAGCTCAAGGATTTTAAGCCAATCCACTAAGAGCCTTGTAACGATTCACAAACTCTTGGTTGGATACTTTTGTATGACCTTCTCGGTGTAATCCGGGAAGGAGTCTCTCCACAAAATACATTCGGATTTTCCGTTTGTGTTTGGCTGGAACTTCTCCTCTAAACTCACAATGAAAAATTCTTTTACGAGTTCATCTGTACTGGAAGAAATATTAATTTTTCAATGGGTTTTGGCATAAAGAAGAATGAAATCTTCTATTATGGGTATTGCAATTCAATTTGTGAGAAAAGAATTTACTCTTGTGGAAATCAATCTCCCCATTGGAATTTCAATCAAAGTATATATATTTGAAATGGCAACTGGGGAAAATCAGATTTGAATTAAAAAAAATGGGATCGTGAATTAAATTCCAAAAAACTGATCTAACATCAATTTTTTCAAAGTTTCTTTTAGTTTGTCTTGGATGTTCACAATTTTAACTACCATTTTCTTTTCGTCCGCTTTGTTTTTGAAGGAAAGCAAACGAGAGATCCCAAGGGAACTGACAATCACCACTTTTTCTAAGTCCAAATAAATCTCTTGGACATTCTTCTCTAATATATCCGCTAGAATTTCACGTAGTTCGGGAGCATTTCCATCTAGGATTTGGTCCATAAAACGAACACGGATCGTATTTCCTTTTTCTTCAACTAGTATTTTATCACTCATATTTCTTTGGCCTCTAACATTAGTCAGGAGAAATAAGTTGGCAAGAAGTTATTTCAGCTTCTTGAGCTTATTCTCCATATTAGCCTTCTTATGGTAGAATTGGACGAGTTTTTCCAACTCTGCCATGTCGGAACAAACAATTTTTCCCATATCCATACGAATAAATTTATTATTTTTCATGATATCGGAAATAATGAGTTCGTCTTTTGGATCAGTGAGACCCACCATCTTGAGTAGGTCTTTGGTTCCAATTTCGAAATTATATGCTTGTTTCGGAGCAACTTTGATACGGTTTTTTTCCGCTAAGGTCATAAGTGTGTCCACAATACGACCTTGTGGGTCTTTTAATAGAAGGTTTGCCAATTGTTTATAAGCAATCCAAATCCTTTCAGACAAAAGTGTAATGAGGCGAGTCGCGAGTTGAGGTTGGGCTTTCACCATTCCCTCAAAGTTAGCTTTGTTGATGGCAAGGAGTTCCACATCACCTGCAGCAACGGCAGAAGCAGAACGAGGTTTGTTATCAAGGATGGCCATCTCCCCAAAAATATCTCCAGCTTGCAGAACAGCGAGCATCACTTCGTTTTGGTTTACGATTTTAGAAATTTTTACTTTTCCACTTTGTAAAATGAATAGTTCCTTACCAGGCTCGTGTTCACAAAAGATCATTTCACTATCTTTGTAATTTCGATTGAACTTAGTGTAATCAATGGGAGCGGATTGAAACGCTTGGTTCATTGTTTGTAATCGAAGTTTTGCCTGCGGTACAAATTGACCATTTGGTAAATGTTTTAAATAACTTTGGTAAGCAAATGTTGCATGAGAAGTATTTTGCTGTTGGAAGTAGTATTCACCAATCTTAAAGAGTTCGTTTGGATCTTCTTCGACAGCATTACGAAACGATAATCGTGTTATTGTAGTATCAAATTGTCGTAACTTCATAGAGAAGAAACGAATGATATTCATCGCAACTGCCGTTGACTTTTGGATGAGTGTTCCAAATTGGTCGTAACTAACAGAGATTAATGATACATTTGTAAGGGAAGTTGCGGATTCAATTTGTGGGTGTTGGCTCATCGCCGCCACAACACCAAAAAAGTCACCCGGTCCTAAAACCTGATTGGGGTCTTCACCAACAACAGCCGTCTCACGAGTGACACGTACTTTTCCCTCGCGGATGATATAGAAATTGTTCGCATCCTTTTTCCCCTCTACAATGATGTAGGAGTTCGCCGGGAAAGTAACCATTTGAAAAAACGACATTCTTAAATCTCTGAACCCTTTTTGCTCAACGTGCCTAGTTTATTATCGGAGATCCCTAGGGCAATATTTTCGTAAAAATTACTTATTTTTACTCTCTCCTAAAATTTCCATCTGAGTCAGTTCTAATTCTGCTTCTTGTGCAATTTTACTAGAATACGTATTTTTGATAATGTCCTGAAAAATCTGATATGCTTTGTCTTCTCGGCCCATTCGTACATACGCTTTTCCTGAAATTAAATACGATTCGAGGCCTTCTTCCGTATTGGGAAATTCTTTATAGATTTTCAGTTCATTTTCGGCAAGGGCTAAAATGTCGCCCGTCATCCGGTAATTGGAGCTCAATGTTTTGCGCACTTCCCTTGTTTTGGGATGCCCTGGATACAAAATCAAAAAACTTTTACAGGTTTCGACTGATTGGTAATGGTTTCGGTCTTCTAAAAATTCTTTGGCTTTTTGGAAGAGTAAATCACCTTGTTTTTCCCTTTCTTTGGCAAAAACGGCTTGGGTATTGCCGAGGGCTGATAAGGAAAAAAAAGTTCCTAAAAGCAAAATCGTCAGTATGAAAATCCGAGTTGGACCCCGCCAAAGTTTAGAATTCTGTCTCATTACTTATCATTTCGGTCAGAACTGACTTTCTCGTGAATGGGTTTTTCATCAGAAAGGGCAATAATTTTCGGCACCGTTGTCATATCCCATAGCTCGACAGAAGACTTCATACGTTTTCCAGGTGGAAAGGGGATCACAAAATGTCCCTTCCCTTCTTTGCCACGTTTCCATTCAATCCGATGGCTCACTAAATCACCCATCCGTCTCTCTCGTAGCGGTGGAATCGGGAAACTGCGGTGTTTTTCTTCGGCTGGGTATAGATAGAATTGGATCATGTATTCCGTTGGATCGTTGGCGGAATATTCATAATTTACTATATACCCATTTTCGGATCCATCTTCATAAGGTAAGATATTGACAATTTGGATTTTACCAACATTTTGAGTGTTTCCAATCGAGCCATCATTTGATGGAGTGATGGGAATGTTTGTAAAGTCTGATTTGGTTTCTGGTGTTTGCAAATGAGAAAAGATCTTTTGGAAAGATTTATCGTAATCACCTGGAGTTTTCAGAGGAAAGTAATTCCCTTCGCCTAAAATCGAAAGCCGTTTCAAGTCCTCTTCACCTTTAGGATCAATGTCTATGCCAAGGATTTGTAGACGAAATTTTTTTCCGGACTGGCGCCAGTTGTACAATACAGATTTGGGATCCCCTTCACAACTTTCCACACCATCCGAGATAAAGATAATTTCAGTTTCTACCTGGTCATTCAAAAGGTATTCGCCCACCACTTGTAAGGTTTGGGCAATAGGTGTGGAACCGGCAGGGACAATGGTTGTCAGTTTTTGGCTTACGACAGATGCTCCTCCTCTTTGGATGGGATGGTATAACCTTGCAGATTGGCAACCTGCGATCCGATTTCCATAAGCTACGAGACCAACACTTGCATCTTTAGGTAGACCACCTAATACTTGTATTAGTTTTTCTTTCGCAACGGCCATCCGAGTTTTGCCATCCCATTTTTCGGACATAGAGCCACTAGCATCCAGAATAAAAACATAGCGTTTGTTAGGTGAAGATTGCGAAAGAATTGTTTGGAATGTGAAAATAAATGAAGATATGACTAAAACTATAACAATTCCCCAACGGAAATTTGTACCGAGTTTTGCAATGGATTCGTTCTGTTTTCGCACTTGTACAAGATCGGCGAAAAATCCTTTTCCCCTTAGAGGGTTTTGGGATCTAAAAAGGGTGGTTTTGTGAGATTTGGTTTTACGATTTGTGGCGAACGGTCAAAGTGAGAGTGGTCCTTTAGGAAACGTAAAATCATTTCACAAGTGGCTCCCCACAAAAGTCCATCTGGCAGATCAAAATAATATGCAAAATGTTTCGGTTCTCTGCCTGGGATTTCAATCGCATAAAAAGGTTTGGTCCAAAGGTCGGCAAATGGTAATAAAATGATTTGTTCGACTTCGTCTACATTTCGAGAAAAACAAAAATCACCATTATATTTCGCTAAAAAGGGAGTGATATGAAACCCGGTGCGAGTGTGTAAACCTTCTAATTTGCCAAGTACATCGAGTGAGTTTCGACCAACACCCATTTCTTCTTCCCATTCCCTGAGAGCTGTCACGAGTAAATTGGGATCAGCTTTTTCCATCACACCTCCAGGGAAAGAGATTTGTCCTGGGTGACTTTTTAGGTGTTTGGCGCGTTCTGTGAGGATGATCCCCTCGGCGGTATCATTTGCACCAAACAAAGGAAATATGACACCGGATTTTGTTTCCGATGTATCAGGGATTGTGTCGAAGTCCCTTGAAAGTTGATTTACAAAGGACTCGTAGGGTAACATCAACCCTCATCTTTCGAGTTTTGGTTTTGTTTTTTCCTTCGTTTGGCTACAAATGCTTCTTTGGATCGGATGGCCACCAAACGGTTGATCATCGAATCAAAAGGAAGACCTTGGATTGCAGCAAGCAAACTTGGACCATAATTTTGTACTTTCCATTCAGAAAATACATTTAAGGCTTTTAGTTCTTCTAAGTTTTTGGGAGCTGCTTTCAATATTGTGATCAATTGTTTATTCGAAGGTAGTAACGAATGTTCCATTCGTCTAGCTCGCATAATGCGAAGTCGCCACTTTTTAGCATTTTCAAATTTATGATTTTCATCTTCGTTTAAGTCTTCACCATGTCGTTTCGAAAGTTCTGAAGTATCAATTGGATCATTATATTCAGAAGTCAAAAGTTTGAAAATTTCGGTTCCATCTTTTTTTCCAAACCATTCAATGCATTTTTCCTCGTTTGGATGGCCCTTCACTGCCTGTGATAATCTATCATTATTAAATACACGAAAACTTGCTTTGTTGATTCGTTTTGCTTTTTCATCACGATAACGAAGTAGTTCTAATATTTTTCTTCTTTCGAGAGGTGTGAAATTGAGGATGTCAGGAAATTTTCCAAGAGAAAATCCTTCTCCTTCTTTTGCCACGTAATCTTCTGAAGCTATGAATTCAAATTCTGATTTGGCTTCCTCATACAAAGACCTTCGTTTTAACTCTTCTTCCATTTTTAACCAGATGGATTCTAGATATGCCGTATCAAGCGCTGCATATTTGAGTTGTTGTTTTTGAAGAGGTCGAATCTCCCAATTAGACTTTTGTTCCACTTTGGAAAGAGTCACTTTGTGGTAATGTTCCACGACAAATGATAAAGAACTTTGTTCTAAAGACAATAATCGTGAACTGATCATTGTGTCAGCTGTGTTCACAAATTTGAAGCCGAAGTCACGTTTGAGTGCCTTAATGTCATCTTGTGCGGAATGGAAGATTTTCAGAATATTGGGATCTTCGAACAATGGACCCAAAGCTGACAAATTTGTGATTTTTAGCGGGTCAATTAGGTAGTTTTTGCCATTGGAATTGATCTGAATGAGACAAACTTTAGGGTAATATGTGTAATAACCCGAAGACTCTGTGTCAATCGACATGATTTTGGACTGCTTTAGATTGATCAGGGCCAAATCCAAAGCTTTTGCTGTATCGACGAGAATATAGTTGGAATTGATTTGCATCTAATTGGGATTTTGGAAATACTGCAATTGTCATTCTAACAATGATTCTCCAATCTGACAAACCAAAAGAAGAATGTGCCATATACGGCATCTACAATAGCAAGGAAGCTGCTAATTTTACCTACCTAGGTTTGTACTCAATGCAACACCGAGGCCAGGAGTCCAGTGGGATTGTCTCTACCGATGGTTCCCATCTATACCGGTATGCCAATATGGGCCTTGTGGCAAATATCTTCACCCAACCGAAGATCAAAGAGCTCATTGGGGATGCGGCCATTGGCCATAACCGGTATTCCACAACGGGAGCGAGTTTTTTAAGGAATGCTCAGCCCATCCGAGTGGAATCTCACTTAGGTCCTGTGGCACTTGCTCATAATGGAAACCTCGTGAACTCTTGGGACATCCGAAACCGCCTGGAAAGAGACGGATCCATTTTCCAAACCACCATTGATTCAGAAGTCATTGTCCACTTGATGGCCAAAAGTCATAAATCAGATTTACTCGAAGCACTTTGTGAATCTCTCGCTCAGGTGCGTGGTGCCTACTCTCTGTTAGTGTTGACTCCAAGATACCTCATTGCTGTTCGTGATCCCAATGGATTCCGTCCGCTTGTGATGGGGAAACGTTCCGATGGAGCGATTGTGTTCGCATCCGAAACATGTGCTTTTGATATAACAGACACAGAATACGTAAGGGATGTCGAACCTGGTGAGATGGTTGTGATTGACCATACGGGAGTGCGCTCTCTTTACCCATTTCCGAAAGCAAAACCAAGCCTATGTATTTTTGAATATATTTATTTCGCAAGACCAGATTCTTATATCTTTGAAGAATCTGTTTACAAAGTGAGAAAATCTTTGGGACGCCAGCTAGCGCGTGTTATGCCAGTTGAAGCTGACGTGATCATCCCTGTACCCGATTCCGCAAATATTGCTGCGCTAGGGTATAGCGAAGAATCAGGAATCCCCTACCAAAGTGGTTTGGTGCGTTCTCATTATATAGGTCGAACCTTTATTGAACCAGACCAAAAGATCCGTGACTTCGGTGCCAAAATCAAATACAACGTAGTGAAAGAAGTTGTGAATGGAAAACGTGTTGTCATCATCGATGACTCGGTGATGCGTGGGACTACTAGCCGGAAGATCATCAAAATGATCCGAAATGCTGGTGCCAAAGAAATCCATTTCCGTGTTTCCGCACCACCCACTGTTGCCCCTTGTTATTATGGAATCGATATTCCGACGCATAAGGAACTCATAGCTTCAACACACACCATTGAAGAAATTCAAAAGTACCTTCGTGTCGATTCACTTGCGTATTTAACATTAGACAAAATGCACAAGGCAGTTGAAGGGCATAAAGGTGGAGGTTTTTGTGATGCATGTTTTACATCCAATTACCCTGTCGAATTCCAAGACCATGCGGGAAACCAAAAGTCTCTATTTACAGAATACGCAACGGAAGAGTGATGGAAGAGATCGAACTTTCCAAAACCTTTGGTTTTGAAGCCGCCCATTTTTTGCCCAACGTTCCCGAAGGGCATAAATGCAAACGAATGCACGGGCATAGTTTTCGTTTTGCTGTATATCTAAAAGGTGAAATCGATCCACATACAGGTTGGATTATGGATTTTGGTGAACTGAAATCCATCGTAAAACCAATATTAGATGAACATTTGGACCATTATGTTTTAAATGATGTGCCAGGTTTAGAAAATCCAACTAGCGAAAATATAGCGGTCTGGCTTTGGAACCAACTCAAACCAAAACTTCCACTCCTAGACAAAATCACATTATATGAAACTTGTACGAGTTCCTGCGTTTATAGGGGTCCAAAAAAGTAAATGGTTTCCGTTTCGGATTCCAATCACAAATCCCAATCTGAAAAAAAAGGCGCCGTTGTACTTCTGTCAGGTGGCCTTGATTCCACCACCTGCCTTTACATTGCAGCCAAAGAATTTGGGTATCCTAAACATAAAAAATTACCATTGCTTGCTCTCTCATTTGATTATTCCCAGAAACATAAAATAGAACTTATCAAAAGTAAAAAAATAGCAAAAACCCTTGGAATCAAACATGTGATCCAAAAATTGGACCCTGGATTTTTTTTGGGAAGTTCGCTAACGGAAAAAAAAATTAAGGTAAGAAAAAACGCCAAATCACTGTTTAATGGTGATGAAAAGGAAATTCCAAATACTTATGTACCTGGTCGTAATATATTATTTTTATCGTTTGCATTGTCTTTAGCAGAGGGCCACGGTTATGATTCCATTTATATAGGAGTGAATGCACTGGACTACTCAGGGTATCCAGATTGTCGTCCGGAATTTATCGAATCCTTTCAAAAGATGGCAAATCTCGGAACAAAAAAAGGTGTGAGTGGAAAAGGTGACTCCATCCAAATCAAAACTCCTCTCCTACACTTGGGAAAAAAAGAAATCATAGAGCTGGGAATAGAAGTGGAAGCTCCACTACATCTGACGCATTCTTGTTATGATCCAATCAAAGGAAAACCTTGTGGCAAATGCGATTCTTGTATTCTAAGAGCCAAAGGGTTCTCGGAAATTGGATTGGAAGATCCCGCATTAACAATTTAAAATCGTTAATATTCTTCTATAACAATTCTCAATTTAGTTACGTTATAATGAAAGAGTTTATACAAATTAAAGTTATGCGAAAAATTGCAATTTATTTATTAATATTATTTCTCCAATTCATTAGTTTAAACTGTAAGCCGGTAGAACTGAATAATTCTTCCGATATTCAATCTAAATCATTTGTAGAGACCCAAATTCTAAAATGTATGTTGAGTGGTTGGGATTGCATTGAATTTCCACAGAATAATCAAGGCATCAAACAATGGTCAAAAATTATCGGGCAATCTGGTACATACCAAAGTTATGGAAATTCTACCGCAGTAGATCGTATAGGGAATGTGTATTTGATCGGTACAACATCTGGATCAGTATATAGCCAAAACAAAATTTCTCCTTCATCAATGAATGATATTCTATTAACAAAGTTTGCCCAAGATGGACAATTGATCTGGGCAAAACAAATGGGTAGTACCACAACTAGCTCTACATATGCTGAAATGAGTCATATTGATAACTTTGGTAATATATTTATCGTAGGTTCGGCCAATAGTCCTTTTAATGAGCTTGGATCCATTGGGGCAGGAGCAATTTTAATTAAACTCAGTGGTTCAGGAAATCTTCTTTGGACAAGGATGATTCCAACAGCAAGTGAAACGTTAGGTGCCGGTGTCACTTCAGATTATTTTGGGAACGTATACATAACCGGGAATACTGAAGAGCAGTTGTTAAATGGTCAGACAGCGACTGGAGGAAGGAATACATTTGTTTTAAAATACAACAGCCTTGGTGATTTAGTTTGGACAAAACTTTTTGACAATACTGGAATTTCATCATATGGACAGAATATCCAATATGAAGCAACAACTCAGTCAATTCTTGTAGCAGGCCAAATAAGTGGCGGGACCAGTTTTTTTGGAAAAACTCCACCTGGAAATCTAACTGATTCTTATATTGTATCGTTAGACTTAAATGGAAATTTTAAGTGGGCTCAAGTTTTAGGTGGAATAACAATCTCAACGCAAATTAGGACTATGTCAGTTGATCAGAAAGGTTACATTTATGTATCAGGTGATACAAACGGAAATTTAGATGGTATCGTAAAAGACGGTTCAACTGTTCAATTTTTAACTAAATTGAATGTTTTTGGAGAGAAAATTTGGACAAGGTTGTTAGGTGGTGGTGGAAGTAGTCTTACCTATGCGTACGGAGTTTATTCTGATAATTCAGGAAATGTTTATACCTTTGGTGGAACAAATGGAAATTTACTTGGAATTCCAAAAGTAGGAAACAATGACGCCCATTTAACTAAATATGATTCTAACGGTAACCTAATTTGGATACGGTTATCTGGAAATAACGGAATTGAACTTTCAGGGAGAGGAATTTCTGCTGATCGTTTTGGGACTCTTTACGTATCGGGATTTACTTCTGGTGGATTTGATGGACAAGCTAAATTAGGAACTTTTGATGCATTTTTAATTCAATATTATTAATTTTGAATATAAAATGAAAAAATTAAAACCATCTAATTTATGATATTGGTTTTAGGTATTATATGAACAAACTAATTATATTAATATTGTTATTACAATTTGTTCACTGTGACAAAACCAAGAATAAGAACGATGAATTGATTTTTAGTATCGTTCGACCCACATTAGGTATGTTTGGTGATAGTATTATGGCATCTTGGCCAGAGGATCAACTTAAACCATTTGTAGTCATTAAAAATGCTTTCCCTGCAAGAAAATCATCAGACATTTTACAGACAATTCAGTCCGACCAATCAAAATACCAAGCTTGCATTCTTAATGGAGGGATGAATGATTTTTATGGAAATTTATTTCTAAGGGAATCAGATTTAGAAATAACAATTCAAAACCAAATCCAATCGCTTACATTACTTCAAGGAAAATGTGATCATATACTTGTGATCAATTTTTGGTATGTTGAATTTCCTTGGCCAACAGAAGCAGTATTGAGATTAAACCTTTTGATGAAGGAACGAATCGTTTTTGTTCCACGTTTGGATTCGGAGTTATTTATCAAAAGCGGAGATTTATTGGATGGGGGTCATTTAACAGAAAAAGGTTACCAAAAACTCTCAGATAAAACATTTGAATTTTTCCGATTGAGAATGCCTTGGATTGATCTATTACCTAAATGAACAAAAATCAATTTAAAAGATATTATTCATCCAAACATAAAAATGATACCAACTAATGATTAGATTCGTTAACAAATAATGATCCCTGAAAACAAATCGCTTGAATCAAGAGTGATAGCAAAGGAACCACTATAAATTTAGCGGTTCCTTTGGATTCGTTAAAACAACAAGAGAAAAAGTTATTTGTTTTTGGATAATAAAGAGACTCTATTGTTCCACACAGATTGCTTTCCCTTTATAGACATTTCCAACCATAGTATTACAATTTCTTGAATTTTCTGCAAAAGTTCGGAAATCAGCATAAAGATATGCTCCTGTCATCGCATTTCCAATTCCTGTCCAATCAGAACAATCATCACCAGGAGTCCAGTCTGCATTTACACCCGTGAAAACATGATCACTAGCTCCATCAAACATATCTGGATCAATTACATTGGTCAGTGAAGAAACAAAAATACCATTGGCATTTGTAGTTGCGATGATTGTGGTTCCATCTTTTCGTTTGTATTGTTGGTTCGGTTTGAGAACCCAATCAATGTTTTCAGACGTTCCACCTGAGCAATTTGCTGTAGAACAGGCCCTTCTTTTTACTCCATCTGAAATCAATGCTTTGTAAGTATGACTACCTGATGGTTTATTTGCCGAATTGTTACAGTGATTATCAAAGCCAGAAATACCTGCATTCATAGGAGCAGTTGGATTTGAGATGAATATTTTACAAGTCCCCGTGGTTGCGCAGGAAGATGTTACTGAACTACTAGAAGTTGAACTGTTATTTGCAACGAGTGCAAGTGCACTAGCGATAGCCGTAATGTCTGAGTTATTTGATTCACAAGTAACAAAAGTTAAACATATTATAATCCTAATGGTTCCATATATCATGCGAAAGAAATTTTTTACGTTTTTAAAATTTGTCAAAATCGTACTCCATGTTGAGGCTTTTGGCCTTAAGTTGCTCAACAAGAGTCGGTTACTCGGAAAGACAGTCAATTTATTTTAGGGAAATCCTTAGTTATTTTTCTTTCCTGCCTTCGAATTAAAAAAATACGTATATTGTTTCTTGTTCTTGGATGATTTCGAATCTTAGCGAAGGTCGCTACAGATTGATGAAAAATTCGTCAAATCAATGTTATAAGAGAGAAACCTATGTCAGAATGTTTTTTCTAAGAATAAACTAACTATGATTATGTGGATAGATTTATTTGAGATAATAAGGTTAGCAATTGTTAGATATCGTTTCTTATACTTTCTGGATGAAGTTTTATGTCTCTATTAGTTGCTCCAATGAACTTTTAAGAACCAAAACACGATCATTCGGTAAAATTATGTTTTTGTTCTCTTGGGAGTCGAAATTTTTGATTCGTCTCTTTGGAAACAAGGGTTTTGGACCTATTTTCGATTTAAGAAACTCATTCCATACCCTGGAAATTTGGTTCAAAAGTTAGGAAGTGGGCCTCGTTTACGTAAAATTCCCTAAAATATTGTTTCCAAAATGGCCATTTTTTCCATAACTACTACTAGTTTATGGAAATATTTGTTACAGCCGTCACGATTTTCGTCCTTGCGATCTTCGTGGGATTTGAAATCATCACAAAAATCCCTCCCATCCTCCACACCCCACTTATGTCGGGTTCCAACGCTATATCTGGCATTACCTTGATTGGTGCACTTTATGCTGCTGGGATCCAAGAAAGTAATATCACCAAAATTTTGGGATTACTATCGGTTATTTTCGCTACTATCAACGTAGTGGGTGGATTCCTTGTCACACACAGAATGCTTGGCATGTTTAAGAAAAAGGATGCACCAAAATAATGGAACTCGTTAGTATTTTAAATCTCGCTTATCTCATTGCATCCATCCTATTTATCGTAGGCATCAAACAATTAGCACATCCAAAAACAGCCACTCGAGGAAACTTCCTTGGTGCCCTTGGGATGCTCATTGCCGTAGTCGCAACACTCTTTGATCGTGAAATTTTATCTTATGAATGGATCGCTGTTGGTGTTCTCATTGGTTCCGTAATCGGAATCATCCTTGCGATCAAAATTCAAATGACTGCAATGCCGCAGCTTGTTGCTGTTTTAAATGGTTTTGGTGGTATTGCTTCTGTATTTGTAGCTGGAGCCGCATTACAACTTTCCATCCCTAAGTATTCGTATGCCGTAAATTACCAAGAAGTGGTTTCAATTGTGTTCTCTGCCATTGTTGGTGGAATTACTTTCTCTGGAAGTTTTATCGCTTTCGGAAAATTACAAGGTTTTATCACTGAAAAAGCAGTTCGTTACCCAGGTGACCAACTCGTAAAAATTCTTGTGGGACTGACTGCTGTGGGACTAGGTGTGTATGGATGTTTGGAGCCAACAGATGAATCTATTTATTGGATTTTAAGTGGCGTTAGCTTACTCCTCGGTATCTTCCTTGTGATTCCAATTGGTGGAGCCGACATGCCTGTGGTGATCTCACTCCTAAACTCATATTCGGGAATCGCAGCATCTGCAACAGGATTTGTTCTCAATAACAATGTGCTTATCATTTCCGGTTCTCTTGTAGGAGCATCTGGAATCATTCTAACACAAATCATGTGTAAAGCGATGAACCGTAGTTTGACGAATGTTCTCTTCGGTGGATTCGGGGCTGTCGCTACAGAAATGAAAGATGATGGCGATTTTTACTCTGGTAAAGTGAAATCAACTAGCGCTGAAGAAGTGGCAATGTTACTAGATGTTGCTAGAAGTGTGGTGATTGTTCCAGGATATGGAATGGCAGTGGCTCAAGCGCAACACACTGTTAGAGATTTATACCAACTTTTGACAGCTCGTGGCATTGATGTAACCTTTGCGATCCATCCAGTTGCTGGTCGTATGCCAGGTCATATGAACGTATTACTTGCTGAAGCAGATATTCCTTATGATCGATTGAAAGAGATGGACGAGATCAATAGTACTTTCGAAAATGTTGATGTTGTGATTGTTAACGGCGCAAATGACGTAACAAACCCACTTGCAAAAACAGATCCTAAATCACCGATTGCTGGAATGCCGATATTGGATGTAGGAAATGCAAAAACAGTCGTAGTAATCAAACGTAGTTTGAGCCCTGGATTTGCTGGAGTTCCCAATCCACTTTTCATCGCTGACAACTGTTTGATGTTGTTTGGCGATGGTAAAAAAGCAACGCAAGAAATGATCGCAGCATTAAAAGAATCTTAGAGTCGGAAGTTATGAAAAAACAAGTCTATATCGTTGATGACCATCCACTTGTAGTCGATGCACTACAAAACCTAATCGCTAAATCAGAAGATTTAGAATGTATTGGAAGTGCGGATAATATTGAAAAAGCATTTAACGATATAGAACAGATGCAACCAACACTTGTTTTGATTGATATCCAACTCAAACAAAACCAAAACGGTTTGCAACTTCTGAAAAAGCTTAGAACAACATTTCCAAATATCGCCGTTATCATCATCAGTATGTTGACGGACGATACCTTTGTCGATCGCGCTTTTAAACTAGGTGCAATGGGTTATGTGTTCAAGGAAGATACTACCACACAAATTGTAGAAGCCATACATACAGTACTAAAAGGTGATTATTTTGTAAGCTCATCCCAAGCAACAAGGTTACTTGGGCATTTGTATCGTGCTTCCCAGAAAGATGAAAAAGATCCAATCGACAGATTGTCAAACCGTGAATTAGAAGTATTTCTCATGATTGGAGAAGGGATGCCTGTAAAAGAAATCGCAGCCAATATGGGCCTTGCTCCATCTACCATTGAAACTTTAAGATCTCGTATTAAGTCTAAACTCAGCATCACAGAAAACGAAAAATTAATCCGTGTAGCTGTTGAATGGAAGTATACCCAAGCCAAAACTGATATCGTAGTTTCGTAAAATGAATCCAATTTGATTTAGAACATAAATTTGATCGCTTATGTTCTATTTTAAATTGGTTTTTTAACCGTTTATCTTATTTCCGCATCCGATTTCTCTAAAATCTAAAATAGAAGTGAAATGATGTATTATCATTCAGAAGTTTTTTGCGGCCATTCATACATTTTACAATGCAAAATGGCTTCCATTAGTATCTCAATTTAAAGTAGTGATATAATAAATCTTTTCCTTCACGCGAAGAAAGTAACATTCTATAAGCTTCTGCAATTTTTGATTCATTTTGCGATTGTTTTTGGATAAAATGAAAAAAGTCATTCGCTCTTTCATCAAATCCTAAATTGAGAAGTAAGTTTAGATAAAAACTTTGGTCGTACTCGTCGGCAAACGGAGAATAGGCGATCGGTCTTAATAAATTCTCTGCTTCTCGCCATTTTCTCATTTCAAAATAACAACGAGCATATACTTTCTTTTCTCTCCAACCGAGCGCTCTTGGATTTTTTAAATAGGTAAGTGATTTTTTTGGATCTTTGTCCATAAGGTAAATGACACGACCCATCAAATGAGATGCTTGCATATGTTTAGGATCTTGTTCCAAAATAGACAAAAGTTCGATTTTTGCTTTATCGACTTGATTTAGTTCCAAATAGGTTTTCGCTAAAATCAATTTGGCTTCATTGTAATTTGATTTGTATTCTAATGATTTGTTTAAGGACGAAATCGCATTTGGATAATCTTTTAAAATATAATAAGCGAGTCCTAAATTATAATGGTAAAAAGGATTATAAGGAGAGATTTGATTGGTTTCCAGCCAAGTTTCTTTTGCTTCTGACCAACTATCTTCTTGAGCATAAATCATACCAAGAAGGAAACTTGCAGCTTCGTGATTTGGTTCTTTCTTTAAAGTTCGATTTAAACTTTCTTTGGCTTCTTGCCATTCCATTCGTGAATACAACAAACTTCCATTAAGATAATCATATTCAGCAAAAGTTTTATACACGTCCGATTGGATTTTTTTCCATTCTGAGTCTGCCAAAACAAAACGGCCATAACGAAGTGCATTGATAATATTGCGACTTACCTTTTCAATTTCGATTTTTGCGTTGAGCTCAATTGATTCTTGATCCTCTGCATCAGCCGATAATGAAAGGAAGGACATAAAAAAGATTAGAATGGAAAGGAGTAGAGCTTTTTTAATTTTCATATATTTCTGAATTAATGGAATTTAACCAGTTTAAAATTTGAATATGGGCATCGCGAACATATTTGATTTTTTTAGGTATTGTTTTCTTCGGGAAATGGCGTAAATTGGATAACTCTGTTAATGTTCCAATATAAGGAATATTAAGTTCTTTTTCTGCAAATTTACCAAGTGTTTCGTGGATTTCAGATATTCCAAATAAGCACACCTTTTTGCCTTTCGCTACACACTCCATCATCGTTTGGCCAAAATAAGTAAAGATCCATTCAGAAGATTCCATTTCTTTTAAAAATTCAGTATAAGGAATCCTCTGAACAAACTGAATATTATTATCTTTCGGTTTGGTTCCTCCAATACGAAGTATGGATTGAAAGATTGGAGTTTGTGAATTCATCTTTGATTGATGAAACTGTAATAAAAAATTATCGATTTGTTCGGATTGGGTTTCATCTAATTGGCCGGCATACACTAATAATTTGCCTGGACTGGTTCCCAACCCTCGATCAACTTCTGAAATGGGAGAACTATAATACGAAAGTTTTGTGAAACTGTCTTTCTCTAACGTTGTATTCAAAATTGGATAGGAGGGATGAGGCAGAAAATAACACGCATTAGTATTATTAGGTGGATGGTTTACATTGTCTATAAAAAAAGAATTTCTTACGGAAAACTCGTTTTCTCGGATATCAAAGATGTGAGGAACATTTATTTCTGAATTGTCAAACGAGCTGGTTAGTTTTACATCATATCCATACAATTGCAAATATATCGATAATGATTTACATCGTTCAAAGTGTCCATATCCATATTCGTCTGGCTTTCCATACAGTATGTTCACTTGTTTTTTTGTTTTTTCATTTTTGGGCAATTCAAAAACGATTTGTTCAACTGAAGCATTAAGTGAAAACATATGAGGATTGTTTTGGTACAGTTGGAGTACTTCTTCAGCACCAAAATTTGGGTTTTTGTCGCCCAAAGTTTTCCAAATCTCACATATCAATTCATAATCTTTCCATTCGTCCACAGTGATTCTAAGTTTTGAAATTTCATTTTTGCTTAATTGTTGGAATGCATCTACGCGTTGTAAATGAGGAGGTGAAAGACGATATTGTCTGTGTATTTCTGGAAATTCTTTGATATGTAACGAGACATGTTCTTTATGTCTTTCTAATTCTGTTTCCTCAGAATGGTAAAATAATGAATCTGTGGAAAAACATTCGACTCCCATTCCCAAAGGTAAACCTTCCATAGACAAACTATAGTATTTCTCCGTCATTTCCAATATAGCTTCGTATAAATAACGAATGGAATCAATATCAATGAATGGATTGTCAGCTGTTAGGCGAAAAATATGTTTTGCACCAAAATGTTTTGCCGCCTTCCGAAATCTATCTCTTACATCTAATTCGGATCCACAAAAATATAGATACCCTTTTGTTTTTAAATATTGGATGGATTCTATATCAGATTCTGGGATTAAAAATACGATTTGGTTTGAATCAAAAACAGTTTTCAGACGACGATGTATATGGTCCAAAAAAGTTGAATCTGATCCTTCGGGAATTTGTTTTAAAATTTTTTTTGGAAATCGTGTTGAGCCTAGTCTTGCCTGAATAAAGGCAAAACTATTATGCGTTGAATGTATACCACTCATCACAATTCAGACATGGAGCTGGAATTTTATCATGTTCACCGTTAAAACTTTTAGTAAATGAATCAAGACCTTTCATCCAAACATCTAACAAAGATTCGGTGAAAATGTTTCCAATTATTTTTGTTTGGTTTTGTTTGCAAATAGATACATCTCCAGTGACAGAAAGGTAAATATCGCGAGTTAAATGCCAACAGAAATCTCGATGAATTGGTGTGAGATCACTCACCCTACGTTCTGGTAGTTGCTTAGCAAAACTGTTATACTTTTGTAAAATGATATGAATTCCTTTTTTTTCAAAAAAAGTGAAGTAAGGATCAATCTCTTCTTCTACTTCCTTCATTTTGATCATTTGAACATAAAGTGAGTTTTGAGGTAGTATTTTCGATAATGAGTCAATTGATTCTAATACTTGTGATAGACCTTTTTTACCATACAACGATTGGTAAGTATCTTCCTTGAGTGTTGTGATATTGGCTATGATACAAAGTTTTTCTTTGTATTTCGTGTCCAATCCACTGATTAGGGAATGTAAAAGGTCAAAGTTCTTATACAATGCAGTTTCAATGATGAGTTCTTTAAGTTGGGATAAACCAAGAATTTCTTTTACAATTGAAACAAATTCTGGGTGTAAAAGAGGTTCTCCATTTCCTGTCAAACTGATAGTGATTGGTGAAAATAACTGATCCTCAAATTGTTTGATTGTTTTTTTAACGGAATCAAATGAAACAAAACTACCATCATTGGTTTTGTCTGTAAACTCACGTGGACAAAATATACAAGAGAGTTCACATCCTTTATAAATTTCCCATTCTAAATAAGATGGAGCACTTCGGAACAATTCTGGATTTTGTTTTAAGATAACATGTAAATTTTCATATGGAATGTCATCAGAGATTTTTTGCAAACCTTGGATGAGAATTTTTGAGCGAGGAGAGTTATAACGAAAATCCAATCTTAATTGGCGTAAATCTGGAGATTGAAAAAAAATATCAACATCATATTGGTTGATGTTCTTTAAAAAGAACGAGTGAATATCGCTTGTTAGTTGCTCTGGTATGGAGCTTAAAAACTCTCGAGTAATGACTGTAGGAATGAGACCAGGAGGAATGTTTTCCGAATAGGAATATTGGCTGAAAAAGTTTTTATGTCGGTTCCAAATTTTTTCCGTCAGTGTTGAGTTTAGGATCGGTGAAATACCTGTGAAATACAAAAAACATACTTCATCCCATTCCGGATCCTTGAACTGAGATTCTGGAAGTAAACTTCCAATTTCTTTGATAAAATCGATTTCAGAGGGAATTGTTTCATAAAACACAAAAAATTTTGATAAGGATTCTTTCTCTAACTTCGTTTTAATGAGTTTGGAGACATTCATATGAATGTTTAAGTTTGGAAAAACTTTATGAAGTTTTTTAACGAATGAATCGAAGGCACCTAGATCAAAATTGGATTCTAAAAAGGTAAGTGATTGGTTGTCTAAATAAACAACCGCAAAGCTAGGGTTATATTCCTTACGATTAATCATTAATCTGAATTGTACTTTTCTTCTGGATTACTGATATTGTGTTCTTTGATATATATTGGATCAAAGATCGTGATGGATGTATTTTTTCGTGTGGTTACTACCCATTCCTCAAAGGAAGTTTGTTCCTTTTCACGAAACAAAAATCCTTGGATACCTTTTCTCACTGCATCAAGTGGGGTTGGTCTCATACCTTCAATATATACCAAACAATATCTTTTTCTGTCGTCACGGAATACTTCTGAAAATTTTCCCTGACCTCCAACCTGTGCTAGGACAGAAGCAGTCGTGGGTTGCGTTTTGTATAATTCAAACGTAGGAACATAATTTACAAGTCCACCATTCAATCGATAACGAGATTCATTTCTTGGTCCAGATGCAACAAGTTTAAAAAAGGAAGGGTCTTGTAAGGATTTGTTTCGGATTTCGGTGAGTTCATTGAACAATCGAGACTCTTCTTCTATAGACGAATTGGCAGGGGAAAAAACGAGTTCACGGAATTTAAATTCATTTCCCACTTTCGCCTTATTTTTGTTATACCAAGCTTGAACTTCTTGTTCTGAAGGAAGAGGTGGACTTACTTTAATCTGTAAAAGTTGTCCTTTTTTGATTTGGTAAGGAAGATCGTCTAACCAAACATCGTACGGGAGATTAAATTGGTTTTGAACCGATTTTTTAAATTGTTCCAAATCACTGATTCCTTGGGCTTCCATCCTTTTTTGGATTTCGGCTTCGATTCGTTTTTCGTTGACTTGGATAGATTCTTCATCGGCAACATTGTCTACGACTGCTCTGTCAATGAGAAAGTCGATGACTTGCGAATGGAGAGATCCTTTTTTTCGGTAGTTCGGAAAAAAACGAGAAAGGTTTTTATACCGTTCTACTCCTTCTTCGTAATCCAATGTGGAAATAGATTTGGGTCCAACAATCGCAAGGACCGCATTCAAAGACTCGTAGGAGCCGAGAGGATTGGTAGGGACGGTGAGTGAAAAACTAACAACCGCAGCAAAAATGAAAACTAGATGACGAGGGAGTCGTGGTCTTTTTTGCATACGGTCATAAATCTACCCGATGAAGGTAGTATGTAAAGCTTTTACTGCGTCTTCCGCTTGGTTTTGTTTGATGACACAAGAAATTTTGATCTCAGATGTCGAAATCATCTCGATATTGATATTTTTTTCAGCAAGCGATTGGAACATTTTTGCCGCCACACCAACATGTGATTTCATACCAACTCCCACAGCCGAAACTATCGAAATGTTTTCGTCAATTTCTGCTTTTCCATTTCCATGTTCCTTTGCATATGCTTCAATAATTGGTTTCGCTGCATTGATATCTTTTTTAGCAATGGTAAAAGAAATAGTATTGATACCGTCCCTTGGAGAAGATTGAACGATCACGTCAACAATGACATCTTTGTTGGATAATTGAGTGAAAAGATCGGCTGCAATCCCTGGTTTGTCTTTTACATCAGCGATGGTAACACGTGCTTGGTCCCCTTTTGCTGTTACTCCGCTTACTTTCATTTTTTCCATTATTTTATCCTCACTCATAACTAATGTTCCCGGTTTATCATGGAAACTAGATCGCACGTGGATCACCACGTTGTAATTCATTCCTAATTCTACGCTTCGAGAATGGAGAACTCCGGCCCCAAGACTTGCGAGTTCTAACATCTCTTCATACGTGATTTGTTTGTGCATTTTTGCTGTCGGGATTTTTCTTGGGTCAGCTGTATATACACCATCTACATCTGTATAAATTTCACATTCGTCTGCACCAAGTGCCGCCGCAAGAGCCACAGCAGAAGTATCACTTCCACCTCTGCCCAATGTGACAATGTTTTCATCTTTGTCGATTCCTTGGAATCCAGCAACAATCACCACCTTCCCTTTGTTAAAGGCTTCGTCGATTCTTGACCTGTCGATCATTTCGATTTTTCCATTAGAAAAGTTTCCATCTGTTAAAATCTTTAACTGAGAACCTGTAAAAGATTGAGCAGGGACTCCTAACTCATTGAGAGCTATTGCGAGTAATGCGATGGAAACTTGTTCTCCTGTGGAGAGTAACATATCCATTTCACGTTTTGGTGGATTTTGAGAAATTTGGTCGGCAAGATCGACAAGTTCGTCGGTAGTATGTCCCATTGCAGAAACTACAACGGCAACTTTTTGGCCTTCGTCGTGGTAACGTTTGATACGTTTCGCCACATTTTTAATTTTGGTGGTGTCACCAACTGAGGTTCCACCGTATTTTTGGACAACGATTTTCGATGACATGGGTTTATGGACAGGGTAGGAGAGGCAAATCGGGAATCAAGTAGAATGAATTTTTTTGCAACCAATCGAGTTGGAAAGACTCCAATAGGTATAGGTTATTGAATGAATTCTGCATCTTCCTCCGTGGAACCTGTTGTCAAAGAACAGGCACCTCTCCTTTTTTTAGTTTTATTTTTCCTTGTACAAGCGACTGTCTTAACGGTTTTTACTGTCCCCTTTTCCTGGACTTTGGTCTGGGTTGCAGTTGGTTCTTATTTCCTCCGTATGTTTGGAATTACGGGCGCTTACCACCGTTATTTTTCTCATGCTTCCTTTAAAACATCCAGGGTCTTCCAATTTGTATTGGCATGGATTGGTTCGATGTCTATGCAAAAGGGTGCATTATGGTGGGCGGCACATCATAGAAACCATCACAAGTATTCGGATACAGAAAAAGACATCCACTCTCCAAGTAGAAAAGGATTTTGGTATTCGCATATGTTTTGGTTTTTGCGAGACGATTATAATGACTATGAAGCAAAACTCATACCTGACTTTTACAAATTCCCGGAGCTCAGATGGCTTGATCGGAACCATTGGATCCCACCATTAACGTATGCAATTTTACTTTATGCCGTTGGTGGGTGGGGTTGGCTCGTGTATGGTTATGCAGTATCAACTTTTATTTTAGGCCATGCTACATGGACCATCAATTCACTTTCCCATGTATATGGTTCTGTTCGTTATGATTCAAGGGATACAAGTAAAAATAATGTTTGGTTAGCGCTACTCACGATGGGAGAAGGATGGCACAATAACCACCATTACTACTGTTCGTCGGTAAACCAGGGTTTTTATTGGTATGAAATTGATGTTACGTATTATATCCTTAAAGTTCTCAGTTGGTTTGGTATCGTTTGGGATCTAAAAAAACCTCCTAAAAAAGTATTGGAAGAAGGAATTAATCGAGACCTTGCGAAAAAACAAGAGAAGTTAGAAAATCGGAAGAACAGATCAGAGGTAAAATCTAAAAAGAAAGTGGAAGTATTATCTACTTAGTCTTTTTAAACCCCTAGTCGTTTTCGTATGTCTGCCGGGATACTTTGGATAGAATCGTATCTCTTTTTTTTTCCACCTGGCAGAGATACATAATAAAAACCATTGATCATTTCTAAAAAATAATCTTCTCCTTTTTCACCTAACGAACGATTATCGAGTTCTTTTACCATTTTTTGGTATTTGTTTGGAAGTAAATTCCAATTCATATAATTGGTAACAACACCTTGATCGTTTACCGTATATGCTCCGTCTTGGTGTAAGATTTTTGTTCCATTATAGTCAAATATCTCCATCACCTTAAGATTATTATCTTTTGAAGATTTAGAATCTTTTTTGGTTTTTCCATCCGTATTTCGATTCGAATCATCTGCACTAGAACTTGGTTTGGTTTTTGAGTTGGATGATGATTCTTTTTTCCGTAATTTTCCAAACAAGATTAAAAATACACCGGCGAGTCCAAGTGCTGCGAATAAAAAAATTTCAGCGTTTGATAAATCAAATAAATAACGCAACATATCTATCGCAAACTTGTTCCAATCACTTTACAAGAATCAGGAATAAAACCCTCAGTATTCCATGCAGGACAACTTGTGAGTTCTATAGCTCTAAAACAAAGTTTTGCGTCGTCAATTTTGACTCTTCCAAGGGCAAGTGATCCTGGTAGTTTATTGGAGCCACATGCTGAGTTTTTGAGTGCATAATTTTCGAATATTTTTTGGTTTCCTTCGACGGCAGAGTAAAACAAGTCATCTCGATTTTGTATGCACTGCAATGCGATGCAACTAACAATGATCAGCAGGAAACGAATCAAAGAATTTGAATTCATTTTTTTAATTTGATCCGAGAAACTTCCCTGATTGGTATTGGAAGTTTTCCAAAAACACTATCCACTTGCACTGTTCCGTAGATTTCAAATTCTGCTTCTCCCCCTTTTCTCGCTGCTTCACCAAGTTGTTTGGCTAACATTAAAAGTTTTGGAAGGATGGATCCCTTTTGTTCAGGCACTAGTTTTAATACAACTAAAGTTTCAGAATTTGGTTCTACTTCAACGGGGCTCTCGTTTTGGAGTTTTCCAATGTATTCCTTCCCTTGCGAAGTAACAAGTTCAATGTCCAAATCAAATTGGTAAATGTTGACTTTGGTAGGATTTGGATTGGTGACAGAAATTTGTGGATATAAATCAAGTAAAGGTATGAGAGGAAAACTTGGATTTGGTTTTAGGTCAACGCGAACATCCACCAAATCAAACTTACACGCTTTGAGGCTATCGAGATTTTTTTTTGTATCGCTGATACAATTTGAAAAAACAAATGTTACCAGCAAACAAATCCCAAAGGTAGAAATTAAATTACGGACCAAAAACGACCTTCCCTTCCGTCATATGTTGTTTATAAAATTCTAAACCTTCTTTGTATTCCTCAAATTTAAATCGTTTATTGATTTTGGTTTGGAAAACTGTCTTCAAATATTTTTGTGCTTCCTTTGCTTGTTTTTGAAATTCTTCCAATCCAATTTCATAAATCCAAGAGGATAACCAAAATCCTTCGATTTTTTTATTTTGGAAAAGGATGATCCCTGAATTCACAGCAAATGGTTTTTCTGATAGCGCTCCATAACAAATCAGTTTGGACCCATAAGGCATACATTCCACAAGAGACTGAGCCGTATCCCCCGCAACTGCATCAATTGCATAGGTAGCATTTAGTTTTTTTGAAAGTTTGAATAATTCTTTTTGGTAATTGGGTGAAGTGGAATTGAGAATGTTTTCAGCACCAATTTCTGCTAAACTATCTTCTTGTTCTTTCTTTCGCACAACATTGATTAAAGGAATACCTTTTTCTTTACAAAGGCGAACTACCATTTTACCAAGGGCACTGGCAGCTGCTGTTTGGACCATCGCCTGGTGTCCTTCTTTTTGGCATCGTGAGACCATTGCCCAAGCTGTCATCGGATTCACAAAAAAACTAGAACCTTCATCAAGTGTAACACCATCTACTAACGGCAAACAGTTGTCTTCAGTAGTGATCATATACTCTGCCCAAGACCCATCATTTTGAGGGGCCACACAAGAAACAGACATTCCTACTTTCAGGGTTTTGATTTCACTGCCAACTGCATCGACAGTACCACTGGCTTCAAAACCAGCAGAGACAGGAGCTTTTTTTTTGAATCCATACAGTCCACGAATGAACATCAGATCAGATGGATTGATGGGAGAAAGGTGGATTTTGATCCTGACTTCATTCTCTTTTGGTGTTGGAATTTCTTTTTCACGGAGTTCCAATTGTGGTTCGGTTTCATCGTATTTGAGGATGGTGACTGCTTTCATCTCATTCCATTCACTCATGTAAAATCTGCTTGCCAACTCTTTCTTTTGAAAGAAACTACTTTGAGTCCCCTGTGAAATCAAAAAAATTAAACAACGAAACCATCACCGGTATCATTTTTTTTTCGATTTTGGTTTTTGCATTTTTTACAACTGTTATCCAACCAGATAGACCTACCAAAAAATATCCTTATCGACTTTCATTGTTTTATTCACGAATTGATGGGATCAAAGAAGGGACCGAAGTTCGAATCCTTGGAATCCAAAAGGGATACGTAGCTCATATTGATTCCAGACCACTTATCGATGTCCCAGATCGAAGATTTCTCGACCATAACATGGATCATGCGATCGAACTCCATATTGCTTTGGAAGATCCATTGACATTATGGGATAATTATGAGGTGGATTTTCAAACCGTTACTTTATTCTCGGGTAGGATCATCAATATTAACCCTGGGAGTTCTGATGGAAAACGACCCTTTTTCAAACCTACCTTTCGAGAAGGGGAAAAAACTCCAGATTACTTACCATCGGCAAGGTATTTTGATGATTTTTTTAAAGCTACTTCTGCAACCATGGAAGAAAATAGAGCAGATCTAAGACAAATCACATTGGATTTTCGTTCCATCACCGATAAATTAAATCAAACACAAGGTACGATTCCTAAAATTATAGGGAGTACCGAGATGTATGATGAACTTCTTGCGACCATCAAAGACGCAGAAGCCATAGGAAAGGAAGGAAGAAGGTATATGGAAAGTTCTAGAAATTTAGAAAATACCATGCCAATTCCTTTTTTAATAACAGCATCGTATTACGGCCGTACTACGCCGATAACTGGAAGAAGGATTGGACCACAGAATTAATGAAAGTTGCAATTATACATGATTGGCTCACCGGTATGCGGGGTGGAGAAGTTGTTCTTGATAGTATGTTAAAAGCATACCCAGAGGCTGATTTGTTTAGTTTGTTTTATTTAAAAGGGAAACTAAACGCACGAATTGAAAACAGAAAGATTACAACAGCCTTTACAAACAACCTTCCGTTTAAAGAGAAATACTATCGTTATTATCTTCCTTTATTCCCTACGGCAATCGAATCCTTGGATCTTAAAGGATACGATGTTGTCATCAGCTCTTCCCACTGTGTCGCCAAAGGTGTCATCCCTCATCCTGATACATTTCATCTAAGTTATGTGCATAGCCCAATGCGTTATGTTTGGGATATGTATTATGATTATTTTCCAAACCGAAAGGGTTTTAAATTTTTTCTTTTACAATCTATTGCCAATTACCTTCGCACTTGGGATGCTGCTTCTGCAAACCGTGTGGATTATTTTACATGTAACTCACATTTTGTGGGAAGGCGAATCCAAAAGTACTACCGCCGTGATTATAAAATCATTTATCCACCATGTTTGCCCCAAGACTTTCGTGTGCATGATAACTCAAAAGATGATTATTATTTGATGGTATCTGCCTTTGCACCTTATAAAAAAATTGACCTTGCCATCGAAGCCTTTCGAGAGAATGGAAAACCACTTATCCTTGTGGGTGGGGGCCAGGAAGAAGGAAAACTCGTCAAAAATCTCCCAAAAAATATCCTTTGGAAAAAAGGACTTCCCCGCACCGAAGTGATCGAATTGTATAAAAAGGCTCGTGGGTTTATTTTCCCAGGGATGGAAGACTTTGGGATCACTCCTGTGGAATCCCAAGCCTATGCCACTCCTGTCATCGCATATGGGAAAGGTGGTGCCTTAGAGTCGGTAAAAGAGGGCAAAACAGGGGTATTTTTCGAAGAACAAACGGTAAAATCCTTAAATGATGCCATCAAACGGTCAGAAAAAATCCAATTCAAACGTTGGGATTTCCAAAATTCCATCAATCGATTCACGGAAGAAAAATTCGTAAGCGAAATTCGAAAGGTAGTCGATAGACATAAATAGAAATCTCTGAAGGGGGATCTCTTGGTCATTTTACATCGACTCAAAGGTGCGGAATTTGTTCTCAATGCAGATTTGATTGAGACCATCGAAGCAAATCCAGATACGATCATCACTCTTGTGAATGAGAAGAAATTCATTGTACAAGAGACGGTAACGGACGTTGTGGAAAAGGTAATCGCTTACCAAACAAGAATCCACAACCTACCTCGAGTGGGTGAAAAAAGGCCTGAGGAAACATAAGAAATGGATATAGCTACAGTCATTGGTTTGGCCTTAGGATTGGCCTTGATGTTACTTGGGGTTGTCTCGGGGGGTCTTGCGCTCACTGACCTCATTGATATTCCATCCGTCATGATCACATTCGGTGGTGCGGCAGCCGCGACCATCATCTCTTTCCCATGGACATCTACTATCGGCGTGGGTGCGGTTACAAAAAAAGCATTCCAAAATCCTCCCTCAGATTTACCAGGACTGATTACTACCTTAGTTAGTTTCTCTGAAAAAGCACGTCGTGAAGGATTACTTGCCTTAGAAGATGATATTAATGAATTACCGGAAGAATTTTTAAAGAAGGGAATCCAACTCGTTGTGGATGGAACAGACCCTGAACTTGTACGTAACATTATGGAAACCGAAATTGGTAACACTGCTGCGCGACATGCGTATGGTCGCGGTTGGTGGGATGCTTACGCTGGTTTTGCGCCAGGTTTCGGGATGCTTGGGACCCTTGTGGGTCTTGTGGGGATGTTAAAGAACTTAGGTGGTGGGGATGCGAGTGCCATTGGACAAGGTATGGCAACGGCCCTAATTACCACATTATACGGATCACTTGCCCAGAACTTATTTGCGGCACCTGTCGTAAGAAAACTAACACGTAGATCAGAAGATGAACTTGTGATCAAACAAGTGATGGTGGAAGGGACTTTATCAATTCAATCGGGAGATAACCCAAGGATTGTAAAAGAGAAATTGGCGAGTTTCTTAACTCCTGCTGAACGAGTTGCATTGAAGGATGATGGAGATTAATCTTTAATCATGGCGTCTAAAAAAGAAAAATGCCCTGAGTGTATCCAAAAAGTTCCTGAGTTCATGGCAACTTACGGGGACATGGTGACACTTCTCCTTTGTTTCTTTATCCTTTTGTATACCACAGGGAAAACGGATGCAAAAGAGATGCAGATCATTCTCTCGGCATTTAAATCCACCACCGGTTTTTTCACTGGTGGACAAACTCTTTCTAAAGGATCTTTGGAAGAGATGGGGATGCAAATTGAATCTCTTCCTTCCCAAGTAGTGGGGCGTAACTTATCCAAATCGAAAAAAGATGCCCAGGAAGTATTCAAACCTGAAGTAGAAGCAGGGAAAGTTAGAATCTCCGAAAACGAAAGAGGTCTTGTGATTTCTCTTGTAGGAGCAGACTATTTTTACCCAGGTTCAGCAATCCTAACACCTGCTATTCGAGAAACACTACGAAAAGCAGCAGGACTTATCAAAGGGCTTGAACGATTTGTTAGAGTAGAAGGGCATAGTGATGATGATGCTGTAAATCCAGTGAGTCGTCCTGGACGTGAAGAAAGAGAATATATCAATAACTGGGATTTGGCGGGAGCAAGGGCAGTTAATGCCACTGTATTTATGATCAACTCAGAAGAAATTGAACCAAGTTGGTTCCAAGCGGTTAGTTTTGGATCCTACAGACCTCTTGTGTTGGAAAATGAAGGTACTCCGGAAGCAAAGGCTTTTAACAGAAGAGTGGATATCATCATTTTAACAGAGAAGTCTACTAAACGAGCACCAGGTGAAAGTAAATATGGATTACCTGACACTCGTTTGCCGAACACTGAAACAAATGTAGAAGGAGAATTTTAACATGGGCGACCGTGAAGTAGATGAAGAAGAAGGTGGGTTAGCCGAAGGTAGTTCCGCCTCTGCTGGGATGTCCCCCATTGTCAAATGGTTATTGTACATCGCTGCGGCCATTTTTGGAATTATCATTGTAACCGTAATATCGATGTTTGTTGCTCAAAAAACAGCAACAAGTGTTTTCAAACAACAAAAGAATATTTCACTTGTGAAAGCTCCACCTCCTTTGGAAGTTTACACATTCCAAGAAGAGTTTAGAGTGAATACTTCAGATGTTGGTGAATCACACTTTGTGAAGTTAAAGATGTCTTTAGGATTTGAATCGGGTCAACCTGCACTTTCAGCGGAACTTGCAGCCCGTGTCGCTCAAATGCAAAACATCATTAACTTGGTGATTGCTCGAAAAACAAAAGATGATCTAAAATCCATTACCAACCAATTGGATTTGCGTGAGGAAATCAAAGCCCACTTAAATCACATTTTGACAAATGGAAAAATCAAAGAGGTTTACTTTACCGAGTTCTTGGTAAACTAGGACTATGTCCGACCAAATCCTTGGTGTAATCCCGGCGCGGTACCCGAGCACAAGATTTCCTGGAAAACCACTGGCCCTCATTGGCACAAAACCAATGATCCAGTGGACTTACCACCACGCTTCCCTTTCGAAGTCTTTCCACCGTTTGGTGGTCGCAACTGATGACAAACGAATCCATGATGTGGTATTAGGTTTTGGAGGAGAGTCAATTCTCACAAGCCCCGACCATCCCACAGGCACCGATCGTATCATTGAAGTCGCAAACAAGTACCCTAACTATGGAATCATAGTCAACATCCAAGGCGACGAACCTGGCATGGAAACTTCTCTTATCGATGGAGTCGTGGGTTTAAAAACAAAACATCGAAATTGGGAAATGACAACGGCTGCAGTACCCTTTTCCCCCTCAGAAGACCCAAAAGACCCTAACAAAGTTAAGGTGGTTTTTGATCGAACTGGTCGTGCTAATTATTTTTCTCGTTCTATGATTCCGGCTTCCTTTAAAGGTGATGCGAAGTATCACCGTCATCTTGGCATTTATGCTTATGAACGGGATTTTTTAATGTCTTATAACCAACTACCAGCTTCCGATTGGGAATCAGTGGAATCTTTAGAACAACTGCGTGCACTTCAAAATGGATCAACCATTGGTGTTTTCCTTTCCGACAAAGCCAACTTAGGTGTGGATTCCCCTGCAGACTTGGAAGTGGTGATTACAGAATTTAAAAAGAAGGGTTTGATTTAGATATTTTTATCTCTTTCATTCTCTCCTAAACTTTGGAAATCAGAGTAGCAAGTATTTTTGCTCTAATTCTGAATCATTACTCCTATTGATTTCAAAGCCAAAGATTGGTTTTCTGATTTAAATCGAAAGAGATTATACAAAAAATAGAGTTTGCTTGAGGATGATATGGAAAATAACAAATGTTTTGTTTGTAATAAGTCGTTTCGAGAAGATCAATTAATTAGTGCACTTGGCATTGGGAATGAAATTACAGAAATGATCAATGTTGATTATCCAAGATGGAATGCAGACAGTAAAATTTGTAAAAATGATTTTAACATTTTTCGAACAAAATATATCACAAAGTTAGTGGAAGAAGAAAAAGGGAATATTGAAAAATTAGAAAGAGAAGTAATTAAAAGTATCAAAGAAAATGAAATTTTGACTCTTGATACATCATTAAATAATGAATCATTAAATTTTGGAGATAAAGTTTCTGATAAGGTTGCTTCTTTTGGAGGAAGTTGGAAATTTATAATCGTATTTTTTACAATCTTGTTTTTTTGGATTTTTGGCAATAGTTTTTATTTTTATTTAATACCTTTTGATCCTTATCCATTTATTTTATTAAATTTAATTTTATCATGCATTGCAGCGATACAAGCACCTATAATCATGATGAGTCAAAATAGGCAAGAAGTGAAAGACCGCATTCGATCTGAAAATGATTATAAAATTAATTTAAAATCTGAAATTGAAATTAGGACCTTACATGAAAAAGTGGATCATCTTTTGCTTGATCAATGGTCAAAAATGATGAAAATACAAGAAATTCAAATTGAAATTTTGACAGAAATTCGTAGTAAAATGAAATAAAGCTTAAATATCATTTTACTACAAAGAAATTACTCATTAATTTTTCAAAGCTAATCATTGTAATGTTGGATCCGTTGCGGGATTAGTGATCAATTCCATTAAAGAAACACAAGAGATATTGGATACCGGTATGTGATCGGTCTGGAAAAAATATAGTTTTTGACCAGTTTTGAAAAAAGAGACAAGCCAGTAATTTGTTACCAGCTTTTTAAAAGAAAGTTACAATAATTCTATGTATTTTTATTTCAAATTCGTTTTAGATAGTTTGATTCTGTCTTTGTTTCATTTCTAAAATAACTTTCAATTACGAAACTTCCCTTTCGTTATTTCTCATACCACGTGAAATGTATTCATATAAAAATTCACCTGTGATAACACCTGGGATGATCACTTTTTGAGCTCCATCTGCTACTAATTTTTTAGCCTCACCTGGTTCGTCACTTGTCAGAATGATTTTTGCATTTGGAGCCAATTTGCTAAGAGTGGAAAGCAAACGGTTGTTATTGGTTCCTTTCAGAAAAGAATCGGAAATCGTACAAATGACCATCGATGCATCATGAAGACCAATGTGGGAAAGCGAGTCTGGGTGGGCAAGGTCAGCGTAGGCCCATTGGAAACCTTTGTTTGTAAGTTCCTCTTTGAAGGCAGGGTTGTAATCGGCAATGATGATTCGTTTGATAAGAGATGGAGACAAATCTTCCAAGTATTCCACAAAGGCTCGCGCAATTCGGAAATAACCAAGCACGATGATATCTCGCACCATTCCATCACCATGGCCTCCATGCCCACCTTTCTCGTCATTACTTGTTTCTTCCGCTTGGTCAGTGATCCCCACTTTAGCCAAGAGACGTTCTAATGTAGCCGCGATGTTATGATTGAACATAATGATGTATGTCGATAATACAGATGCGATGATCGTGGAGGTTAAGATCACGGCTTGCAATTTGGGAGTGATATGTTCAAATCCAGCACCTAATGCGAGAATAACGAGAGAAAATTCAGAGATTTGAGCAAGGTTTAGTGCAGTGAGGAATCCATTTCGAACACCTTTGTTCAATTTGATGATGACAGGGGCAATTGTAATCATCCGCACAAATAACATAAGGGCAATGATGGCTGAAGATAGACCGATAACCTCCAAACTAGGGAGTGGGACTTTTAGACCAAGTGCCACAAAGAAGAGAGTGACAAAGAAGTCTCGAATTCCAATCAGTTTTGAAATCACATCAGCACCATAAGGGAAGGCGGCAATACTCATACCGGCAACGAGAGCACCCATTTCTTTGGAAAGCCCAGCTTCTCCTGCAATTCCACAAACCAAAAAACACCACATAATCGATGTTAATAGAATTAGTTCAGGACTACTTGCGCATGCTTTGTATAATTTGGCGAGAACATAACGACTGACGCTAAAACTAAAGGCAATGAGTAATACAATAATCCCAACAGATTTGAGGATTTTTAAGATTTCTGGGTTGTTTAGGTTGGGTTGAACTCCCATAAACAAAATGGCCCAGATATCTTGAAATACCAATACCCCAACAGTTAATTTTCCTGAGAGAGTATTGATCTCTACTTTGTCTTGCAATAATTTAACAACGATTAAAGTGGAACTAAGTGATAAGGCCACGGCAATATAAAGTAAGTCAAATTTTTCGGAACCAATAGAAAGTCCAAAAAATGGAAACACAGAATAAACAAATGCTACGGAAAGTGTGAATTGTAAAATACCAAGAGTGAACATCGCCTTTCCCATTTTTGCGAGTTCTGCGAGATTGATTTCGAGTCCAATGATAAAGAGTAAAAGGATGAGTCCAATTTCTGAAATCAGTTCAATACTTGCTTCATTTGTCACAAGCTCAAAACCCATTTCTTTACCAAGCATCGCACCACCGATGATATAACCTAAGATTAACGGCTGTTTGAGAACCCTTGCAATATGGCTCAAAACAGTAGCAAATATAATACTCAGACCAATGTCTTGTAAAAGTGACTCTTCCCCGTGCATAGATACCTTCTTTAGGGAAAAGTTTAGGAATTCCTTGAGATGTGAAAGTCGTTTTTTTTTCTACAGAAGAATTACGACTATGGAGTCGGAGAATTTTGTAAGAAGCTAGCAGTCGATGCTTGGAAGTTGGCAACAGCGACATGATGATCGTACAATGCCTTAATTTCACGCACTGCCGCTTCAGCACTTGTTTGTTCCCGAATATTCACAAACAACAGAGTAGAATCCCCTAATGCAAATCGCTCTCTTTCCATCTCTTCCAATTTTCGCGCAAGTTCGACTTCACTTTGAGTGACAGTTACACGTTTTGCAGATGCGATCACTTCTGAGATAGCATCTTGTACTTCTGTTTTGATTTTGTCTTTTGAGAATTGGAGTTCTTGGTCTAGTTGAGCGATTTTTGCTTCTGCTGCTCCAATCATCCCTCGAGGACGCCTTGTTTGGATGGGAACATTGAGAACAAGGGATGCTTCTAGTTCGGGTTTTGCCCTCGTCACGGAACCAGGACCAAAGTCTTGTGAACCAGCAACTACCAAATCCACTTGTGGTTTCAAAGAGTTGTAACCCATATCTTGGTCGACTCGGGCTTTTTCCCTTTTGAATTCATAATCTTGGATTTCAGGTCGAAACTTCCATGCGATTTTGATACTTTTGTCTAATTCCAAACCTTTGTAATCGATTGGTTTGGGAAACCCAATGGGCAACCTGTCTGTTGAAGGAAGGATTAAGTTACCATCGGCAGCTCGTAAAAATAATGATAAGTCAATCGCTGCTTTTTGCATCTCTCGTTCAGCTGACACAAATTGTGATTCTCTTTGTAAAATGGCACGGTCATTTTCTGTGCCTTCCATTTTGGGAATGTCACCTAATTTGATTCGTTGTGAGATTTGTTGTTGTCTATTCTTTGCAATCTCTAACAGGTCTTTGTTGACAAGATACTCCTGTCCACTGGCTACCCATTTCCAATACCGTTTGGTTGCTTCTTTGATGACTTCAATTTTTAATTTTTGGATGGATAACTCCGCAAGTTTACGATCAATGTCTGCCTTACGAAGGTCGGCTCTGTTTTTATCGATCTCACGGTTTCGCATGAGGGGAACGATGGCACCAGCTCTTACTTCCCCATAATCATTTGTTTCTCGCCTTCCATCATAGGCTGGAAATTTACCACGTCCAATACGATACCCCGCAAAAAAAGATGTACCTCCAAGTGGAGTTGGTTTTTCAAACACTGTATCTGCTGCGTTATTTGTATAGTATCCAATGGGTTTTGTTGTTCCCATGGATTTAAATTGTAAATCAAACGCACCTTCTGCGGCCAAATAATTGTATTCTGTTTCAGTTAAAAGTTTTTCGGCAGCAAGGACAAGCGGATACGATTTTTCAACAGACTTTAAAAGTTCCGCGAGTGTGAGGACTCCCGGCTGTTGGTTGATATAGTCTTGTGAATAAATATTTGGACCATGTAACGACTCGAAAGGATCTTTTGTAGGATCCGCTTCTAACAAAAAGGAAAATAACATACCAAAAGGGCATATCAATGCAAATAAAAGTGAATTTAGATGCGATTTCATTTTCCTTGGTCTCCTCCACCATTCTCATCTAACAATGATTTCATTTCTGGATCATCCATTGGTAAATTTGGTGGGAAGTCATTGAACCTTCTCCATAATTCATATCCAACACTTACACGATTGAGAAAGATCCAACCTTTGGCGCGAACTCCTTGTCGTAAGTATCGACTGGACGGCCACTGGCGGTCATCTCGGTCAGGGATGACAAGCACACGGAAATTTCCCGATCCATTATCAGTGATATCAACAAGTTTGACAACACCGCCAAATGTTCCTACAGCAGTCTCTGGCCACCCACTAATTTGTAATACAGGATATCCTTGGAATTGTAATCGGACCTTTCTCCCTTCCCCAACAAGTGGGATATCGTTCCCCGATATAAAAAGTTCAACCGCTTTGTCTTCAGCATCTGGCACTAAGATGGCAACTCCGTCCCCTTCTTTTACCTGTTGTGTATCAGGGTTCACTAGGATTCGCATGATGATCCCATCTCTTGGTGCAAAAATTTCTTGGTTTTCTTGTCTAGATAACCTTGCTTCTAATTTAGGTAAGTCTTCTAAAACCCTTGCCACTTCGGATTGTGCGGAAGCGAGTGATGCTTTCGCATCATTAATCGACGCTTCTGCATCTTGTTGGACTCTTCCAGTATCACTATTTAATGCACGTTCTTCTTTGACTGCCGCATCATAAGCTGCCTTTGCTCGGTCAAGTCCTGTTTCTGCGTTTGTATGGTCAAGTTCAGCAAGTTCTAAAGTCCTTTTGGAAGTAAGTCCTTTTTCCCATAATTGTTTTTGTCGGTCCAAATTGAGATTTGCAGTTTTTAATGCAGCCTTTGCAGCATCTACTGCTTGTTCGCTGGCTCGGACTCGATCTTTTGCCATCATCCTACGAGAGTCAGCAGCATTTACCGCACTTCCCATAGAAGAACGCAAACTTAAAATCCTAGATCGAATGTTGTCTTCTCTTGATCTTGCGGCCTCTAATCGTTGTAAGAGGGCATTTTTTTCTTCTCGAATTCGACTTATAAAATTCGGATCATTATCGGAGATATCAATGATGGGATCTCCTTTTTTGACACGAGTACCTTCATGGACATGCCATTTCACAACCCTTCCACTAATAGGAGATTCAATGACTTGTTGGCGGTCTAGTGGAGCGTAGGCAACCACTCGGCCAAAACCCATTGTGGTTTGTTGCCAAGGAACATAGAGTAAAATGAGTACACTTAAGAAAAAAATTACAGTGAGAATGTATGCTAAACTTTGCGCTGGAAGAGCTGTTTGTACTAACCGATACGAAGGTAGGTTTTTACGAAGTTTCCATTTTGGTGACATATTCGTGTTCATAGTTTTTTATGAATTAACCTTTAATGAATGAGAATCATCTTCCAGTTTTAGGATTTGGTCCATTTGTCCAAGGATGGTCGGAGATTTGGACACAATGAACACAGTCCAATCCCGATTTTTTTGGAGTAAAACTTTTAAACAAGAAGTTAACAATACCGGTGGGAGTTGGTCAAGGATTCCATCTATCAGAATCAGTTTTGGATTTCCAATCAGAGCTCTTGTCAAAGCAAGTAAGGCAGACTGGACATTATCAAATGGATGTCCAAAGGTTAACAGTTGTGTGTGGATTCCATATGGTAGCGATTGGATTGTTTTCCAAAGTCCCAGTTGGTCTAATAAATCGCGGATTGTGATAAGTGAAATTTCTTCTCTACCCACACGTATGTTTTCGAGGATCGTCCCCTCAAAGATTTCATTTCCTCTTACAAGGACTGTATAAGACTGGATTTGTTCTTTGGAAACTTCGTGGATGTTTTGGTGATTGTATTCAACAATACCAGAATTTGGTTCTCTGAGACCACTTAACAAATCAAGTAGGATGTGTGCGTCATAAGGTGTGTTAGATGAAACACCGATTGCTTTACCTGCTTGGACTTTTAAATTGAACTGTGAAAAAATTTTATGTCCATTGGTCAGGGAATAATCTATCCCTGAAAGTTGTACTTGGATCGGTCCTTTTGGAATTTCAAAAGGAACTGTTTTAGTTTTTAATGTTGGTAGATGGAAGACCGAATTGATTTTATCAACTGCCGCAATTAAACTATAAAAACTATCGAGTTGTTTTCCAAATTTTGAAATATCATTGAGTACTTTTGCAATAACAAGCTCTGCGGCTACCAACTGTCCAATAGTTAATTGTCTATGGATGACTAAATAACCTCCAATCCCAAGTACGATCGCACTAGCTAACGCTTGTATGCCGACAAGACCAATGATTTGTTTGATATAAACTGAAAAATATTTTTTGCGAGCAAAGAGATAATCTCGAATTAGGGAATCTGCTCGTTCAATGGCAAAATGCGATCCAAATGTTGAGTGGAATAAAGCCGAATGGCGAGAAACTTCTTCAAGCCATGCCGCTACTTTGTATTTTTCTTTTGATATTTTGATATAATTTTCGGAAGCTGGTCTACCGAGTTGGTAAATCACGAGGTAACCACCGACAACAAGTATAAACAAAGAGAATACAATAAAAATTGGATGATAAAATGAAATTAAAACAAATCCAATAACAGTGGTTAAAACAACTGCCAATCCATCAACTAACAAAGAGTGAATGGATTTTTGGATCGTCATAGTATCAAAGAATCGATTTACAAGTTCTGGGTTGTGGTGTTTGTCTAGGGCATCTTGACGTATCCTTGGAAACCGAACGGCAAATTCGGTTGCGATCCGAACAAAAACTCTACGTTGCAAAATTTCCACGACATAAATCTGAATGGTTTGCATGGCACCAGCAAATCCCAAAAAAAACACAACCAACAAAGTTAATATGATGACTGGTTGTAATAAAACACCGAACGCAACAATATTAACTAAAGAAGAAGTAGCAACAGGAACAACCAGGGAAAGTATTCCAATACCAATTCCATAAATGAAAACAATCCAAACATCTTTTGACTCAATACGAATCAAATGGTAAATTTGTTTGATCGCATTCTTTAGTGCTGAAGTAGAAGATTGAATTACTTGAGGAGCTGAAAAAGGAAATGTTGGTTCTGCAACAATCCAATCGACAACATCTTTTGTTGATTTGATTCCAAATAATTTGAGAAGCTCCTTTTCCGAAACCCATTCTTCTTCTCCAATGTAATTGTGAAGTGGTCGAATGAGATAAGAGGAAGCATGGTAACCTACCACTGCATAAAAATCTGGTAGGCCAAGGTCTTTGCTTTTGATTTGGAATAAAAACGGAGCATCTTTGGTGATATAACTTCTAATATCCAAAATGGATTTTTGGACAAAGTTAAGTTTGATTTGGTATTGGTGTGAAGCTGCTATTAAATAATCGAGAAATTCTAATTTAGATTCATGTGGGAATTTACTTCGGAGGGAGCGAAATCCTTCCAAAATTTGACTTGGGACAGATTGGATGCTTAACGATTCTGATAAAAAGTCCAAAATGGACTGGGCGAACGATTCTCCCGTTGAAAGTCGTATGGGGAGTTCCGTCTCCTTTGTTTTGAAGAGTTGGTTTCGGAAATGGAGTACCAACGATTGTAATAATTTTAACATGTGAATTTCAATTCGTGCTTTAGACTCCTCTTGACAAAACTTTGTTTTTGATTTTCCATCATTGTGCAGAGGTTTCTATGAAAATTTTTTATACTATTTTGGCACTATTCCTTGTCGGCAACTTGGGGTCAATTGATGCAAAAGAAAATTGCGTTTATGAATACGATCCAACCCAAACCAACCTTGAATGGACAGCGTTCAAATTTACAGAAAAAACAGGTGTTAAAGGTAAATTTGATACAATTCGTGTTATAGGTAATACCAAAGACAAATCAAAGTTTGGTGTTGCGGAAAAAATTCGATTCCAAATAGACAGTTTGTCCGTCAATTCCTCAAATCCAGACCGAGATTCCAAAATTAAAAAGTTGTTCTTTGGTTCGGTAAAAGGTAACCAAAAGTTAATTGGAAATTTTTCTGAGATTTCAGTGGGAGAAACAGGAACCGCAAAATTAAACCTTCAATTTGGAAAATCCAAAACAATCATTCCCGTAAACTTTGTATGGAAAGAAAATACTGTAGAAGTGAATGGAACAGTGGACGTGGTAACACTTGGTTTATCACAAGGTTTGAATAAATTGAATGCAGAGTGCAATGACTTACACAAAGGTGCTGATGGTGTGAGTAAACTTTGGCCGACTGTTGATGTAAAAGTTGTATCAACGGTAAAAAAAGTTTGCAAATAAACTAAGAGTTCAGAACTGAATATTCACTTAATTTTGATTAGTTTATATTTTTGCTTACGGTAGATTAAAAATGGAACAAGATATTAAAAACTATCATGATTCATTATCACCGGCAGATTTTGAGATCTGTAATTTGTTGTATAAAGTGATCTGTGAAAATCTGCCGAAAGCAGAGAGAAAAATTTGGCATGCCCATCCTGTTTGGTTTTTGGATGGAAATCCTATAGTGGGTTATAGTAAGTTAAAGGCAAGTGTTCGACTTCTTTTTTGGAGTGGGCAAAGTTTTGGGGTAGAAGGTCTTGTCCCTGAAGGTAGTTTTAAAGCAGCCGAAGTACGTTATACAGATGTAAAACAAATCAAAAAAAAGGACTTAAAACTTTGGTTATCGAAAGCGAAGAATATCCAATGGGATTATAAAAATATCGTCAAACGAAAAGGTGTCTTGGAACGAATCAAATAATACCATATATTTTTATCATTCAGTCTTTGGAGAAACTTTGCTTAAAAAAGTTCAAGGCTCAGGAATCAAAATGATTAACACAGAGATTAAAAAATTGTCGTCAACTGATTTGGAACAATTCATCGAACTCATTCGAGTCTTTGAAGATGTTTTTGAGATGAAACAGTTTCAAATGCCAAATCCAAATTACCTACAATCCCTTTTAGAACGTGATGATTTTTTCGTGTTTGTTTCCATTTTGGATGGAAAGGTAGTAGGCGGACTTACTTCTTACCTTTTACGGCAGTACTACTCAGAAAGACCACTTGTGTACATTTACGATCTGGCTGTACAAACTCATTTGCAGAGGAAAGGAATTGGTAAATCACTTATCACTTCAATTAATTCGTATTGCAAAGAAAAAGGGATGGAAGAGGTGTTTGTCCAAGCTGATTTGGTTGATGATTATGCATTGGATTTTTATAAATCAACTGGTGGTAGAGCAGAAGATGTGGTGCATTTTTATTATCCACTTGGCGAGTGAAATGCAATCATCTAACCGGGATTCTTTAAAGCAGGCATCACCACTTGGTCAATCATCGCAATAAAAAGATTTTTATCAGGGGGTTTTCTTTCGATTAGAGCACGGTAAGTTGCCATAGAATTCAAAACCTTACAAACAAGTTCAACATTTGCTTTTTTTGATATTTCCCCACGCTCCATGGCTCTTTGGATCAATGTTCGGTTAACTTCAGTCCATGGTCCAAAAATTTCAGTGATTCCTTTTTTTTCAATTTCATCATCTAACCAAAATGTGCCGAGCCCTCCAAGTACTCTAAGTTTTGCATTTGCCTCTTCCATCGAATGTGGTTTGAGAACAGCTAAAAAATCATTTCTGAGAGAACCTGTGTCTGGAATTTTTTCGAGTTCTAACTGATTTCGATTCATCCAAATCAATGCATCTTTTACAAGTTTGACTTTCGATGGCCAACGGCGGTAACATGCAGCCTTTCCAGTACCAACCTTGGTTGCAATTTGATCCATCGTCATTCCATCAAAACCTTCTTCCGCTAACATCTCTAAGGTAGCTTTTAAAATTGAAATATCAAGGGAAGCGTCACGTTTTCTGCCCATGACAGTAGGAGGTGAGGATTTTTTTGGTATTAGGCCTTTTTTCTTCTTATCCATTCGAATTTGATTATAACATACAAAATCATTTCAGAAGGAAAGGGAACTATCTTTTTAGAAAAATTTTTAATTGACCGAAGAATTACATCTTTTCAATGTCCAAATACGATACTGATAAGTTCCGAAACTCTATGGTTCCGTAAATACAGTGAACCAGACGGAGTTGGGGCTAAAGGCTAGATTCGATGAGGAGAAGAGAAAGATGGAATCAGAGAATAAACGAATTGCTCTTATCACTGGAGCGAACCAAGGGATTGGTTTTCAGGTAGCTAAAGAATTGGCGAGGAATGGGATAAAAGTCCTTCTGGGTTCACGAGACAAAAAACGAGGGGAAATTGCGGCAAAAGAAATTGAGAATGGATGTGTTGCCATTCAATTGGATGTCACAGACCGTCAATCGATTGCAGATGCGAAAGAAACCATTCAAAAACAATTTGGCCGATTAGATTTACTCATTAATAATGCAGGAATTTCCAATACAAGGATGCAAAAACTAGGTTTATCGATGTATGAGTATATGTCCTCTGCTCGCGCGAGTTTAGCATCAATTGATGAAATGCGTGTTGTTTGGGATACCAACGTGTTTGGAGTCCTTGCTGTTTACCAGGCTATGTTTCCACTTTTACGAGAATCCAAAGATGCTCGAATTGTGAATGTATCGAGTACTCTTGGTTCACTCACTTTGAATTCAGACTCTAACTCTAGTTCCAGTGCCTTTTATAATCCTGTATATGCTGCTTCAAAAACTGCACTCAATGGGATTACATTATCAATGATGTTGGAATTGAAAGACACGGCAATTAAGGTAAACTTAGTATCACCTGGTTTTACTAAATCAGTCCTTACCAATTTTGAAGGGATTGAAAGCCTTGAGGATGGTGCAAGGGAGGTGATAAGGGTTGCTATGTATGGACCAGATGAACCATCGGGAACTTTTACCACTTGGAATAATGTGTCTGTTCCTTGGTAGGTAGGTAAGTAGGAATTTAGAAAATGAAACTAACGTTTGTTGAATCAGACGTTAGTTTTTCAAAACAGAATGAGGAAATCGTTACTTGATTCATTTGGTCTAAACGGATTGAAACCAAGTCATTTGTTCAAAAATACAAATTTTAAGTGTTTGTAATGGCGACAGATCGATTCTATTGTAAATCGGAAATCTATTTCAATACTATCGATACTCAATTTGTCATCTGATAAAAATAAAATGATAGAGAATCGTCGAATCCATTTTATGGAATTTTAATGCAACATTCAAGATAACTCTATCTCTTTTGGTTAAGGAATCAACTTACTAAGGTGATCTATTGAAATTAACTTCCTCTGAATTAGTTGATATGACCTGCTAATGGCAATCCAGATTCTAAATATGTTTTTAGATTGGAGAGAACACTTGGCCAACCAGAAGAAATTCCATTATACATTTGAGAGTCTAGGTCTTCGTGAGTGACAGCCAAACGAACAAGTCCATTTGCGTAGTCTACGATCTCAAACGTAACACGAGAATGTTTGGTAGGATCTTTGATTTCGTTAGGTCTAGACCAAGAGATGACAAGTTTGTTTGGTGGGTTCACTTCCAAAACTTTTCCTAAAATATCAACCGTTTTATCATCATCCATCTTTACATGTTTCCATTCAGAACCAACTTTCCATTCGGAAACATTGATATGAGCTGGATTTTTTGACAATGGATCCGACCAATATTTTTTCGTCACTTCGGGATCGATGATTGCATTCCAAACCTTCTCAGGTGTACTTAGAATAAATGTCACATAAACAAAGTTATGTTGCTCCATGAGTGTCTCCTTCAAGCTGGGTTTTTAAATCATGCAAAAAACTTAATCGATTTTCTTCAAATTTACGTACCCAACGTTCGTACACTTCGTAAATCGGAACTGGGTTGATGAAATGTAGTTTTTCACGCCCTTTCCAAACAAAGGAAATGAGATTGGCATTGATCAAGATATCAATGTGTTGGGTTGCCGATTGTCTTTGCATATCCAGTTCTTCACATAATTGGCTGAGTGTTTGTCCATTTTTAGAAAAGAGTAGATCTAGAACCTTTCGCCGATTTGGGTCGGCCATTGCTTTGAAAACCAGATCTGTATCTTTTCCTTCTTTGGGCATTGGAAATATTATGCAGGTAAATACCTGCATGTCAAGAAAAAAAATGAATTTTGGATATTGTACATTTGATTTTTATCCTACGATAGATTCGTTATTTAAGTGGGATTTCGTAGATAATTTATAAAAGATTTTATGATAGTTTTTATTCAGTTAGATATTGTGATAGTGCTGGGCAATGTTACATGAACTTTATTCAATGAAAATATGAATTGGTATTTAAACGATTGCCCAACATTGTATTAACTAGTCAATTTGATGTAATTATTTCCAAGTCACTTCGTATTCATCGAACTCATCTTTATTTGCAATTGATTTCAATAATACAACCTTTGTCATTCCACCACCTGCTTTTTCTACAAGTCCAGCTAATAATCCTTCTTGTAATATGCTATTAAATGTTTGAGTACGTCGCATAACAACTCTTTTGTCTTCATTGACAAGTATCTCCCAACCTCTTTTTTTGGGATCTTGAATCGCTTGGTCAGCAACAATTTTTAAAGCTTCGAGGCATTTATTAGGAGTTGCAGAATCATCAATCATTCCATATTGTTTTATGATACCATAAACTCGTTCGCCAATGGTTCTACCTGCTTTTTTCAAATTCGCTGAACCAAGTTTTTTTTCGATCCAATCGCACATCTCATTGTATTTCTGTATTGGAATGAGGGATGTGGGATCCGAAGGTAATTCTTTTCCTAAGGTAAAAAGATCTTTTGCAAGACCTGATTCATATTCTTTGTAAGCAGAAAGTAAATCGTGAGCAAAACCTGCCAATAAGGTTACGTTTTCTGTTGAATTATCCATTATTTTAATACCGTCACTATAAGTAGTGCGGTTGAGATTGGATTGAACTCATTAAATTTCAATGAATATTTTAGTGAATAGGATAAAAACAAATCTTTGGAGTAAATATTTTCTCAATATATGATTCTTTCTTGTGAACAAAATTCAATGATTGTGTCATCTCCTGATTTGCATTTAGAATATAATTTTTAAGACTGAATCTTCCCAAAAAATACAATTAGTACAAACCCTATTTATTTCAGGTATTTGGTATTACCAAAATCATATTTTGGTTTTCAATAAATTTCAGAATTACGTTTCGAATGATATCGGTGGTAAGAAATTGAATCGAGTTTTTCAATATCTTAACTGTATCACTGGAAAACCAATCAAACTGTATCGCTGATAATTTTGGAAAAAATTTCGTTAGTTTTGATGATCAAAATAATCTATCGAAAAAAAATGTATCAATCTGAATTTCGATTTCTCATGGTTGGATCTGAATCCCTTCTTTTTTCAAAAGATCTAAAAATTCTGATTCGGAAACAAGTTTCACACCAAGTTCAGTGGCCTTGTCGAGTTTAGAGCCGGCACCTGGTCCATAGAGAAGGTGTGTTGTCTTTGACGAAACACCTGTTACTTTTTTTCCGCCGTGTCTCGTGATGAGGTCCATCGCTAAGTCACGCGGTTGGAAATTTTCAAAACTACCTGTCACACACCAACTTTGACCAACAAACGGTTGTAAATCGCTTTTTTCGGTTTCGTCTGCTTGGAACTTAAGTCCTAGTTTGATTAAGGTACTTACCAATTTTAGAGTTTCTTTGTCTTTTAAATGGCCAAGCAATGCATCGATGGTTCGTGGTCCGATACCATGAATGGCTTTTAATTCTTCACTAGCTGTTTTGGATTTGGAAAGGGTGAGGAGTTTGTCCCAGGAATCATATCCGTTTTCGATGAGAATTTCTGTGACCTTTGGACCCACTTCATTTAAACCGATGGAAGGGAGTGTGAATCGAAAATCTTTTTCTTTAGATTTCGCTATTGCATCAAAGATAATTTTCACAGATTTTTCACCAAATCCATCTAACTCGATTAAGGTTGATTTGTATTTTTCTAATGTATACAAATCGGGTATGTCTTTCACCCAACCTTTTTCAAAAAAAATCTGAATTTGTCGTTCACCTAAACCTTCAATGTTCATCTGTTTTTTGCTGCAAAAAAAGATGAGTTGGTTTAGTTTTCGCTCAGGGCAATTCCTATTTGTGCAGAAGAAATCGACAGAATCGTCAACCTTCGTTAATTTTGTGTTACACGATGGACAATGATTCGGTAGGACAAAAATCGATTTTGGAGGGAAGGTCACTTTTTCCACAGCAGGAATGATTTCCCCACGTTTGGAGATTAAAACTTTTGCACCAATGCCTGCACCAAGTTGATTGATGTAGTCTTGATTGTGTAAGGTGGCATATGTGACAGTGGTTCCTGCAAGAGAGATGGGTGTTACTTTGGCACGGGGTGTGACTTTTCCTGTACGTCCAATGGCAAAATCAATTTCTTCAATTGTGGTTTCTTTGAGGAGTGCATCAAACTTAAAGGCCCTTGCCCAACGTGGGGAATGACTAGTTTCACCTAAATTTTCTCGTAAGTTTAAAGAATCCAGTTTGATCACAAGTCCATCCACTGGAAATGGCATTTTGTCTTTTTTTTTGCGATAGGATTCGATTTCTTTGAGTAACTTGGCTCCTGTCAAAATCGTTGTATCAGGTGCGAGTGGAAACTTTTCTTTTTTTAATAAACTTAAGATATCTTTATGAGAATTGATTCCTTTTCTAGAACTTGAAAAATATACATCATAAACATAAATTCGTAACGGACGTTTGGCGACATCCATTGGGTCTTTTTGTTTGATGGAACCTGCAGCTAAGTTTCTTGGATTGGCAAACTTTCCACCATACTCTTCGTTGAATTCTTCAAAATCAGCGAAGGTCATAAATATTTCACCACGGACTGTTAGGTTCAAAGGTTCTGATAAAGAATGAGGGATGGTAGAAATGGTTTTTACATTTTCTGTGACAATATCTCCAATTCCACCAGAACCTCTTGTTACACAATGGGTGAGTTTCCCGTTTTCGTAGTATAACAAGATAGAGGCGCCATCAATTTTCCATTCTAAAGAATAGTTTTCCTCGATCCCCGTTTTCTCTAACCATTCGGAGAGTTCGGTTTCATTATAGGTATTTTCTAAGGATAATACCGGAACTTTGTGTTTAAATTTACTAAATTGTGGGCTTAAATCCGATCCTACTTGTGCTGTTGGAGAAGATACATCTGTTAGATTTGGATTTTCTTTTTCTAGTTTTTGTAGTTCTTTGACGAGTAAATCAAATTCTTTGTCAGTGATGACCGGTGAGTTATCCTTGTAATACAAATCATTATGACGATTGATTTCTTTACGAAGTTCTAAAATTCGTTTTTTAGGATCATCTGCTTTTGATTTTTTAGGCAATCAGTAAACTCCAGCTTGCATGTACTGTTCAGGATCGGTTTTTCCTTCTTCCGAAATAAAGATTTCATAGTGTAAGTGAGGTCCGGTTACGTTTCCAGTGGCTCCTACCTCTGCAATTTGTTCTCCAGCTTTTACTTCTTGGCCTGATCTTACATAAATTCTAGAACAATGACCGTATAACGTACTAAAGCCGAAGTCATGTTGGATGATTACATGGTGTCCGTACCCAACATTGGAATAGGTTACTCGGACCACACGGCCAGGTGCAGCAGCATAAATAGGTGTCCCTGTGGCATTTGCCATATCCAATCCATCATGATATTCCCAATAACCAGTGGTAGGTGACTTCCGCATACCAAATGGAGAAGTTAAATTGTATGAATACATAGGGTTGAATAATGGTGATCTAGATAAAATATCTGAGCGTTGGTATAAAAATTGAAAATTCGTTTCCACCAAACGTTGGTAATTGTCCATTCGGTGTTTTAGTTGTCTAAGTTCATAGATTTCGCTTAGATATTTTCGACCTACATCCAATTGTTTGTCTTCTTTTTCTTCTTTTTGGAGTGATTCAATTGCAGCAGTTTCGATAAAATCTTCTGCAGGAATTTTTAAAAGTTCATCATCTTGTCCATCAATCAGAGTGAAAAGTTCCAACATACTTTCATTCAGTTTGGAATACTCTTCTTTCATTTCTTCTAATTGGTTGGCATGAGTGATATAAGTATCAAAATAAGTTCCATAAATTTTGGAGAGTTGGTTAATTTGTGTTTGCGTATTATTGGAGCGAACAATTCCAAAAATCGCTAAACTCAATAGACCTAAAGTGAGGCCTAAAAAAAATAGGATGGTAAAGTGAGAAATTTGAAAGTGGAAAGAACTATCATATCCATGAGGTATGACAAGAATGGTCATCCGCTGGTGACCTTTTTCTTTCACCTTATCAATCTGTTTCTTGATTTTCGGATTGTCTTGTGAAAAAACAGACGTAATCTCTTTAATTTTTTTCTTCATGACGAACCGCGATTCCTACATAAATAAGACGCTCCGATTCCTTTCCAGGGTCAAGTGGAAATCCCTGTTTCTGGGTTTCGCGATCATTTTTGGAATTCTTGGTTTTGTCACATTGGCTTCCAATTTAGGTTTTTGGCTTGTCTATCAGAACTCCATTCACACTAACAATTCCTCGGAAATCCCTGAAGCGGAAGTTGCTATTGTTCCCGGTGCCGCAGTATATGGAAAAACTCCATCTCCCATCCTAATGGACCGATTGGTTTGCGGTTTGGAATTGTACAAACAAGGAAAGGTCAAAAAGATTTTACTCTCTGGTGACAATGGGAAAACCGATTACAATGAACTTCGTCCTATGCTTGAGTACATGTTGTCACACCAAGTAAAACCAGATGATATCTTTGTCGACCATGCAGGTTTTCGAACACTGGATACATTGATTCGCGCAAAAGAAGTGTTTTTGGTAAAAAAAGCAATATTTGTTAGCCAATCCTTTTTTTTACCAAGAGCGATTTATTTAGGAAAGGAACTTGAACTAGAGTTATACGGTTACGAATGCAATTTAAGAACGTATAAAAAAGAAACTTATTATTTATTTCGAGAATTATCTGCAAGGATGCTTGCTTGGTGGGACATCCAATGGGATACTCCTCCTAAGTATTTAGGAAAACCATATCCGATTGAAGGTAGTGGGATGAGCACTTGGAAAGGATCAATTCCTGTTACGATTCCAAAATGAAAGTATTCATTCATCGGAATGTTTCTTCGATAGTTTCCATTTTTATTAGTATTGTTTCATTGGAAATTTTTGTTTGGATTCCTAAAACTTTGTTTTCTTCTAAAGTTGAATCTAAGGTGTTCAATTTTGGATTTTATCATTTGAGTCTGAACCCTTGGTCAAAAAATACTCCTCTAGATCAGTTTTTTACACCATGGTTTCTTTGGATTTCCGGTCTTGTCACGAGCCCGGAAGATATAGTGATGATCTTACATTGGATTACAATTGTATCTGGTGTTTTGTATGTTGCCTATTTTTCCAAACGTATTCATTGGTCTTTTGCGATTGGACTTTCATTCTTACTTGCCTCGTCTCCACTTTATTTAATTTTTCAAACATGGATTGGTTTTTCAGATTCAATCACATTTTTTTTAATCACCTTATATCTAATTCTTTTATATTGTGAACTGCAAACCAAAGTAAAAGTTGTATTGTTATCACTAGTCTTATTTTTAGGAATGACAAATCATTTTTTCCAATTCTTAGTAATCGTTTTCCTTTTGAATGTATCTTTTCTAATCTTTTATAAAGAAAAATTAAAGATATTGATCGGAGCTATCTTTTTCGCTTTCATTTTGTATGCATTATTCTTGGTTTTTATTTTTAATCACACACTGATCATTTGGAATCATTCACGAGTTTCTACTTTTTCTCAGATGTGGGGCAATGAATTTGTTCGTATGAATACCTCAGAACCATCTCTGGGAACTCTTGGTCTATTTCATGGTTTATGGCCTGTTGTGATTCTTTTATTCATTCGAATGCCAATTTCAATATTGGTTTTTTTTGTTTGTTATTTGATTTCGATGTTAACATATGATACGGGACGTGTATTTGCGATACTTTCTACACCTATTCTCATTTTATTTTCAATTGAAAATTGGAAATCCTCTTCTGTTCTGATACAACGTGGTTGGATTTTATTGACGATTCTTTCTCCATTGATTTGCAGTTTGTACCCTCTATTTTATAAATGGGATGGAAGGATTATTTATTTACTTTAAAGAGTTGTCATGAGTTGCTTAGACATATAATTTAATTTCTCAATTTTTTGTAAGATTTCGTTGAAATTAGAAATAAACTGGCCGAGAAATTGAAGTTAATTGTATTGATTATGATTAAATTTTGATGTGAAGGGAATGGTTTTAGAATGAAAAAGTTTATAATTACAATCATTATTTTGTTGTCTGCAATCCAATTACAGGCAATTGAAGTATCCCATAAACAAATTGAATTTTTTGTAGATCATACAGCTCAAAATGTAACTGGAATTTGTAATGAAATTCAAATTGAAAATCCAAACTTACAATCCTTTGGCGGACAGTATCGTTTACGATCTCCTTTCGAAATCAAAATCCCAATCTTAAAAATTACGTCTGGTGATTCTGGCCGTGATTCCCATATGCATGAAATTTTAGGTTCACCAGAGTTCCAAGTGATACACGTCAAAGTAGAATCGATCAACCAATCCAAAACAAATCTTCAAATTTATGCGATCAAAGGGAAATTGACAATTCGAGGAAAAAGTAAAGAGTTTGTGACAGATGCCAACGTGCAAGTTTTAGAATCTGGTTTATTACATGTTAATGGAACTTTGGGTGTTAAATTTTCGGATTTTGAATTGGAAAATCCAACATTGCTATTTATGAAAGCAAAAGATGTAATTCAAGTGAAATACCAATTTGACTTACGAATGAAATGATTTGAATTTTTATATATTAAATACTCTGTGAAAAAATGGAATGGTGGAATTTATGTCCCGATCAATTCCACCAAACGATTATATTTTAAGATGATACGTTTTGTCATCTCTTCCCCTTTTTTATTGATATCAGGATGGTATTTTTTCAATAGTTCTTTGAATTTCTTTTTAACATCGCTGATGTTAGCACCTGGTTCCAAATCAAAAAAAGCAAGTAAGTCCTTTACTTCGTCTGTGACAGTTTGCACAAGTTTTTTCTTCTTTTTCTTTTTTGCCTCTCTAAATCTACCATATAACTCATAATAGGTGCGATCTCGAAATTCCCTTGTGATGTCTCTGAAATTTAGTATTTTTGTAGGGATTAAACTTTTTAAATATTCATATAAAAATTCTTCTGCACCGTATTCAGGGTGGATATCGAATTTTTCCAAAAATTGGTGGATGGACCTTCTCACAAAAAAATCGATTTCAAATTTATCCATTAGATAAGAATCCACAGCATCATCAAAATCAATCGTAGCAGCTGTCAGGAGGAGGATTAATTCTTGATCCAATTTATGGTTAGCGATCGTTTTTTGGATAAGTGATTTGTAGGATTCTCTCAGTTCATATAACGGACGTTCGCTAAAAAATATCCCACCTTTTAAAAATTCTTCTGCAACTTCATCTAATTCTAGAATCCAAGCCAAAAAATCTACAAGTAGGTCACCATCAACTTCATGGAATCCACCGGACAATGTCATCTGTGGTTTGGCAGCTTTGAATTGATAAACTTTACGTAGGCACTCTTCTTTTCGTATTTCTAGAAGTTCCGAAAGACGGTCGTATGGCAGAAACCATTGCATGGATTCGGAAACGTTTTGCAGTTCAAAAATGACATCATGCAAAATCTGTTTGGCCTTTTTTGTTTCCGTTTTTTGGACCATAAACTATCTCTTAAACCAATTTCAAATCGGGGTGACTTTTTTGCTAGTGAATCCTATTCCATTTTTTGAACTGGAGATATGAGTCACCATATTTCTGAACATCCATCTTTACAACCGTTTGATATTTCCGAATACAAAGGCTTACGAGGTAAAAATTTTTACGATATGGATCCTGCCTTACAGAGAATGGTGGATCGTTATTCGGTAACATACGAACCCACACACAAACAAGCGATGGTTGATCATATCAGAAAGTATGGGGAACTCGTGGGTGGGATTTTGGATGAACTCACTGAAGAGTGCCATAAAGAAGGGAAATACGGCGAAGTGGTCAAATATGACCGCACTGGCAAACGAATTGATTTTATAAAGTATTCAGAAGAACAAAAACTGGCACGAAAAATTTCTTATGATCATGGTGTGGTCAATTTGGATTTCCATCCAGAATGGAAATTTGAATTCACACATATCCATCGTTATGCACTTACGTATTTGATGAATTTGAATGGAGAAGGTGGAGTTGCTTGTCCTTTGGCAATGACAGATGGAATGATCCTTGCCTTAAAAAAAATTGGAACTGAAGAACAAAAAAATAAATATCTCCCACTTGTTGCAGGCAAAGGGAGTCGTTCTCATTTTATGGCAGGTCAATATGTAACCGAACGAGTAGGCGGAAGTAATGTTTCAGCGAATAGAACCATCGCTAAAAAACTACCGAACGGCAAATGGGAGTTAACTGGTGAAAAATGGTTTTGTTCCAATCCAGGTGATTTATGGGTAACCACAGCGAAAATGGAAGGAACGAATACAGTGGGGATGTTTTTAGTTCCAAGGATCAAAGACAATGGAGAACTGAATGGCCACCACATCCTTCGTAAAAAAGACATCATCGGTTCTCGTGGTAAGATAACCGTTGAGATCATTTATGACAAAGTTGAAGCGGAAGAGTTTGGTCGCCCCGGTCATGGCCTTGTGAATTTAATTCGTTATATCATCAAAACTTCAAGGTTACATGTTGGCCTTGGGGCTTGTGGAAACGCAAGAAGGTCTGTGATGGAAGCTTCTGAATATGCAAAGTTTCGTACTGCTTATGGTAAAAAAATCTTAGAATTCCCTTCCTTCGTGAAAACATTAGCAGAGATGCAAATCTTACAAACAGCAAATTGTTTTGTTAATTTTCGATCAGTTGCTCTAGCAGAAACAGGTGATGATGCTGCGGAGATTACAGTTCCACTTTTAAAATACAAATCTTCTTCACAAGCAAGTTATATTACACAAAAAGCAATTCTTTCGTTAGGTGGAAATGGGATCATCGGAGACTTCTCGCCACTCCCAAGATTACACAATGACTCTATTATCAATGAAACTTGGGAAGGAACCCATTTGATCATCACAGACCACTGTCTACATGCCTTACAAAAACCAAAGGTTTATGCTGCATTCCAAACTTTATTAGACCAACTTACTTCCGAGGTAAGTGGCATTACTGAATTACAAAATGTGTATAGTCTTTTTCAATTAAAACGAAAAGAGTTGGAACAGTGTTTGAAGGAGGAATCTAAAGACTGGAAAGATATGAATCGAGTTTATATCGCCGATGTCACATACAATGTATTGGTGTTGGCAGAATTTCTTGAACAAACAGTTCACGATATCAAGGAAAAACTTCCAACCAAGTATTTATATTTTGCGAAAGGGTATGCTGAAATGGTTTGTGATGGTTTAGAGGCACCAAGGCAAAAGGATGGCGTGTTTTTCGATTCTAAGGCACTTGAGACCTTCCTGTCCTTTTAGAAATGGAAAATTTTTTATTACTTGGAATCTGTTTTGGATTAGGTTTACTCTTTCGTAGGTTACCTCAGTTTCCAGAGACAACTCCGAAAGTACTGAATGGTTTTATTTTATTTGTCTCCTTACCTTCACTTGTGTTATACCATGTGCATGAATTAAAAATTGGCGTATCATCCGTTTTACCAACATCGATGCCATGGCTGGTATTTGGTTTTGCACTTTTGTTTTTTTTAGGATTATACAAACTCAAAGTGATGTCCTTCCCAACAACGGTTTGTTTGGTGTTAACCGCTGGACTTGGTAATACTTCATTTGTTGGATTCCCCTTACTAGAAACTTACTTAGGAAAGGAATCGCTAGGGTATGGAATTCTTTCAGACCAACTTGGAACTTTTATGGTATTGAGTTTTCCTGGAATCATCCTCGCATCCATTGCCATGGATGGAAAATGGGATTTTTTAACTTTGGTGAAACGAGTTCTTGGATTTGCACCTATTTATGCTTTGTTGTTTGCAATTCTTACAAGACAATGGGAATATCCCAACTCATTCAAGATCGTATTATTGCGTTTAGGTGATACCTTGACTCCACTTGCATTAGTTTCAGTAGGATTTATGTTGGATTTGAGAACCATCGCCGGTCATGGAAAGTATTTGCTCTTAGGTTTGGGATTTAAATTGGTTTTAGCTCCAATTCTCGTTTATTTTGTTTATGCTCCCATTAAAGAAGACCAATTACTCTTCCAAACAATACTTTTTGAATCGGCAATGGCACCAATGGTTACTTCGACGGTTATCACAATTGAAAAAAATATATCTCCTCATCTAGCAAGCCTTATGTTAGGAATTGGGATTCCTGTTTCTTTTGTAACAACTTATTGTTTGAATTATTTGATTAAAGGAAACTTCATTTGAACTTAAAATTTTTATTACTTTTGATCCTTGCAATGGTTTCCTGGGGGATTGCATGGCCATTTGGAAAAATGGTCGCAGGAATGATTCCAATCCCAGTTCTTGTCTTCTGGAGATTCCTTGTTACCTTCTTTTCAGTGATTCCTCTTCTCTACATCATGCGTTTACCGATGAGATTAAAAACAGGAAAGGATTATTGGAATGTTTTGATCGGAGGAATCATATATACACTTTATAATCAATTTTTTTTCCTAGGTTTAAAGAATGGATTACCTGGTGCTGGTGGAGTATTGGTAACAACCTTGAATCCGATTGTAACCTTCTTTATCGTTGTTTTAGTTCAGAAAAAAACGATTACCAAACGTCAAGTTTTGGGATTATTTTTTGGATTTATTGGTGGACTTGTAATCTTACAAGTTTGGAAAATCAGTATCAATTATCTATTGTTATCTGGTAATTTGTTTTTTCTTCTCTGTTCTTTTGTATGGGCAATTCTTTCGCTCAATAGCCAAAAAACAGGCAAATCGATGTCTCCCATCACTTATAGTTTTTACGTTTATGGAATTGGTTCTGTTTTAGAACTTTTGTTTTGTTGGAATGATCCAAGTTTTTGGAAGGTATCTGAATTTGGGTATAAATTTTGGTTTGCCATTTTTTATCTATCGGTGATTTCCACTACCTTTGGAACAACGGTATATTTTTATGCGGCCACAAAACTTGGATCCGAAATCGCAAGTAGTTTTATCTTTATAGTTCCACTTTCCGCTTACTTAAGTAGTTATTTGATATTAGACGAAGTAATCCAAATCCCTGTCATCATAGGAGGAAGTTTAGCGATGTTAGCTGTTTATCTTATCAATTCCAAATATAAAAAAAAGGATAAGTTGGATTGATGAAAAACATCTCTTGGAAAAAACGATTTAAGATTTGGTTGTATAATTTTTATCCACCATATATTGGTGCTGGAATACGGATCAAAAAAATTGCAAAAGATTTATCTTTTTTCCAAGTGGAAATGAAACTAAAGTTTTATAACAAAAACTATGTTGGTGTTCATTTTGGTGGATCTTTGTATTCTATGTGTGATCCATTTTTTATGTTAATTCTCTTGGAACAATTAGGATCTGATTTTATTGTTTGGGACAAAGTGGGATCGATGGTATTTGTCAAACCAGGCAAAGGAAAGGTGACAGCAAAATTTTCGATACCATTAGAAGACATTCAAAGGATCAAAAGTGAAATTGAATCCAAACGGAAAGGCGAATTTCATTTCAGTACAAATGTTGTAGATGAAACCAATGATATCGTGGCTACCTTAGACAAAACGATTTACATACGAAAACGGGGAAGGCTCCCCGTACAAAACGGATAGGATATTTCTACTAGAAGCTTATTTTTTGAATCTAATCGAATTACAAAATTCCTATCAATATTTTTTGTCTTCGTCCTCAGGGATCATACTCGCATAATAGAGAATCAAAGCATCATTTTTAGAATGAATCATTCGATTGGCTTCTTCAATCATCTTTCGTTTTTCTAAAATCTTCTTTCCCTTTTCCCAAATTTCTTCTGGGTCACGAGTGAGATAATTGCCTTCATGGCGAGAAATAAAATCCTCAACTAACATAGTGCTTTGCGAAACTTCGATAGAATAATCGTTTTCGACTAAAATTTTTGATACAATTTGGTTTGGTAATATTTTATGATATTGTTTCCAACCTTTTGTAATCCGGTAACTCAATTCAATAGTTGGATCTTCAGTATGAGCATACTCAGATATTGGAATCGGGTCACAAAATTCAACATATACATTGGATCGTTTTGCTAAAAATCCTGCCATTCCTAACTCTTCTGGCATATTACAAAACTGATTGTCTTCGGGTACGGTTTCATAAGAGACAGATATAGGAACAATCACAATCTCCGTTCCTGAACTTCGAAATGCATTAACAGCTGTTGTGAGAAGTCCTGTTTTTACTGGAACGATGCCACCAGTCCTTGATCTTGTACCTTCTGGATACACAAGCGATGGGATACCTTGTTCCAACATGACTTGTGAGTATAAAGTGAGGCATTCCAAATACAAACTGTTCCTAGTCCTTTCTCGATCCACCGCATACGCACCTAGTGACTTTAACATCCATTCCCAAAATGGGTTAGACATTAAATTGATTCCTGCCGCATAACGAGGCACAGGTAATCCTAAATGGAATAATGAATAAGCGACTTCCACTGAATCAAGATGGGATCTGTGAGTAGGTGCATATAATAAATTGTATTTCGAAGACAGAGCTTTGACTACTTCCGTTTTTCCGCCAATGTGAGGAATCATTGAGCCCTTTAAAAATCCACCTGAAAACAAACGGATTGGCGCCACAAATCGTAGCACAGACTCACGAACAGTAGGACTATAATTGTCAGCGATTTCGTTCACATAAAATCGGACTAATTCTTTGATTGAAGTTAGTTCGTCATCCTTTTGGCAATTATGAAAACGTTGCCAAATTTCCACTTCCGATTCAAACTTTGCTTCTTCTAATTTTTGTTTTTTTCGTTTTGCTTTCGAAAGTCTCTTTTGTGTGGATTCGATAACTGCTGATGATTGTTTTTTGACTCTAGAGATTGTACCAGGAACATTACTGATTTGTTTTAAAATTCGATCGACGAGTAAGTTTTGAAAATCAATACCAGATGTTAAGTTGAGACCAACTTTTTTCTGCACAACAAGAGGTATATTTTTTGATTCGGTTTTTTTACCACAGATGAGATCGATGAGGGCACCAGGTGGTTGTTTCCTTGTTAGTACATCAAATAAAGTTCTGTGTAAAGTAAAAGGGAGACGAATTTCATTGGCAAGTTCAATAAGGATACTAAGGGCATAAGTTCCTTCAACATTGTCATGCCATTTGGTAGATTCTCTTTCAATGAAAGAACGTGGTGCAAAAAAGATTTCAATTCTGTCTTTAATGCTTAATTTTTCTCCACCTGACAATAGTTCACCGACAATCTTTTGTCCAAAACCACGGTTTCTGCTTTTGTTACTGGTTGCAGTTGTGATAAAATCAGCAAGTCCAGACCTACCCATAACAGTGTCAGGCCTTGCACCATAACGCATCGAAAGATCTCTAACTTCCTGAAAACCTACTGATAAAATTTCTCCAAGTAAATTAGCCCCATACCTAGGTAGTAAGGACACGATCCCACTTGCAATTGCCATTGGATTTTTAGCAACACCTACAATTTCCATACCGATCACATCATCCGTGATTGAGGTATTGATGAAATGAGATGTATAAACATCTGATAAATACTCAGCAGTTGTTTTTTCAGTAGATCCAATATTAAAAAAACTAAATTTTTCTTCTAAGATTTCACCGAGTAAAGATGGACCATTGACTACTGCAACAGAAGCATTATTAAAATTTCGTTCAGCGAGATAATTTTGAAGGTATTGTGAGTAGGTGATAAATCCTGTTTTTTTTCGGTTTTTGGAATCCAAAATACCTTTTGTCAAAAATGAAAAAACATAATTGTTAAATGGTTCTAAAACATCAATTAATCCGTGAACACTATCTAAAAAGGATCGTGAAGGAACTGCAACATGAAAAGCCCAATCGTCTCTTCCAAAAGAGTCCAAACTTGAAACAATTTCAATATGATCGGGAAGTTCAATTGTCTTTCCCATAATTTCTGTTTGGCGACGTTTCTTTAGAAGCTCTACGAATTCTTTGTCGGGGATCCACAAAGTGATCGAATCATACTTTTCTGCCAGCAAGGAAGCGATAATGATACCCATTGGGCCACTACCCAAAACTGCTTGTTTTAAGTCGTTATAGGTTATTTGCATAAAAAATTAACATTTAGAAAAATTGGAAAAGTCTCATTGTATTTGTTTGCTTGAAACGAATTGAGTCTATCGAAAAAGTATACGGTGAGTGTAAATCGTCAAGTCACAATGATTCGAGCAGGCCTTCTATTTTCAATACTTTCCATTTTTCCCGCTTTTCTCGGATGGTACCAACTATGGTTTGGACTAACTCCTGCCCAGGAGATCAATTTGGCGATCGCTCTCCTCGTTTCGTTTCTTTGGGTAACGGAACTCATCCCTTTATATGTCACAGGATTTTTGGTTCTCTTTTTAGAGCTCATTTGGCTGCTACCAGGATGGGGTCCAGGAGCTCCAAAAACGATTACTTTTTTATCTTGTTATTTTTCGGAGACCATCTTACTATTCTTAGGTGGTTTTGTTATCTCAAGTGCCATTCGATTCTACGGATTGGATGCAACCATTGCTCGGTTTGTGATCAAAAATACGAAAGGTTCAGCATTTTTACTCGTTCTCTCAATGGGATTTGCCACTGCCTTTTTGTCCTGTTTTATGAACAATACCGCCACTGCCGCTATGATGCTCGGTCTTGTTTCCTCTATGATGAAATCATTGGATGAATCGAGTCCACTGCGTAAATCGATTTTGTTTATGGTTCCGTTTTCTGCTAACTTGGGAGGGATTGGAACACCAGTCGGGACACTCCCCAATGTGATCGGGATTGCCTATTTACAGGAAAAAGGATTCCAAATAGGATTTTTGGATTGGATGACTTTTGCATTTCCCGTATTTATATTCTCTGTATTGATCCTTGCGGGAATTTTGTACATTGTGTACTTAAAAAAAGAAAGGTCCATTCAATCGATTCGATTACTCCAAGTCCAAGAAGAAAAACAATTTGTATCTTCCAAAAAACGTATGGTATCGATTGTTGTGATTTTTATCACCATCTTAGGTTGGATTAGCTCCGATTGGCATGGAGTTTCGAATGGAACAGTCGCTCTTTTCCCTGTCATTGTGTTTTTTGGTTTTTCATTATTGGATTTAAAAGAGTTTCGGAATCTGTCCTGGGACGTTCTCATTTTAATGGGTGGGGGAATTGCTCTTGGTAAAGCTTTTGAGGAAACTGGACTAGCTAAACATTTTGTAACGATGTTTATGTTAGGTGAATCGAGTCAGTTTAGTTTGTTTTTATTTTTTTCCATTTTATCTTTGGTTTTATCTTGTTTTCTAAGTAATACCAGTGTTGCCAATTTGGTTTTACCAATCACAATGGGTTTACCCGCAGAGTTGATTTTACCAGCCGCAATAGGTGCAACGATCGGCGCTTCCCTTGCGATGCCTCTTCCCGTTTCCACACCACCCAATGCGTTGGCATTTAGTTATGGGGGCATCCGAAGTCTTGAAATGGTAAAAATTGGTGGTGCTATTTCCATTTTATCCTGGATTGTCTTTACAGTTGTCGGTGGACTGATTTTGAACCAATTGCAGATTGTCGATTTTTCTAACTTTTAAAAAAAAGGCTTTTCCTTCTTTTCTCATCCGATAGCTTTCTCTCGGATTATGATTCGATTTCGAAAATTCTCTCTTTTCTGTTTATGTTCCTTTTTTTTCCTTCAATCCTGTTATAATTATATGAGTGAAGATGTTCCGATCATCACAAGACCCGAATTTAGACAACAAATTCCCCTGCTTTCAATCAAAGTTTCCACTCCCGAAAACAATAAAAACAAAAGAGAAATTACTGCTCTTTATACAAAATACTTATCGGAGACAGGATACTTTGGAAGGGTTTTATCAGATGGTGTTCGTGCAAACCACCATATAGATTTTTATACTAGTGAAGTAAACGAGTACGAACACTTTTGGGTATCTTCCATCTCCACCATTTTTATGATTGGAACCGCTGGATTGTTACCATCCATTTATTCAAAAGAACGAGTGTTACATGCTGATTTTTATTTGAATGATAAATTAATTGGCCGAGAAAAATACAGACAAAAACACTCTACCTTATTCGGAGTTCCCTTTATGTTCATATGGGAAACAGGAATCAAAGAAGCGAAAACCATCCAATACAACAAAGAAAAAAATTTAATTCACAATGTTGTGCAGGATTATAACCGTTATTTATAGGAGTTGCCATGAATTTAAAAACAAACCAAAACCAAACGCAAAATACGAAGCGAAACCAAACACCAGATGTATACGGTGTCAAAAATGTTTTGATGGCTCTTAGTATCTTGCTTCTTTTTTCGTTCACACTCTGCAAAACTCCAGAAGTCAAAAAAGCTCCAGTCGTCGTTGTTGAAGAACCTAAAAAAGTAGAACAGGTAGTCGAAAAACAAGATCCAAACTTGGCCTTTTTAGAAAGTATAGAAGACGGTCGTGAACTCCCTGACTCAGATAAATGGAAAGTTGAACAATACGAGGCCTTTAATGAAGATACGTTTCCTTCTTATGGTCCTGCAAATGCTACCATTGATTTTAATAAGGTCGATTATCCTTTGTTAAATGCAGCCATCTTCTATGTAACTTCCAAGGAAAGAAAACAATTGGGCATGAGACCTTTTAAGTATTCGGAGCGTTGTGAACAAGCTGCGTTTGGACATGCACAAGATATGGTAACATATGATTTTTATTCCCATAACAGTACGGTCAATGGAAAGGAAACTCTCCGTGACCGATTGGATTTAGTTGGAATTTCGGAAACTTATTCTGCTGAAAACATCATCAATACTTTTGGAATCCAATACCAAAGCGGAAAACCAGTATTTACTCCTGCGCAAAATGGTGGTCCATTTTTTAGTTATACAAAAGCAGGAACACCCATTCCAAACCATACCTATTTAAGTTTAGCAAAGGCTGTGGTTGAAGTTTGGTTCAATTCGCCAGGGCATCGAAAAAACATTCTCAATCCAGAATTTAATTATATGGGAGCAGGAGCTTTCTTTTATAAAGATAAAAAGTTCTTCGACGTCGACAAAGTGAAAGCGGTCCAAGTGTTTACTGGAAAACCGTAAGCGGTTTACTTTACTGTAACGCCTGCTAGTTTTGTCACAATTTCAAATTCCTTTTTGGTGACCGGTTGGATCGATAACCTCGATCCTTTTTGTGTCACCACCATCGTTTCTAATCCTTTCGTTTTTTTCAAAAGATCAAGTGGAATCAGTTCCTTGAACTTGGTATGAGGTTTGAGATGGACACCAAACCATCTTGGTTCAGTACTTTTGAGTTTAGGATCAAAGTATTTATGATTAGGATCAAATTGGTAGGGATCGGGGCTTGCTTCTTTGGCAATTTCTGCAATGCCCACAACACCTGGTGGTTCTAAACGGCTGTGGTAAAAAAGAACCAGATCACCTAACTTCACTTCGTCACGAAGGTAGTTCCGAGCTTGGTAATTTCTAACACCTTCCCAATACGAGAGTTTTTCTCGTATTAGGTCATCGATGGAAAATACATCTGGTTCTGTTTTAAATAACCAATACTTCATTAAGCCGAGTAAGCTGGTTTCGCTGCAGAAGCACCTTTTCCTTTTTTGGAACCAACTCCTGGTTTTGAGTCAGAGTATTTATCAAAAGAAGGTTGTACGATGTCCATTAATTCCTGTGCATCGATAGTTTCCTTTGCTAAAAGCGCTTTTGCAATGGCATCCAATTTCTTCTGGTTTTTCTTCACCAAATCACGACCCTTGTCGAGACAAGTTTGGATAATGCGTTTCACTTCCTGGTCAATCATCGCTGCAAATTCTTCTGAGTAAGGTTTACTTGTGTGGCCATAGTCCCTTCCCATAAAAGGCGAAGTTTCACCGGATCCGTAGTGGATGGTTCCGAGTTTTTCAGACATACCCCATTCACAGACCATTCGACGAGCAATGTTCGTTGCTTGTTGGATATCGTTGGAAGATCCGTTCGAAGGGTCACCAAAGATGAGTTCTTCTGCAATGTACCCACCCATTGACATGACAATCCGATCCAAACAATAGTTTTTACGGTAAGAATGTCTGTCTTCCACTGGAAGTGATTGGGTAAGACCTAAGGCACGACCACGTGGGATAATCGTCACTTTATGAACTGGTTCGGTATACGGCAGTAAGGTGCCAAGGAGAGCGTGGCCAGCTTCATGGTAAGCAGTCATTTCTTTCTCTTTGTCAGAGATAAACATAGACTTACGTTCCGGCCCCATCATCACTTTATCACGAGCTTCTTCTAGTTCTTCTTGGGTGACTCGTTTTTTATTACGACGTGCGGCAAGGAGTGCTGCTTCATTGATAAGGTTGGCAAGATCAGCACCTGTAAAACCTGGGGTTCCTCGAGCAATCGAGTTCAAAGAAATATCAGACACGAGAGGAACTTTTTTGGCATGAACCGCTAAAATCTCTTCGCGTCCCTTTAGGTCTGGAAGATCAACAATCACTTGTCTATCAAAACGACCAGGTCGGAGCAGGGCAGGGTCAAGGACATCAGCGCGGTTTGTTGCTGCCATTACAATGACACCTTCGTTCATTTCAAATCCGTCCATCTCGACTAACATCTGATTGAGGGTCTGTTCCCTTTCGTCATGCCCACCACCTAGGCCTGCACCACGAAGGCGACCCACTGCATCAATCTCATCAATGAAGATGATACAAGGTGCATTCTTTTTCCCTTGGTCAAAAAGATCTCTGACACGAGATGCACCCACACCCACAAACATTTCTACGAAGTCTGATCCAGAGATTGAGAAAAACGGAACACCTGCTTCTCCAGCAACTGCTTTCGCAAGTAAGGTTTTACCGGTTCCAGGAGGACCAACAAGAAGGACTCCTTTAGGAATCCTTGCTCCGATCGCTTGGAATTTTTTTGGATCTTTTAAAAATTCAATGATTTCAAGAAGTTCTACTTTTGCTTCTTCACAACCAGCTACATCGTTAAATGTCACTTTTACTTTTGGATCAACATTCATCTTGGCACGTGATTTACCAAAGGTAAAAGCTTTGTTTCCAGATGCTTGGAGTTGGCGCATCATGATGAACCAAATGATTCCAAGTGCAAATAACCAAGGTATGATGCCAGAAACGACACTCCAGAATTTATTTTCTTCTGTGGATTTTGCAGTAAAACTAAGACGTGATTTACGAAGTTTTGTCACCAAATCATCGTTAACTTGTGCTACATTGGTTTTGAAAGGTTTTGGTTTGTTGTCCTTACTATTTTCAGGAATGTACCAACCTTCAATTAGTTCTTTATCGATAATGATCTGTTGTTTAGAAGAAATATCTTTTCCATCTTTAGAAGTGATTTTCCCAATGGGTTTTTTTCCCTCAATTGGTTCTACCATATTCAAAAAATCGGAATAACTGATTTCGTCGGGTTTACCGGCAAAGTCTTGGCCCTTATATACCGTTGCCAAAATGACAAGGAATACGAGTAAAAATAGAAATACGGTTTTGATGTTTTTATTCATGTAAGACTTCCGATGATTAGACTGAAATCAAAGGTGATATTTCTGAATCACTTCGTCAATATCCCCCATGGATATGGAACGAATCGCCGCTTCGGCGTCATTGATGATCTGTATCAAACTCAGATTCTCTAATGGCTCAAAATCTTCACGTAAAAAATCTTCTCTTTTTTTCGGATTGTAGCTGGAATTGAGAATTCCGATCCGAATTCGGATGAAGTTGGGGGATCGTAATGAGACAGAAATCGAGTTTACCCCTTGATTTGTGTCATTTTCTCCACCTTTTGTGACAACGATTTGGCCAAGTTCCAATCCCACATCTTCATGGATGACTACGATGTCTTTGACTTGGATTTTGAGAAAGGAGGCAATGTAAAGTACAGACTCACCAGAGAGTTCGCTGAAGGTTTGTGGTTTGAGTAAAACCACTTCGTCTCCTTCAAAGTCACCACGCCCGATGAGCGATTTTTTCTTTTTAGTTTTGATTTCGATGCCAATGTTATTGGCAATGACATCGAGAATCTTAAAACCAATGTTAGATCGATTGTTGTTATATCTATCGCCAGGATTTCCTAGCCCTACAATTAACTTCATTGGTTCTTAAAAGTAGTTCTTACTTCTTAGCCGCTTTTTTAGCAGCTGGTTTCCCTTTTGCTGCATCAGCTTCTGCTTTTTCAGCACGTTCTGCCGCTAGGATCGCTTTCGTTTTGTTACATGATGCAACAATTGGATCGCCGTTCACTAAGATTTCCCATGATTTAGGGTGAGGCAGTTCGGAAACTTTAATCATCATTCCGATATCAAGACCAGTTACGTCAATTGTGATGACGTCAGTAAGATCTTCAGGAGTTGACTTTACTTTAATTTCGTGAACTAAGTGCTCGAATTGACCACCAGCTTTTGATCCTTTTGCTACACCAGTTGTTTTGATGGCAACTGTAGTTTGGATCTTTTTCCCTGGAGTCACTTTGTAAAAGTCGATATGACGAATTTGTCCAGTATGAGGAAATCTTTGGATTTCTTTTACGAAAACTCTTTCCGATTTACCGTCGAGTTCAAGGTCAATAAGAGTTGCCTTACGAATTCCAGAGTCGATGAGTTTTTGGATTTCTTTTTCGACAACACTTGCCGATTTTGCTTCACCGCTTCCGATGATGTTAGCCGGTACTAAACCTTCCACACGCATTCTTCTGGCAGGACCTTTTCCTGTTGAAGTTCTTGGTTGTGCTTTGATACTGATTTTTTCCATGATTATGTTCCTTAAAGTTATGAAAACAGACTAGAGATTGATTCTTCGTTATGAATCCGTTCGATGGCTTTAGCAAAGAGTGGGGCGATAGAGAGCGTTTTCAAGTGATTTATTTTTTTGCTCTCGGGAATGGCAATGGAATTAGAGAGGACAATTTGGTTGAATTTTGCCTCATTGAGTTTCGCTGGTGCTTCCCCGGAAAGTACTCCATGGGAGGCACAACATAAAACTGATTTTGCTCCATTTTCATACAGTGCCATCGCGGCTTTGGCAATCGTTCCACCTGTATCAATCATATCATCGAGTAATAAACAGTTTTTGTCTTTGATCTCACCGATCACATGCATGACAACTGACTCGTTTGCTTTAGGTCTACGTTTGTCGATGATAGCAAGGGATCCGTTTACTTTTTTACCGAAATTTCGAGCGCGTTCCGCTCCACCAGAATCAGGGGAAACAATGACTAGGTCTTGCATGCCAAGTGAATTGATGTATTCCGCAAGTACTGGTGAAAAATACAAATGGTCCACAGGAATGCGAAAGAAACCTTGGATTTGGTCCGCATGGAGGTCCATTGTGAGAACTCGGTCAGGGCCAACGGTTTCAATTAAGTCAGCAACCATACGAGCAGAAATGGGAACCCTTGGTTCTACCTTTCTGTCTTGGCGACCATATCCATAATAAGGAATAACAGCAGTAATGCGACGAGCAGAAGCCCTTCTAGCTGCATCGATGATGAGTAGAAGTTCCATTAAACTGTCGTTAGCAGGGTAACTAATGGATTGGACAACAAATACGTCGCGGCCCCGAACATTCTCTTCGATTTTGACAGAACTTTCTCCATCCGAAAATCTTTTGACTGAGATTTGGCCATTGGGAATGCCTAAATTTTTGCAGATTTCTTCCGCTAAAGGTCTATTTGCATTTCCAGAAAATACTACGACTTCACTAGGATTCATACTCCAACCAACCCGTTATCTATATATTGTTTCGCAAGCGCCAAATCATCAGGAGAATTGATACCGTGACTTTCTAAAGCATTGGTTAAAGTTTGTGCTCCAACCTTTTTCCCTTCATTTCTGAAAATTTTAATCACATCAGTCAGGTAATATTCTTTTTGTGCGTTGTTATTGCCAATTTGTTTGAGGGCACCAAAAAGATCTTCCGTATTAAAACAATAGGTTCCCGTATTCACTTCGTTTACGGCTTTTTCTTCGGGATTCGCATCTTTTTCTTCCACAATACGAAGAAGGCTCCCATCATCAGAAGAACGAATGATACGTCCATATCCAGTAGGATTTTCTATTTTTGCAGAAAGGACTGTTGCCACATAACCATTGGATTTATGGTGTTCGATGAGATTAGAAAATGATGATGGAGAAATTAGAGGTGCATCTCCGCAGGCAACGATCGTATAGCCAGTGTATGGTGCGAGTTGTTTCTCTGCCGAAATCACTGCATGTCCAGTTCCCAGTTGTTCTGTTTGCTCGGCAAACTCAACACCAGGAAAGGATTTTGCAATGTCTGTGACAATGTCTTTGCGGTAACCGACAACCACAACTTTACGGGTTATGCCGGCTGATTCGATATTACGAAGAACGTGGAGTAAAAGTGGGGATTCGTTCAGTACAACCGCAACCTTGGGAAGCTCACTCTTCATTCGAGTTCCTTTCCCCGCCGCCAAAATAACAGCAGTTACAGTATTATGTAGGTTCATCGTTCGTTCTATCGGATCTTTTAAAACTGGCTGGCCTGCTAGGATTCGAACCTAGGGAATGGCGATACCAAAAACCGCTGCCTTACCGCTTGGCTACAGGCCAGTTTCTAAAAAGAGAACGTTCGAAATTCCATTTCGGGGAATTTGAGAGAAACATTGGGAAGGGCCTCGTTTCGTTTCCCTTCTGTCGGATAAATGCCATAAAGACAAGAACCAGAACCTGAAAGAGAAGCAAAATCTGCTCCCGACTCAAAGAACCCTAATTTCAATTCCTTTAGTAAGGGTTGGGTCTGGAAAGCGATTTTTTCAAACTCGTTCTCTAACCTGTTTTGCAGGTAAGCCCAATCCCCGACGTGAAGACTTCGAATTAAATCCTCTGCCAGAGATTTCCATACTTCGGAACCATAGGGTTTTTGTAAACTTTTTTGAAGTCCTGCGTACATAGATCCTGTGGATAATCCAAATGGAGGGATGGCAAGGATTCCAAATCCTTTGGCAATGGAAATCGGCTCTAAGATTTCTCCAATCCCACTGACAAAACAAGCTGAGTCTTGGAGGAAAAAAGGAACATCGGCACCAATGGATTTGGCAAAAAGGATCTGTTCTGGCCCAGTCAATTTCGAGAACGTCAAAATTTGTCGTAAAAATACACCTGCATTGCTACTCCCCCCTCCAATCCCACCTTCGGGGGGGAGGAATTTTTTCAGGTGGACTTTGATTTCTAAAGGTTTGAGTAAGTTTGGTTTTAAAGAAACAAATGTTTTGGTAAGGATGTTTTTGGTAAGGTCCCCTCGTTCCGAAACGGCTTCAAATAAAGAGTGGCGGTACCCTTTTAAGTGGTTTTCAGAATGGATTTCCAAAGTGGATTCATTCCCTTGGGGTAAGGGATGTATTTGGATTTCCATTGGATCACCAAAGTCAATTGGAACAAAAACACTTCTAATTTCATGTAAACCATCATCCCTTTTGTAAGGGATCACTAAACCAATGTTAATCTTTGCGTGTGCAATTGTTTGCAAAGGGACCAACTTATGTTTCTAAAGACTGGTTTTGTTTGGAAAGAGAAATAGATTGTAAATGAAGTCGTATGGATTCTTTGATTTCTTTTGGTTCTGCTACGAGGATGGAAGTACCATAACCAAGTATGGTTTGGATGAGCCAATTTTTATCCTGCATGGGAGTTTGGAATTCGCGGTAAGTTGTGTTTTGGATTTGTTTTACGTTTCCAGTTTCTTTTAGAGGGAGTTTCAAACCCAAATGGTAGGAGGCAGAGTCTGTTACCCATAATGTTACTTTGGATTCGGGATTGGATTCGATTTCAAATTTTTGTTTGAACCCTTCCAAAAACTCAGAAGCTGTTTCTGGAATCTTTGGGTAATCCATATCAGTGATCGTGACCTCTAAGATATAGTCCAATCGAAAGGAACGAAAACCCTCTTTGATTACGTCATAGGCAAGGAGGTAGGATTCATTTTCTTCGAGTAATAACCAAGGGGCAAGAGTTCGTGTTTCTTTTTCCTTTGTATTTCGTTTCCAATAAACAATAGTTAGTATTTTTTTAGAGTGAATGGCTTCTTGCACCATTTCTTTCGTTTTTTGGTGAGGTGACCAATCCCCTGAAGGCAAAACAGAATCTATTTTTTTTAAGATGGATTGTTTTATAGAATCTTCTTTTTTGTTTTGATTTGTCAGTAATAACGAACGTAATGCGGCCCATTCTTTGGGAGATAAGGGTAACGCTGAGTCAACTGCAATGGGGAGTCTAATTTTTACCTTATCTCCATCAAAATCTAAATCCACAGCATCAGTCGGAGAATACGGGTACATCTCAATCATATACAACTCTCCCAAGTCTTTTTTGAGAGAGGAGATGGATTTGTGCCCGGTTACTCCTTGGATTTCTTCTAATGTTAAACCTTCTGGGTGTGAAGCCAGAAGGCGGATTAAATTGAGTTTAGAAGCGGCCCGGGCTGTAGAAGGGTTCATTAAACTTCGAGAATCACCTTTAATTCTTTTGCGTTAGATGCGCATAAAGATTGTTTTTCGATGTTTTTTGCTTTGAGGTGGCCACCGGTTAATCTTTGGCTCACAACACTTGGTCCAAAGTCAATGATTGTCGTGATGGCACTGTCGTTAAAAATAGGAGCAATCGCCAAATCCCAGTAAAGTGGTTCAATGAGGACCATTTTGAAAAGAATATCACGAAGGTTTCCATCTTTTTGTAAGTTATGACCATCAAAGATACTGTATACAGGTACTTTTAAATCAGCACCAGTATATGGGAATGGAACCACTGAAGCATCTTCTGCAATGAACTGATCAAGAGAAGTTTCCATAAACGGGCAATGGAAAGGAGCTGTAGTTTTTAAATATACGAACTTAAATTTCTTTTCATCCATCTCTGCTTTCCATTGTTTACGGAATGATAATAGGGAAGAAGGAAGAGCAGATAAAATCATCGAATCAGGAGTGTTGTACAAGGAGATAAACACTGTGTCTTGGCCTTTGAATCCAAGAGAATCGTTTGTTTTTTTCACTCGGTCTTCGAGTTCATCTTTTGAGTAACCGATTACTGCCACCATCGGAGCTGGGTTTTTGTCACCGTTAGCTTCGTTTTCTTTGACGATGTCTTCCGAAACTTGGAAGTTCGGGTACACTTTTTGTCCGTTAAACCCAAGATAAAAAATAAATTTTAAAAAGTCTGAATAGGCCTTTAAGAAATCTGCGCCTTCTTTTCCAAGACCGACAAGTGCAGACGCAATCACCCCTTGGCTATGTCCACTAACAGCGCCCGTTGCTTTGATGAGTTCTGCTGTTGGGTAACCACGTTTGGAAACCAAAACATAGTTTGCCATTTGGGTCATAAAAATCCCAGGAACAGAGATGGGTGCACGGGCTAGATAATCTTCGTTTGGTGCTGCATCTGGATTTTCAATCCAAGATTTAAAATCGATTCCTTCGCTGAGGAGAGGATTTTTTCCATCACGAGCCGCGATTTCACCAAGAGTTTTGAAACTCGTTTCGAAAAATTCTTTTAATTCTGGTTCTGCATACAATTTTACGAGTTCTTTGAGGTAAGGGGAACCCTGTCCTCCGAATTGAAGGAAAAATTTTTGTGAATTTTGGAGGGTACCGGAAAGGAGTTTTGCCGAAGTCATTATATCTTCCTGAGAAATGATTTTTCTGTTACCGTACAGATAGGACTTCTCAGAACAAGGAGAAAATTCCTGGAAGGACTGGCGAAACCTCCCAGGATTTGGAAACAAACTGACCGTTTAGGCTGCTTTGCTTTGTTCTAAATTGGATTTGATGCGTTCGTGGTCGAGGGCAAGGAGGACCGTATTTTCAAAATAGGTCGCAAAATCAATTCTCCCAGAAGCATAATCTTCATGGAGAAGGGCTAAGAGAAGGTAGAACATAGATCCTCCTGGTGGTTCCGAATCTATCAATGCGACATAATTCGAAAAGTCTTTTTCAAAGAAAGTGTTACTCAGTATGTCGGCGAGTTTGGAAAAATTTTAAGGAAAATATTAAGCAAGGTGACCGGTCCTTCTCCATCGATTTCCACTTTACAAACTTTTTTTCTCGGTTTCCCTTACAAACCTATGTTTGTTGCCTTAAGCCCCATTGATTATCTCATCATCCTTGTTTTCGTCGTTTTTATGGTGGTGATAGGGGTGCTTTTGAAACGATCCATGAACCATTCTTCTGATTTTTTACTGGTAGGGAGGAAAATCCCCAGTTGGATCACAGGGATTGCCTTTATCTCGGCAAATATTTCCGCCTTAGAATTGTTAGGGATGAGTGCCAGTGGGGCTGAATATGGTTTTTTGACCTTTCATTTTTATTATTTGGGTGCCATTCCCGGTATGATCTTTCTTGGGATCTTTATGATGCCGTTTTATTATTCTTCCAAGATACGAAGTGTACCTGAATATTTGCGGTACCGATTCAACAGACAAGCCCATTTAGTCAATTCTCTCATCACCTTGTTGTCACTATCCCTTGGTTCTGGAATTTATTTGTATTCCTTGTCCCTTGTGTTTGAAACTTTATTTGGTTGGAATCCACACTTATCCATTCTATTCAGTGCACTCATTGTTCTGATTTATACTTACTTTGGTGGACTTAGTTCTTCCATATATACGGAAGTGATGCAATTTTTTCTGACAGTGCTAGGTCTTTTTCCATTGGTCATAGTCGGCTTAACTAGGTTAGGTGGATGGGATGGTCTCATGCAAAAAATCCCTGAGTCTCACAAACATATGTGGGTGGGACTTCCAGGTGGACAAAATGAACTTGGTTGGGATGTACTCAGTGTGACTGTTGGGCTTGGTTTTGTTTTGTCGTTTTCGTATTGGACCTGTGGATTTGCGGAAGTGCAAAGAGCAATGGCAGCCAAAGATTTTCGAGCTGCTAGAAGGACTCCACTCATTGGAGCCATGTTCAAATTATTTTTGCCTTTCCTCACTGTCATTCCTGGACTCATTGCACTGGCTGAGTATTCCTCTGAAATGAATGGAGAGTATAACAAAAGCTTTTTGATTTTATTAAAAAACTTTTATCCATCAGGGATGTTAGGTCTTGGCACAACAGCTTTACTTGCAGCTTTTATGGCGGGGATGTCAAGTTCCATCACAGCTATGAATACGATATTTACTTATGATATTTACCAAACCTATATCAATCACAATGAGGATGATAAAACCTATTTAAAGATTGGAAAACAAAGTACGATGGTAGCAGTTGTGTTTGCGATTTTTGCATCCTACATTGCGATGCAATTTGAAAACATTATGAATTACATCCAGTTACTATTTTCCTTTTTTAATGCACCCTTAATCTCAATTTTTTTACTTGGTATGTTTTGGAAAAAAGCATCGAAGTGGAGCGCATTCTACGGGATGTTAGTGGGGACTGCGAGTGGCCTAATCCATTATTTTTTTTATGCGAATGGATATTTGTATTATAAATCGGATATGGTTTCCAATTTTTACGGTGCCATTTACTCTGGTCTGTTTTGTTTTTTGGTGATGGTAGTAGTGAGTTTGATAGAATCAGAAGATCCAAATCGAGACTTACATGGGTTAGTGTATGAAGATAGAGACAGGACCAATGAATTTTGGGATCCAAGGATTCTTGCCTGGGGTGTGATTTTAATTGTCCTACTTGCAGGTTTTAATATCGTTTTTGCGTAAAGATTTATACAACCGTAATAAAATAGTAATTGAATATGAGTATTCTCAATTCTATGTTTGTAACAGTATACGCAAAGACCATGAAACCAAATCATTATACCGAAATCCCTGCTACCTTTGAAGTTCAATTGGAACAACTGAATGATTATGATTCGAAAAAACATATCAGTGCCAGAGGGATCAAATTTTTCCATCCTTATGACATTGAAGTGCCTTCGATTTTAAAAATTTCTTTAAAAATGATTTCAATGACAGGATCGATCGACTTCCTCGTGAAGACATTAAAGTCTGATAGGGTGGATAAGGAAGACCTATACGAAATTCATTGTAATTTTTATGACACAAATGCTGAAAAAGAAGACGAAGTGTTGGAGTTTATCAAAAGTTTTTAATCGTTTTTAACGTTGGTTTCGTGTTGGGAAACACAAATCCCGTTACGCAAAGGTTCAACTTTTTGTATCGAAACGGATTAGATAAAAACTACAAAGTTCCGTTTTTTTCGCCAATCCATTGGAAGGTTTCTTCACTAAAGGTCTTTTCTTTGGGACCGTATGTCATAAGCCAACGAGTTGGAGGTAAAAATCCATCTGTTGTCAGTGCATAACCACCACCTAACGGAGCACCTACTTTGGATCTAAGTTCAAAGTGGAGGTGAGCCGGGTAACTTCCTCCCGCATCACCAATGGTTCCAATCCATTCTGTTTTTTTGACCAGTTGGCCTGGTTCCACATCGATAGTGTGGAGGTGGGCATAGACAGTTTCTAAATAATAAAAATTCCCATTGGCCAAGTTCTGATGGTGGACTACGCGAACCACTTTCCCCCATCCTCCCCCATAATCGGCAATTTCTGAAACCACTCCGTTCCCAAATGAATACACTGGGGCTGCAAAATCTGAGTCCCCACCTGTAAGAGCATTCCAGTCTTCTCCTAAATGTTTTCGACCACCAAACTTTGCATTTTCGGATCCAAATTTTTGGGCTAAGTAATATCCATCGGCATATTTCCCGCCAACAGGAAATTCAAAGTCTGTCGCATGGAATGAGGGGTAACGTTTGAGGATGGGGAAAGGATCTGTTATACGAACTTCTCCGGAAGACTCCATCCATCCAAAGAGTGGATTCCCTTGGTAAGAATACCCTTTGGAAACACAACCTGTTCCGAGTAGATGGAGACAAATTGTGGCAATTAAGAATCCAATTGTCTTATTTCGAAACCAATTGTTTTTGTTTACGAGAAGGAGAAACATTACGGCTCTCTGAATGGTACATCGCGCGTGCTTCAATTGGCAAATGGTTTCCTTCCTTCATTGCCTTTTTTTTGCCACGTTCCATTTCCTTTTTCATCTCATACAAAAAGCTATCATAATCCACTTGGATGGTGTGCCTTGTGCTACTCACATACCGTTTTTTCATCGCTTTCTCATCTTTTAGGATGGAGGTTTCCATTTCATCCTTAGATGGTAGAACATAATTGCCTGTTAAATACTGTGCGATCCATTTGCCTTGGCATTCTGCGAGTGGCATAATGGCACCTAATGGTTGCATGAGGCCAACAAAAAACAAATTATTGATCCCAGGTTTCATCATTTTATAATAAAGTGGGATGTAATTATTGGGTGCTGAGAGAAAATCTTCATCAAAGAAAGGGAACCTAATATTATAACCTGTGCAATAAATTAGAACATCTGCCTCTTCCTCTGTTCCATCAGCAAAGGCAATTTTTTTGCCACGGAGTTCTGTGATCACGGGTTTTGGTTTGATATCACCTCGGCCAAGTCTTACGAGTAAGTCTTGGGAAATGGTGGGATGAGCAGAACCAAATTTATGATCTGGTTTTGGTAATCCGAAGTCTTCCATTTTTCCCACACCGAATCGAATCAGTAGGTGAGCGAGTGTTTGTTGGATGAAAAAAGGAACCCAATGTGGTGTGTATTCCGTGAGTTTGTCTAATGGTTTTCCAAACAAATAATTGGGGATGACGTATGCACCTCTCCTTGCCGATAAAAATACTTTTTTGGCAACACCAGGTCTTGATAATTCAACAGAGATATCCATGGCACTATTTCCCATACCAAGGATGACAACGTTTTTCCCTTCACAGTTAACAGGTGTTTTTGGGTCTACATAAGAATGTGAGTGAATGGTTTGGCCTGAAAATTTTCCAGGGAATGGTGGGTCTGGCCATCGTTCACTCCAATGGTGGCCATTTGCAACGACTAAGACATCATAAATTTGAGTTGGTCCTTTTTCTGGAGTAATTTTCCAAAGTCCATCTTCTGTGCGTTCTGCTTTTTTCACTCCGTTTTTGAATTGGATGTGTTTGCGAAGTCCAAAGTGGTCAACATATGATAGAAAGTATTGTTGGATTGGTTCGTGATTAGGGTAGTCGGGGTAGTTAGTTGGCATGGGAAAGTCACGGTATTCCATGCGGTCTCTATGTGTGTTGATGTGTAAGGATTTATAAATATTACTAAGACCGTTGTCATTTTTGTAACGCCAGTTGCCACCAACATCACTACCTTTTTCATAACAATCAAAGGGGATGCCATGTTCTTTTAAGGATTTAATGACGGTGATTCCAGACGAACCAGCTCCAACTACACAGACTTTTGGAAGTGCCATAATGGGTTTCTCTCTTACTAAAGATTCGATGAACGTTTGGGAAAGATTTATAAAATAAAGAACATCGTTATCAAGTAGATTTTGGTACCATTTTGAAAAAAAGTATGATATCTAACCTTTTTGGGATTTGGAAGGTTGTTTGCGATGTAGCGATTTCAAAGTTTATACTTTGTCTTCTTTTTGATTGATTCAATGAGATGTTAGGATGCTTAAAGGAGAAACAAAATGAGAAATCGCATTCACCCTTAAATCTCTTAAAACAATTGTTTCTTGTTTATTCTTTAGTCTCAGCGCACCAGTTGCAACCTGGAGAATCCTTACCTTAATATCATTCACTATGACTTAGAATTTGCGTCTGTTGTTGGATCGATCAGATTCATCAGTTTGCTTTGTGTTTTAAAATAAGGATGGGAACTTCGGAAGGACAATTGAATCGAAGAGGTAAAATAGACCACCCAATCCCAGCAGAAATAAAAACCATTTCGTTGAAAATAGAATTTCGAATCCCTAAATCATAGTTTTTATTTTGGACAGGAAGGATAGGAGAATGTTGAAGAAAGGGAATTCGAACTTGCCCGCCATGGGTATGACCAGTAATGAAAAGATCTATCGATACTGTATGTGGTGTATCCGCTGATTCCGGATTGTGCGCAATGGCAATTCGAAATTGTTTTGGATCTGTGTGTTGGAAGATTTGATCAATTGGAATGTGGTCTTCCCAAAAATCCCCAAGACCACCAAGGATGATTTTCTCATTGCCGAGTTTGATTTCAAAAATTCGATTGCGTATCGATTTTTTACTTTCTTCTAATAAACGAAGAGAAAGCGAATGATTTGCCCAATGATCATGATTTCCATTCACGAAGACTTCTCTATCTTTGGCTTTTAGAAGAGGAAGTAATTTCCATACATGAATCAACTCTTCGACAAAATTTCTTTTTTTGACGTAGTCACCAAGCCCAACAATTAGATCAGGATTTTGTTCATTGATAGAACCAATTACATACCGAATCCAAAATTCAGGGTTTAGAAAACCATAATGTAAGTCTGATACAACTGCGATTTTATACCCATCGAAATTCTTTGGTATTCTTGTGGATTCAATTTCGTAGATAGGAAAACGAACGTAATAACGCTCGAAAAAGAATGAGTTGAAAAAGAGGATTAGTAGCGAGAAGAGAAGGAATTTAAATATTCTTTTCAACTGTATAATTCGTAAATTTAACATCATCTCGTTTGATTACATTTTCGCTGATCATAACAAAGCCAAGGGATTCAAAAAATGGTTTTGCTGTGATACTTACATGGGAGATAAGTTTTTTCGCTTTTCTGTTCAATGCAAATTCTTCCAATCGGTAGTAAATTTGTTTTGCGATGCCCAATCGAAGGTATTTTGAACTTACATAGAGTAAATCAATACAGTTTTGACGGTCTAATGTGCCAAATCCAATGATGGTTTGATTGAATTCCGCAAGAATGACCAATTGTTGGTTTATAATTTCTTCCCATCGTTTTTCATCTTCTGATCCGGAAGCCCATTTTTTTATCTGAGCATCCGTATAATCTTTGTTACAAACATTGGTGATGGATTCTATAAATAGTTCTTGTAGTTGGAAAAGATCATGTATGTTTCCAATTCGATACCGAACATTTTCCATCGGAAATATTACTTTATGTCATTCCCTACCAAAAATTGTTTCACCTCTGCTTCCTGATTAGAAATGATAATTTTTGTTACCTTTCCTTCTTTCAATTGGATTAATGTCACAAATCCTTTTGTTCTTGGAAATGAATCAGCTATTTTTTCTTCTCTCACCAAACGAAGGGTATATGGATAAGATTTCATTTTAGGTAGTGCCACAAATTTTGTGATCAAGGAAGGCATTCTGTGAATGTCGGAAATGAGAACCGTTTGTTTGGATTCTAAATACCCTTTTCCTTCTTTCTCCAAGATGGGATGGATGATTTTACTGGCATCCATATCGGAGATAAACAAAACCTTTTTAGTATCAGTGGGAATGGGACTTGGTTCTTCCCATTGGTTGGTATAATTGATCTCTGGGAGCAAGTCACCTATTTTCAATGTTGGGGGCGTGATTTCTTCAGCTGTTAGGTGAGAGGTAAGTAAAACGAAAAAGACCAAACAAAGAAAAACAAATCGTTGTGGTTTACTAGCCAATGGGCGGAGGAGGGAATTGGTTTTAAGATTCATTTTTGGTCCTTATTTATGTAAAAATATTTGTTATGGTGAATTCGTAAAAATTTGCGTTTCGATATCACAATTTGTATAAATACTCTAACACTTGTTCTTTTGTCATCTTTCTGGCATTAGAAAATTCTCCACCTTTTGTCGAAGTGATGATTTCCCCACTCGGAGATAGAACAACCAATGCTGGGATTCCATTTTGAATGGGATCACCTAATCTTTGGTTTAGACTTAAGTTTTTGTCAAATTGTCCCACATCTACTTTCATCACCACAAATTGTGTCTCCAAAATAGATTTGATTTCAGGCTCAGAAAAAATCGCATCTAATGCGCGACAATCGGGGCACCAATCCGCTCCAAAGACCACGATGAGTTTACGATTGAGTTGGTTCGCTTGAGAAAGGGAACCATCGTATTGAGATAGAATTATGTCACTTTGTTTCGAGCAATGTGTGAGGCTGATGAGCGAGAAGCTTAAGAAAAGAGAGGAGAGAAAAAATAGGAATCGGCGTTCCATAAAAGTGCGGAAGGAACCTTCCGCTTCGATTATTTCTTTGCGATTTCTTTTAGGATTTCTTGTCTTTTTTTGTCTTTCTCGATGTGAGATAGAGACAACCAATCACGTTTCAATTGTTTCTCTGAAACACCTTTGAAGGTTGCATATTTGCCGAGGATTTTTGCTGTTTTTGCGTTCATGCCGACCAGATTCTTTTAGACCAGCTTTCTGTCAATGCGAACCTAAAGCATCGTGTTTCATCCTTGACCCATAAACTCTCTGCGAAACATAGTAAAGTCCAAGAAATCGATCGACCCTATGAAATCACATCTACCCGACCGTTATGATCCTGAATCTGTAGAACCAAAGTGGAACCAAATCTGGGAAGAAAAACAATCCTTTGCACCTGACACTTCACGCAAAGAAACATTTTCCATTGTCATCCCACCACCAAATGTCACAGGGAATTTACACATTGGGCACGCACTCAATCACACCATCCAAGATATCATCATTCGTATTGAACGGAAAAAAGGAAAAAATGTGGTTTGGGTTCCAGGTATGGACCATGCCGGAATTGCCACTCAAGTTGTCGTTGAACGCGAGTTAGCAAAGGAAGGTAAATCTAGAACCGATTTCACTCGAGAACAATTCATAGAAAAGGTTTGGGAGTGGAAAAAACATTCTGGTGGAATGATTGCCAAGCAACAACGGTTACTCGGTGAATCGGTCGACTGGTCTAAAGAACGATTTACATTTGATGAAGGTCTTTCTAAAGCAGTGATCAAAGTATTTCGAACTCTTTTTGATGAAGGTTTGATTTACCGTGGGGAACGAATCATCAATTGGTGCCCTGTTACTAAAACTGCCATTTCCGATATTGAAGTGGAGTATAAAGAAAAACAAGGGAAACTTTACCATATTAAATACCCGAAGGCTGAGTTTAAATCTAAAGATCCAAAATCATTGAACCCTGGGGAATACATCGTTGTCGCAACCACAAGACCAGAAACCATGTTTGGTGACGTTGCCGTTTGTGCTCACCCAGATGACAAACGTTATTCGGGTTTAAAAGATAAATTTGTATTTTTGCCGATTGCTGAAAAAGAAATTCCTGTGTTATTTGATTCCTTTGTGGACAAAGAGTTTGGATCTGGACTTGTCAAAATCACTCCAGCTCATGATCCGAATGACTATGAAGCAGGATTAAGGCTTAAATTAACTCCTTTCAACATCATGAATTTGGATGGAACTCTAAATTCGTTTGCAGGGAAATACAATGGACTCGACCGATTTGAAGCGCGTAAACGTGTTGTGGAAGAGTTAGAATCCAAAGGTTACATTGAAAAAATTGAAACCCATATTCATAGTGTGGGCCACAACCAAAGGGGTGGAGCTGTCATCGAACCACTGTTATCAACACAATGGTTTGTCAAAATTGAATCCCTTGCCAAACCTGCGATCGAAGTGGTGAAATCGGGAAAAGTACAGTTCCAACCAAAAATGTGGGAAAAAACCTACTTTGAGTGGATGGAAAATATCCGTGATTGGTGTATCTCACGTCAATTGTGGTGGGGGCATCGAATCCCTGCTTATTATGCACCAAACGGAGATATGGTGGTCGCTGAATCATTAGAAGAAGCCATTACTCTATTTGAGAAAAAAGGAATCTCGATAACGAAGGACACCATCAAACAAGATGAAGACGTACTTGATACTTGGTTTTCTTCGGGGCTTTGGCCATTTTCTGTTTTTGGTTGGCCCGAAAAAACAGAAGAGCTTAAACAATACTACCCAACTTCTGTCTTAGTAACAGGATTTGATATTATCTTCTTTTGGGTCGCTCGGATGATCATGAATGGTCTGAAGTTTATGGATGATGTTCCGTTCCAAAAGGTTCTCATCCATGGACTTGTTCGTGACAAAGATGGAAAAAAATTCAGTAAGTCACTCGGTAACGTTGTGGATCCATTAGACATGATGTCCAAATACGGAACCGATAGCTTTCGATTCTTTTTAGCAGCAGTTTTGCCTGAAGGAAAAGATATACTATTCGACGAATCTAGGTTAGACGGTTATCGGTCTTTTTGTAATAAAATTTGGAATTCTAGTCGTTTCATTTTTATGAATTTACCGGAAGATTTTTCTCCAAAAGAACTTAATTTAGATTCTCTTGAAGACACTGACCTTTGGATTCTGAATGAATTCGACCAAATGTTTGCACGGTATGAAAAAGCATACTCTGGTTATTTATTTTTTGAAATGGCAAATGCTGTTTACGATTTCGTATGGGGATCATTTTGCGATTGGTATTTGGAATTAACAAAAGCTCGAGTGTATGGTAATGTCACACCAGAGTCTGCAGAAAAAGCACGCCAAGTTCTCGTAAGTGTATTAAAAAAATCACTTGGACTCTTACATCCTTTTATGCCATTTATCACAGAGGAAATCCATTCTCTTCTTGATACAAAAGAATTAGCAAAAACAGAATTTCCAAAAGCTTATGGAGTTTCTCCGTTATCACCTGCTGTCGTTCGGATGGAACTTGTTCGTGAGATCATCACGAAAATTCGAAATATGCGCGCAGAACTCGGTGTCAAACCTGAGAAAAAATGTAAGGTGATTCTGAAGTGTGCAAATCAAGATTTGAAAGAAATGATGGAACGGGAGATTAAATCCATCCTCCAACTTTCCAAAGCTGAAACATTGGAATTTTTAGATTCGTATGAATTAAAAAATACAGATTCCGTTGGAGCGTTTTCGATTGGAGAAATTATATTACCTTTAGAAGGGATTTTTGATTTTGAGAAAGAAAAACAAAGATTGGAAAAAGAAAAAAAACAAATCGAATCCGAGATGGAAAAATTAGAAAATAAAATCAACAATCCTTCCTTTTTAGAAAAAGCAAAACCAGATGTTGTAGAAAAAGAAAGAGAAAAATACAACACATGGAAAGAGAAATTAGAAAGTACAGTTAGGGCGTTGGAAAAAATTGGAAAATAAATATAAAGTTTTATTAATAGGAAGTGGCGGAAGGGAACATGCATTAGCGGATGCAATTTCCAAATCAAATGTTTTGGAATCTCTTAAAGTATTCCCGGGGAATGGAGGATTTTCTTCGGATGTTTTATTAAGTCCAAATGAGATTTCCATCACCGACAAATCAAAGTTCTTTGAATATATAAAAACATCAAAAACAAACCTTGTGGTTGTTGGGCCTGAAGATCCTCTTGTGAATGGAATTGCAGATTGGTGTGATGAAATTGGGATCCTTTGTTTTGGACCTTCTGCCTATTGTGCGCAAGTGGAAGGAAGCAAACATTTCGCAAAAGAAATGATGAAACGAGCAAAAGTTCCCACTGCTTCATTTGCGGTATTCACTGATCATGAATCTGCTTGGAGTTATGCACAAAAAGAACTGTTACCGTTAGTTGTTAAAGCAGATGGTCTTGCGGCAGGAAAAGGTGTTACCGTTGCATTTGAATTAAAAGAAGTCAAACGTGCCTTAGATGAAATCTTTTTAGAATCCAAGTTTGGTCAAAGTGGCAACAAGGTTGTAATTGAATCATTTTTGGAAGGGGAAGAAGCATCCCTTTTTGTCATTACTGATGGTGAAAGATATATGTGTTTGCCTGCGGCTCAAGACCACAAACGCGCATACGATGGCGACATCGGGCCAAACACAGGCGGAATGGGTGCTTACGCGCCAGCCCCAATTGTAACTGATTCTGTTCTGTCAAAAGTCAAATCAAAAGTCATAGAGCCAATGTTAGATGATTTTAGAAGGTCTGGGCATCCCTATAAAGGGCTTCTTTATGTTGGACTTATGATCACCAAGGAAGGGGAACCTAGTGTGGTTGAATTTAATTGTCGGTTTGGTGATCCTGAAACACAATGTGTGTTACGACTGATTGACGAAGATATTTTACCGATATTCAATGCATCCGCAACTGGAAGTTTACCGGAACGGAATCTGAAGTTAAAACAAGGTTCTTCTGCTGTTGTGGTACTTGCCGCAAAAGGGTATCCTGATTCTCCTGAGAAGGGAATGGTTTTGGAAATACCAGCAAACGAAGGGAATGTGGTAGTGTATCATGCAGGGACAAAAAAAGTAAACTCTTCGACCCTTGCAAATGGTGGGCGTATCCTTGGTATTACTTCTTTTGGCAAGAGTCTGAAAGAAGCAATAGATGAGTGTTATGTTTTCTTAGGTAAATTGAAAGCGCCAAATACTTTTTACAGAAAAGATATAGGTAGGAGAGCTCTTTAAGTGCCATTTAGTCTCTCGGGTAATTTTAAAGCTTGCGAACGTTCCAAACTTCGCAATTTTGAAAAACACCTAGGGATTATTTTATCCGAAAACCAAACGCAACTCCAACAACACTTGATGATTCGAAGATCATTACAAAACTTAAGTGGATCTGTTAGTGTTTTATCGGGACTGAGTCGCCTAGAACTTTTATCGTTCATCTTCATCTTGACTCAGTTTGGTGATATCACTCGTACGGAAACACCACCAGAGTATTTACAATTGGAATCAATTCCTTATGTGATCGAATGGTCGAAGGGACATTATATGATCCCACTTGAAATTTTAGAACATTTGGCACATGAAAGGATCTTTAAAGACCAAGGGTATTTGTTTGCCCTTATTCCTGCTTTACCAATCAAAGAGAAAAAATCATGGATCCGTTGGATTGGTGTGGATTTTGAAAAAGGTGGGGACAGAGATTTAAATTTTGAAATTTATTTCCAATGCCGTGTATTACAAAAACCATTTTTGGGTAAATCACTTGTTCAAGAATCAGAGATTCGTTTGGAACAAATTTGGCCACGTGGTAAAAATGAATACATCGATTGGTTTTATAAGGGATTATCTACCTTTTATTATGCAATGGAAGAGATGAGTCGAAAAGAAAAAGATCCATTTTTACTCCATGTGATTGAACTCATCAAATCAGGAAAATTCATCTTAAAAAAACTACCTGATACATATGGAAAAGAAACCAGTTATTCTTTAGTTGGAACGGTAGAAGGAAATACACCACAACTTCGTGAAACTACTTTCCAATGGGAAGTGGAACGTTTGCGTAAAGATTCTTTGTTTTAAAAGTTATTTCGGATTTATATAGTATGGATAGACCACTTAAAGAATTAAAAAAACAAACCACTGAAATGATAGAATCATTTCAAACATATTGGACATCACAAAATTTCCAAGAAGATTATGATAGATTGTTATCTTTGATTGAAAAGGCAAATGATCCCAAATTATGGGACTCCCCAGAACAAGCAAAAAATGTAACTCAAAAGAGGAATGAACTTCAATTAAAATTAGATCCATGGTTGGATCTTAAAAAGGAACTTTTGGATTTTCCTGATTTGATTGAACTTACGTCCGAAGAGATGGGGGAAGCAGGTTTAAAATCGTTAAATGATGATTTTGATCGTATGTTCGAATCATTTGAAAATTTGCAGATGTTAGATGCTCTTTCCGGGAAAGATGATGGGAAAGCTGCCTTTATCAACATCCACCCAGGAGCTGGCGGAACGGAATCACAAGACTGGGCTGATATGTTGCTTCGAATGTACACAAGGTTTTGCGAACAAAAAGGTTACCGTGCTGAACTTGTTGACTACCAACCAGGTGAAACAGCAGGCATTAAAAATGCCACCTTATACATCCAAGGCGATCATCCCTTTGGTTATTTAAAATGTGAATCTGGTGTTCACCGACTTGTCAGGATTTCACCTTTTGATTCAAATAAACGTAGGCATACTTCTTTTGCATCTGTCTATGTGACACCTGAAGTAGATGATGACATACAAGTGAACATCGAGGAAAAAGATTTACGTATAGATGTATATCGTTCGTCAGGAGCCGGTGGACAACATGTCAACACAACTGACTCTGCAGTTCGGATCACACACATTCCAACAGGTATCGTAGTTTCTTGTCAGATGGAAAGGTCCCAAATCAAAAACCGTGACACGGCGATGAAAATGCTAAAAGCAAGGCTTTATGAAATGGAAAAACAAAAAGCTGAAGAAGAAAATGCTAAAAAAGCCGGGGAAAAAAGAGATATAGCTTGGGGTTCACAGATTCGCAGTTATGTGTTCCATCCTTACAATTTAGTAAAAGACCATCGCACTGATTTTGAAACAGGAAATGTACACGCAGTGATGGACGGTGACCTCGAAGATTTTATTATTGCATATTTAAAATACCTGACAAATCAAAAGGCAAACGCTAAAGTATAATCCGATGTCTGTAAAACAGGATATTTCCGGCACTTTAAGGAAAATCCAAAAGGAAATCCAACAACTTCCGAATATTACGGATCGTTTAAATTTCATTTTGGATATGACACTGACTCTATTTGGTGCCTCGACTGGGAGTATCTCCATTATGGACCAAGAGGAAAAGGTGCTTACCATTGTTGCGGCCAAAGGTATGGACTGGGAGAAAAAAATCGCAGCCAAACTTCCGTTAAACTTAGGTGTGACAGGCCGTGCCGCATCCTCTCGAGAAATCATTTATGTTCCCGATGTAACTTTAGATAAAGACTATGTCAAACTAATTGAAACAGTTCGTTCTGAACTTGCGATTCCATTATTAACAAGAGATTCTACCGTTGGAGTTCTCAATTTAGAATCAGACAAAGTAAACTTTTTTTCACCTGACATCATCAACCAGGCAACACTTTTTGCTTCCCAGTTAACCATTGTTATTTTAGAAGAAAGGATTGCAAAAGAAGCTTTTGAAAAATCTAAACGGGAAGAAGATCCTGTCGAAGAAATTTTAGGATATGATCCAAGTATTCTTTTTTTAAAACATAGAATTCGACAAGTGGGCCCCTCTGATATTTCCGTCATGATCATTGGAGAAGAAGGTTCTGGAAAAAAGTTAGTAGCAAAGGCATTACATTATATTTCCCAAAGGAAAAATGGTCCATTTTCGACTGTTGATTGCTCTGGTTTGAGTTATGAATTATTGGAAGCAGAACTTTTTGGAAGTTATAGTGGTAAAATATTTAATCCTGGAAAATTGGAACAAAGTAATGGTGGATCCTTATACATAGAATCTATTGGAGATTTACCAAGCAATTTACAAACCAAACTCTTCCAAACACTTCGTGATAAAACAATACCAAATCCAAATACGAAAAAAAAAGAAGATGTTTTAAATATTAGAATTTTTTCGGGTAGTAAACGAGATCTTTTGGAAGACATTCAAAAAGAAACTTTCTCCATGGATTTATACTACCGCCTAGCGGAAGTTCCACTCAGAACTCCACCCTTAAGAGAAAGGAGAGGAGACATCCCTTTACTCGCCCATCATTATTTATACCAATATAATAAACAATATGGGAAAAACAAATCGTTCTCCTCAGAGGCACTAAAAGCACTTACTGGAATGCCATGGAGTGGAAATGTTCGCCAACTCCAAAGTGTCATCCAATATGCTGTTATAGTTCCGCAAGAAACAGTACTTGAACCATATTCTTTCCAGCAAGATGGAAAACGGGAAGAAGAGTCACGTGGTAAACTCACAGCAGTGGGTGTGGGAACGGAAAACCTTTCCCCTAGTGATAATTTATCCCTAAACTTAGCCATCGAAAAGCTAGAAGCAATTTGGATCAGAGAAGCCTTTCAAAGAGCAAGTACCCAAGAGGAAGCCGCAAAACTCCTTGGTATCAGCCGCGGTTCCTTACAATATAAGATCAAAAATAACCAATTTCTGGACGGATTCAGCAACTAATCACAAGAAAAGAATGGATGGAACGGCCAGGTTGGTCGATAGTATTACAAAGGAGCTTCGAAGTGGCAGAAAGTTATTACCGTACCATAAGTGGTAAACAATATGACAATGAATTGTTAGATATCGCAGAGAAGGCCACCAAACGCAGCAAAGCTCCTATTGGTAAAAACGTAGCTAAAACATTATTTGATGCCATCAAAGATGGTGGCGATTACACTGATGTTGAAAAACGCACTGTCAAATACATCCGAGATAACTTTAAATTTTCACCAGAAGCAGACGAATACCTTCGTTCCGAAGTAAGAAAGTGGGCAGCAAAAATTTCCGTGCCTGCCGCCAAGAAAAAATCACAATCCAAATCTTCTAACTCAAAAGAATCATCTTCTAAAACAAAGTCATCTCGCTCGAAAAAAACTTCTATCACTGTTGATGAGTCTGAATCCTCTTATATGGAGATTTATGATGCTAGAGAAGAATCAAGTTATGAAATTGCTCCGACTCCGGAATACAACGAATTAGTAGCACTAAATAAATTTCAAATCACTCCTAAACAAAGCCAGTTAGGAAAATATTTGATTTACGGAATTCTTGGAATCTTTTTGATTCTTTTGTTAGTTTTTGGAGTGAGAAGTTGTAATCGCAATTCAAAAACCAATGTATCTACAAGCAACTCTGAATCTTCACTAACACAAACATCAAACCAAAGGTCATTGGATAGAGTTCCTTTACAAGAAGGGAAAGTTTCCAATCAATTTGATTCACAGGCAAAGGCGATTCGATATATCAATGACTTACAAATTCGATTCATCAAACAAAGTATGGCTACAGAAGATACAGCTGCAGACAAAATTGTGACTTTAGCGGAAGCTCTCAAAACTTATCCAGGGATCAAAGTACGCGTTAAAGGCCATACTTGTTTCATTGGTGAGATGGATGAAAATAAAATATTGTCTGATGAACGAGCCAAATTTATTTATGACGAACTCATTAAAAATGGTGTGAATGTTAATCAACTCGACTACAGAGGGTTTGGTGAAACTGCCGAAATAGATTCAAATCAAACTGAATCAGGTCGAATTAAAAACCGAAGAGTTGATTTTACAGTCCTTTCAGTGAATCCTAATTAATCGATTGTAATCGATACAAAGATTTTGTGAGCATCCGTTTGGTACTCTGAACGGATTCATATAATCCTTCATATAATAACAAAGACTTCTTAGCCACGCCTAACTGGACATTTTCTTTTTCTTCTAAACTCAAATGGTCATCATATCCTTCCGTAATGGTTAAGATCACCCTTTGAATCCCCAAACTCAATATTTCATTGAGTCCTTTTTTTTGAGATACCTGTTCATCGATTCCATCCATTTGTTTGATGTCTTCCGAAAAGGTTTTTGGATTGATTTGATTCTTTTGGATTTGTTGGTAAATTCTTTTGGAAACAGTGGATCCTTGTTTAACGAGGATCGCAAAATCTTTTAATGATGAAATTGTATTTTGAATGTCTTTTGTAAGAAGTGTTTTGTCAAAAAAATTTGGCTTTTCTTTGAGCTTCGAATGGATTAATCGTTTGGTTGTGTTGACTAATTCATTTTGATTATGTGAACCATTTTGATCGAAAGAAAATTCTTTTTCAAAGTTGGAATATTCCATCCCTTCAAGTTTGGCACCAAACTTAGTTAAATTGATCCAAGGATTTTCTTTTGTATGATCCTCAAACCATTTTTTGAAGATTAACATTTTTTCATTAGTAATGTAAGTTTCGTTCTGATTTCCAAGGACTTGTTTTTGGGGTAGGGCAAACAATTGTTTATAGTTATGTTTTTCTCTCCGAAACTTTCTTGATTCTAAATAATTGAGTCTTTCTTCTAAGACGGCACCTTTTGAATGTGCAAGACCCTTTGTAAAACTTAAATCTTGTCCTACTAGATAGACTTTCTTGGCCCCCATAAGAGTTGCAAGGCTAGCGGCATTTGTGGAAACAGAACCTCCAAATGGTACAGAGCCGATCTCTCCGGACGAAGTTTTTTCTAATAATTGGATGAGAGGAAAGGGAGATGACGTCACAAAACCTTTGTTTGGTCCTTTTTCCAATCGTAAACTGATGTAAGTAGAAGTTGGATCAAAGATTAAGATTCCTTCTCCGTTATAATCTTCTAAGTATTGGCTGTTCAATGCTTGAGGATCTACTGAATAAATCAAATCAGGGTCCACTCCAAAAGAAGTTAATATCGGAACAGCAGTGTCGACAGCAAGTAAAAGGTATTGGTTTCGGTATTCAATCAGTTCTGGAATTGATTCTGATAAACTTGGACCTGCGCAAGCTATGACAATTTTCATACCATTGGCTATCCCAAACAAATCAGAAACTGGACGAAACTGAGAAAGTTCTGGCAAATTATAACAAATGTTTTTTGCCCAAATTTTTTCAAAACGAGTTAATGTAGCAAGGTTCACATCTTTTTTGTGAAACATTTGTTCGGCGATATGTTTTAGCCTTACATACTCTGATTCTTTCCATTGCCAAGACCCTCGGTGTGGTACAAAACTGATGGGATGGGTTCCCTTTCCTTTGACAGCATCGGAAAGTTGGTCTTCTAAATTTTCCCCAGTGATGAGTACAAGTTTACCCGATAAAAAAAATTCTGAAAAATCAAATTTGCTCAATGCTTCTCGAATTAAAAAAGGAAAAGGTTCCATCCAAAGAATTGTTACTTTATTACGTTTTAATAAATAGGGAATGATGTAACCAATACCGGCACCAAACAGTAAATAGATACGCTCGGTTCCATCATGTGGCAGTTCTGCGACAAATCGAATTGCTTCTTTTTTCGGATCAAACTGGCTGTGAATCCAAACACCATCAATTTCTAAAGTATCATCACCTGATTTTGATAAAACACGATTGTATTTGTACCCTTCTGCACTCGATGATTCGTTCTGTAAAAATAACGATAAATGAGAGGGTAAACTCGCTAAATTTTTGGCAAGGAATGAATCGTTCACTTAAGGTTCCAAGATAATTTTTACATTCACAATTGGAGTCAGTGAAGTATTTGGTTTTGGATCTTGTGTTTTCACAAACCCAGATCCTTCGAGTGTGTATTTTACTTTTAACTGTTTTAAGACTTGGAGAACTTCAGATGCCGTTAAACCTGTTAGATCTGGCATCTGTTTAGGATCTACTTTGAACAATTTGTTCTTTTGATTTTGTAAACGATAAACCAACGCCTTTTCACTTCTTTCAACAATTGGAATGATACTTTCAACCACTTCACGAAAAACTGGAGCTGCAATCCCTCCTCCTGTATGAGCTTCTCCTCCAGGTTCATCAAACACAATAAGACCAACATACTTGGGTTTTTCGGCAGGAAAAAAACCAAGAAAACTAGCTGTAAACAATCCTTCTTGGTATCCTGCTCCAGCTTTTGCTTTTTGGGATGTACCTGTTTTCCCTGCAATGAAATAGTTTTCTAAATAGGCTTTTTTACCGGTTCCTTGCGAAACAGCCTTTCCCATTGCATTTAAAGTTTTTGATGCAGCTCCAGGCTTAATACCAAGTAACTCCGATTTGATGGAAAATTCATGCACCAATTCACCATACGAATTTGTGATTTGAGATACAACCGAAGGTTCAAATAAAATCCCACCATTGACAACGGCAGCAGCGGCAGTTATGAGTTGGATAGGTGTTACTGAAACTCCTTGTCCAATTGACATAAAGTAGGGTGTACTTTTGTTCCACTTGTTTTGTGGTGGTAAGTATCCTTTTGCTTCATGAATTGAAAAATTTGTTCGTTTTCCAAATTTAAAATTGTCCAGATAACGATAGTAAGTTGCCTCGTCGATTTTTTGTGCAGCTTTGATGATCCCAACATTACAAGAATACTGCAAAATTTCATCCAAATTCACATGGCCATGATTATCTGTGCAACGGATGATGGTTTTACCAATTTCAATGTAACCTGGACAATGGAATCGTTCTCCTGGTAAAATTTTTCCTTCGTTTAAGAGCATAAGTGCGATGAAAATTTTCATTGTGGATCCAGGTTCATACACATGGCGGATGGACCAATTGGTATGTGATTCTACGGGAAAATTTTGAAAATTGTTTGGATCAAAACTTGGAAAGGATGCCATCGCTAGAATTCTACCGGTTTCCGTGTCCATGATCATTCCTATCCCACGTTTAGATGCTGTTTGAAGGAAAGCTTTTTGTAAGGATTTTTCTAATCGATATTGAATTATACTATCTATTGTTAGATGAACATTATTTCCTTTTGAAGATTCTGCATCAGGAGTAGAAAGAAGTTCTAAATTATACAACATCTCAATTCCAGACAAAGCTTTGTCATCATCATATCCAGTGAAACCAAGTAAACTAGCAGCTAAACTTCCTTGTGGGTAAATGCGTTTATATTCCTTTTCTACACGCACTCCAGGTAATGATAAAGCTTTGATTTTCTCTGATTTGGATAATTCAATTTCTCGTTTTAATAAAAAATAGTTTTGTTTTTCACGAATGGTTTCGATTAGTTTGTTTGTTGGAATTCCAAGAACAGGACCTAACTCTTGTGCGGTGAGTTCTGGATCGTAGATATTAGATGGATCGATCCCCACTGTGGCTGATTCTCTTGAGATCGCAAGTTCTATGCCTCGGCGATCGTAAATCGTACCTCTTTGGACATATTTATTGGCTTTTAGATTGATGATGTTTTCATTGAAGTAGGTAAGATACACCACGCGAAAAAACAAAACTGCAAATAGTGATAAGATAAAATAAAAAATGTACTTAAATCGAAGTTTGTATTCTGTCATTGTTAAAAATAAAAGATTACCTTTCCTTTAATTTTTTCTACAGGGACAAGGCCAAAAGATCTGGAATCTGTTGAATACTGGCGATTGTCACCGAGTAATAAATAATAGCCAGGAGGAATCCTTCCTTGTTTGTCCATGGCAAGGAATGGGGAATGATGGCGATTTAAGAAAACTGATGTGGAAGGTTCACTTGTATAAGATCCTTTTGGTAAATAATTTTCCAAAAGTTCCATTGAATCGATGAGAACTCTTCCTGCTTCAATTGAATAAAATTCGCCAGGCAAACCAATCACGCGTTTGACGACTAGTTCGTCTTCTTGACTCACAAATAACACAAGGTCTAATTTGTTGATATTTGGATCTGTATACAAAAGTTCTGTTCCAAAAAATTTGGCGGAGATGGCATACCCACCTTTCCAAACAAAAACGACGGATCCGTGTTCGAGGGTCGGATACATGGAATTTCCTTGGACTGAGTAAATTTGGAACAAAAATACCCGGACAAAGAGTAAGAAACAGAGAAATAAGAAGACGAAGAGGCTCCTTCTCATGTATCGTTTGATTTTGAACCACCAACCGGGGCCTTTAGTTTCTGTTTCCATATCCATCAAAAAACGATAAAAATCATTCGTGCATTTTTCCCCATTCTCCAGTATGGAAAAGGAAGTTTCCGTAAATCTGAAGCCTAGAGAAGTCTATGTCACTTACAAAATATCAATTCCGAGCACAGTTTCGCTGTACCAATGACTCCTGTCGCAAAACATACCCACTCCACCAAGTCATCTATTCCTGTTCAAGTTGTGGAGAACTTTTAAACGTAGAACATGATTTGGACAGCTTAAAAAAAATCCCAGCTGAAGAATGGAAATCTACTTTTGAATCTCGTTTTCGATCGAGTCAATTTCCCTATGCTTCGGGAGTTTGGGGCAAAAAGGAATGGGTCCTCCCCGAAATCAATGACCAAAATATCATCACATCAGGGGAAGGGACGACCCACTTATATGATGCTTCTCGATTTGCCAAAGACCTTGGTCTAAAAAGCCTTCATGTAAAACAGTGCGGCGTTTCCCACACAGGTTCCTTTAAAGATTTGGGAATGACAGTCCTTGTAAGCCAAGTGAACCAAATGATATCGGATGGTGTTCCTATCAAAGCGGTTGCGTGTGCGTCCACAGGAGACACCTCGGCGGCACTCGCTTCCTATGCGGCAAAAGCAGGAATCCCTGCTATCATTCTACTTCCAGCTAACAAAGTATCTACGGCACAACTCATCCAACCTGTTTCAAATGGTGCGATTGTTCTGGCATTAGAAACTGACTTTGATGGTTGTATGGCTGTCGTGAAAGAACTCACACAAGAAAAGTCGATTTACTTAGCAAATTCTATGAATTCCCTACGAATAGAAGGGCAAAAATCAATCTCGATTGAAATTACCCAACAACTTGGTTGGAAAGTCCCAGATTGGGTGGTGATCCCAGGTGGGAATTTAGGGAATGTATCGGCACTTGGGATGGGTTTCGAAATGATGTTGGAACTAGGCCTGATCGATAAATTGCCAAGGATCATCCTTGCGCAGGCAAAAAATGCGAGCCCATTGTATAAATCGTTTAAGAAAGGTTTTGCGGAGTTCTCTCCGGTTACGGCCGAAAAAACTTTAGCCTCTGCCATTCAAATTGGAGACCCAGTCTCTGTGAAAAAAGCGATCCGCGTTCTTAAAAAATTCAACGGAGTTGTCGAAGTGGCAACAGAGGAAGAATTAGCAAACGCAAGTGCAAAAGGGGATTTGTACGGACTTTATAATGACCCTCACACTGGCGTTGCTCTGGCAGCACTTTTAAAATCGATCCAATCGGGAGTGGTCCAACAAAATGAATCGGTGGTTGTCATTTCCACTGCGAATGGACTCAAGTTTACTGAATTCAAACTTGCATTCCACGAAGGTAAGATTCCCAAAGTGGATGAAACTCTGAAGAATGTGATCTTACCATGCAAACCTACACTTTCGGGAGTGATGGAAATCCTAGGCAAACATTTGCAGAAAACATAAATCGCTAGACAAAACTGGATTCTGCTGGCAATTTTTTTAAGTTTACCAGTATGTCCCAAGAGATTTCTCTCAGTCCAGATTTTTGTCATGCAGTCGATGATGCAGTAGTGGCTGGGAAAAAAATTTCCATGATCACATATGTGATGGGTGATATGGGAGAAGCTAAACTCAAATACATTTTATTAAAAATACTGAGCTCTGTTGGTCGTGAAGACCTAATGGAGCTTTTTTATACCGCAGCCAAAGAGTTAATCGTCAATTCGACAAAAGCGGCAATCAAACGGATCATCTTCGAAGAACTCAGACTGAATATTCAAAGTTTAAAGGATTACGAAGAAGGAATGAAACTTTTCAAATCTAGTTTGAACGAAAGAAAGTTTCCCACTTACAAACGAAAAATGCGCGAATCAGGATTATTTGTTAAAATCACTTGTATTTATCAAAAAAATAAAATTGATTTAGAAATCCGAAATAATTTTCCATTACTGCCAATTGAAGCCGAAAGAGTAAAAGAAAAGTTTATTAATGCCAAAAAGTATGATAATCTATTTGAGTTCTTTATGGAACACGGCGACAGTACAGAAGGTGCAGGTATGGGAATTACAATGGTAGAAATACTATTGTCTCAATCAGGATTTGATCGTCGTTTATTTTCAATATATTCATCAGAAAGGAAAAAGGAAACAGTTGCGCGTATAGAAGTTCCATTGGATGAGATTCCTAAATCAATTGGAATTCCTGAACAACTGTTCGTAGAATAATGTCAGAATTAAACTCAAAAGCAGACCAATTAAAGAGACAAGCAGACCTACTCGGTTTGACAAGAGAAGCTGTGTTCACTGATGAACAAGCGAAAGAAGTTTTACAAGGGAAAATCACAGACGGTTATCTTGTAAAAGTAAAAATCGATTTGGATAGTTTGAACGGAATGGTCCTCATTTTGGTATCATCCATCCGAAAACACATTATGGAACTCTATGCCGTTGTGGGAAACTCTCCTACTTTTCGGCGCATTCGTACATTTGCCGACCATGTACAAATTTCAACTGACTTAGGTGATATTGGGAAAACAGCTGGATACGATCCAGCAATGTCTGAAAATATTGGTCGCGCCGTGCATAGAGCTTTCACCAAAGAGAAGTTAGAGGAACTCCTTCCTCTTTGGCAAAAAAAAGACCCATCCCATATTGCAGAAATTTTAGAAAATCCAATTCTTATGGCAACCAAAGGGAGAAATATCAAACTGCAAGCAGAGGTTGATAAAATCTCTACTGCTAAGTTTCGATATGAAAATCCAATGAAAGGTGTCATCCTTCCCATTCCAAAACCAGAAGATGAAGCTGCCTCAGCACAAGATACATCGGTTCCATCAGTTTCCACCGAACCGACAAAAGGTGAAATTTCTCCCTTAGAACGTCAAATTGTTCAGTTTCGAACAGGTTTTCCAAAAGAACTGAATATGAAAACAGTCATCTCTCCCATCAATGGTGTTGAATTTGATAACCTTATGGAAGGAATGGAAATTTTATTCCGAGTTCCTACTGAAACTCCAGAAGGATTGACGAATGCTCAAATCCTCGGTCTGATTGATGAAGAAGGAAAAATTAAAAAAGAACCTATTGTGGGTAAATTTCTTGGTATTGCGAGTAACAAAACCGAATACCATATCTTTGCCGAAGGACCCAATCAATATTTATTCCATTCCATCGAAGAACATCCAGTAAAAGTTGCGGTTCCGAAACCAGCTGCTATGGCTGGATCAGGAAACAAAGCGGGTGCCGGCCAAACACAAAAGAAAAAAGGTGGGAATGCACAATCCCAAGATTCAAAATCTTCTGGCGCCAACTTATTTATGTTAATGGGTGCCTTTGTTACCATTGTTCTGATTGGAGTATTGATTTTTGTGATGGTGATATTATAAAATTTGTTAGGTTATTGGTTTTCTAACCGTGATCTTGTGAAAGTTAATTGATTTTGGCAAGGATGGAGAGAGAAGATTAATTTCATTGTGAATTTAAATTGAAATGGGTTATTTTAGGCCAATCGAGAAAAGGTTCGTGGTACAATCTTTAATGCAGTCAATTTTGATTGCCTTTGTATTTGCTTCGGGGATTTTCTTTTCTGGTTTAGGTATGAACCCATTTGCCTATTATGGACTGGTCGCATTCCTTCCCAATTTGATTGGTCTTATTTTCCTTTATTGGTTATCAACCATCTCATTTCGATTCTGGTTAGCTGCAATTGATTCAACATATATATGTTCATTTGCACTCATGTTATATTGGTTAGGAAATGGTTTCTTTTCAAATTCTATCTTCCCAAGTTATTTACAATGGACGTGTGGAATTTTCATGGTGTCTGCAATTGTGATCCGTTTAAAAAAATCAGATACAAACAAGACATTGCCAAACCACAACCGCAGTTGGATATCAACTGCAATTCTAGGTCTCGTAATATTATTATTTTCTTTTTTGCCGCAAATAAGATGGTAAAGGTTTGCTAAGCAAAAGTTTCACAAGTAACTTCGATGTTTACAAGATTCCCTTTCGTATCGTTTTAGAAATTAATTTTTTCTCCAGGTAGCATATTGTACACGATTTGTTCCCGTTCCATTAATCGAAACGACTACCCAAGTATCCTTTCCAAAAGAAACACCATACCATTGGTTGGAATTGGCTGCTGTAGATTTTGCAGACCAAGTAATCCCATCAGTGGATGTCATAATACGATTGGTTCCAGAAAACGATGCAGCCATAAACAAACCATTGGCATAATGAACTTTATACCATTCGTTTTGTTCGGAAGCCGAACGAGCTGTCCAATTGATTCCATCTGTGGAAGTCATCACACGATTGGTACCTGTCCTTGCAACAGCTACAAATTTTCCTTTCCCGTACGTGACAGAGCGCCAATCGTTTGATTCGGCTTGCGTTTGTAGTGTCCAATTGATACCGTCAGGTGAAGTCGCGACGCTAGTAGTTCCCCCCGATGCAACTGCGACAAATAGATTGTTTCCGAAAGTCACGCTCCTCCACGGCCGAAGAGCAGGTTGTGTTCTTGAAGTCCAGTTGATACCATCAGGTGAGGTTGCCCAGTCCCCTATTCCTGAGTTTTCAATCGCGACAAAGAGACCATTGCCGTACGCAACGCTAGCAAACGAACTTGTCGGAGAAGTGCGGGAAGTCCAATTGATTCCGTCATAGGAACTCATGATTCGATTTGTACTACTACCATTGGAAACCGCGACGTATGTCTTGTTTCCGTAAGCGACACTATACCATTGGCCTGGTTCGGAGGCAGATCGAGTCGTCCAAGTGATTCCATCCGGTGATGTCATCACTTGATTCGTTCCGCTCTGCGAAATTGCTACAAACTGATTGCCTGCATACAAAATGTCTCCCCATACATTTGCCTCAGTTGCTTGTGCCAAAGTAAAATCACTAAGGGTGCATAATTCAGGGTTTGTTTCACAGGTTTTTGCAGCATTTAATAAAAGTAAGGCTTCTAAAAAGGAAGAAGTCTTGTTATCAGAATTTGGATTACAAGAATAGAAGAGGAAAAAAGTGATAAAAAAAGCTGAGGGAATACGAAATAAAAGGTTATTCAAAGAACGAAACATCAAATACTCCAAAATAGGTTTTGAATCCATCTCGAAACTGAAAAGGATTATGATTTTGAGTCACGTTCTTAGATTTATAGGTTTCGTATATAATTAAAGTTAGCTTTAATAAAGTTCAGTCTTGTCTTGTGAACGTTTTTGATTTGTAACTATCATATAACTGATTTGTATTAAAAATTCCCAAAGATACTTTAAGCATCTTTGTTTATTAAAAAAGAATCAAAAATTTAACTCGCCACAACAATTTTGGCGAGTTTGACATCGGCATCGTTTTAGAAATTAATTTTTTCTCCAGGTAGCATATTGTACACGATTGGTGCCTGTTCCGTCAAATGATACGACAACCCAAGTATCTTTTCCAAAGGCAACTCCTTTCCAAGAGTTGTTGGCAGCACTGGTACGGGCCGTCCAAGTAATCCCATCAGTGGATGTCATGATTCGATTGGTTCCCGTAAATGATGCTGCAAGAAACATTCCGTTTCCATAATATACTTCGTACCATTCGTTTTGTTCGGAAGCTGAACTAGCTGTCCAATTGATTCCATCAGTGGAAGTCATCACGCGGTTATTACCTGTCCTTGCAACAGCAACAAATTTTCCTTTTCCATATGTGACTGACCGCCAATCATTGGCTTCCGCTGCAGATCGAAGCGTCCAATTGATACCGTCTGTTGATGTAGCAACTCGGTTGGTCCCACTTCCAGCCACAGCTACAAATAGATTGTTTCCGAAAGTTACACTGCGCCAGGCAGCAGCACCTGGGTTTGTTTGGGTTGTCCAATTGATTCCGTCCGTTGAAGTTGCCCAGCTTCCAGTACTAGCTGCAGCAACAAAGATTCCATTTCCATAAGTTACCCAATCAAAAGTACTGGCGGGACCTGTACGGGAAGTCCAATTGATTCCGTCAGAGGAACTCATAATTCGATTTGCACTACCACCGCTGGAAACCGCAACGTACGTATTGTTTCCGTAAGCAACACTTAACCATTGGCCTGCTTCAGATGCGGGTCTGGCAGTCCAAGAGATTCCATCGGAAGAAGTCATAACGCGATTGGTTCCGTCTTGCGATACTGCGACAAACTGATTGGCGGCAAACAATATCCCTGCCCATCCATTTGCCTCAGAAGCTTGTGCCAAAGTAAAATTGCTAAGTGTGCATAGTTCAGAGTTTGTTTCACATGTTTTTGCTGCGTTTAATAAAAGTAAGGCTTCCAAAAAGGTGCGGGAATTGTTTTTCGAGTTAGGATTACATGAGTAAAATTGAAAAAGGATCATGATAGTGATACAAGTGAAACGAAAAAACATGAATGACTCCCAATAGATTATTGATTAAGTGCTTTTTTTTATAAATGGTCATTAAGTGAATGCAAGTATAAAATTGTTAGAAGTTAGATGTTAAGTATAATTAATTTATCGAATTAGTGGAGAAGAAGAATAAAAAATACACATCCATTTGACATGATTTCGAATGTCATATGAAAATTATTTGTAAGATAAAATGGTCTATTAATTTAAATCCAAAAGAATCTAAAATTTAACCCGCCACAACAATGTTAACGAGTTTGCCTTTGACATAAATTTCTTTTTTGATTTCTTTTCCCACCCAGAAAGGTTTTGCCTTTTCCACTTCTTTGGCAAGTGACAAGGCTTCTTTTTCTTCGATGTCTCTTGGTGCTAAAAATTCTCCACGCATTTTTCCATTCACTTGGACAACAATGGTGATATTGGCATCTATTAAATACTTTTCTTCCCATTTCGGATAAGGATGGTAAGCAAGTGATTCTTTATGACCAAGCTTTGCCCACAATTCTTCTGCTAGATGGGGAGCAAACGGACTTAGCGCTAATACAAATGGTTCTAATACTTTTTTTGGTTTTCTTGGATTACTTGTGAACTCATTGATAAAGATCATCATTTGCGAAACAGCTGTGTTGAATGCAAATCCATCAATGTCGTCTTTTACTTTTTTGATCGTCCGATGTAGGGTTTTGAGTTCTGCTTCGTTAGGTTCAATGTCTTCTACAAAGAAGGATTCGTTTTCACCCGAATGAAAGAGGCGCCAAACACGGTTTAAAAATCGGAAAACACCATCAACTCCGTTTTTACTCCATGGTTTTGACATCTCAAATGGACCCATAAACATCTCAAATAAACGGAGGGTATCAGCACCAAATTCAGAAACCACATCATCTGGATTGACAACATTACCCCGAGACTTGGACATTTTTCCTTTGTCTTCACCTAGGATAAGACCTTGGTGGACTAATTTTTGGAATGGTTCTGGTGTAGATACATGACCTAAATCAAACAGGATTTTATGCCAAAACCTAGAGTATAACAAGTGTAGTACGGCGTGTTCTGCACCACCAACATAGACTTCTACTGGCATCCACATCTTTTCTAATTCTGGATCAATGAGTTTGTCATTGTTTCTGGGATCAATGTAACGAAGGTAATAATAACAAGAACCTGCCCACTGCGGCATGGTATTCGTTTCTCGTTTTCCTATTTCCCCAGTTTCGGGGTCTTTGTAAACTAACCAATCTTTGGCGAGAGCAAGTGGAGATTCTCCCGTTCCTGAAGGTTTGAATTCTTCTAGATCAGGAAGGACTAAAGGTAATTCTGCGTCGGATAATGCTTTTGGTGATCCATCTTCAAAGTGAACGAGAGGGATAGGTTCTCCCCAATACCTTTGTCTTGCAAAAAGCCAATCTCTCAGTTTGAATTGGATTTTTTTGCGACCAATTCCTTTTTTTTCTGCCCAAGTAACCATTGTTTGGAAGGCATCTTTGTAAGATTTGCCATCTAACTGCACTTCGGCGGAATAGGAATTGATACATACAGATTCTTTGGAATCAAAGGCAAGGTTAGGTTCCATATTTCCATCGATCACTTGTTTAATAGGAAGTTGGAACTTCACCGCAAAATCATAGTCTCTTTGATCGTGAGCAGGAACCGCCATTATGGCACCAGTTCCATAAGAGATTAATACATAATCAGAAATATAAATGGGAACCTTGACAGATGGATCTGTTGGTAACTGAGCATAGGCACCAGTGAACACACCTGTTTTGTCTTTATTCAGTTCGGTTCGTTCCAAATCACTTTTTAAGGAACAATCTTTTTGGTAAGTTTCCACAGCTAACTTTTGTTCTGGCGTTGTCAGTTCTGCGACAAGTGGATGTTCCGGTGCCAGGACGAGGTATGTTGCTCCAAAAATTGTATCAGGTCGAGTGGTATAAACTGTGATGTCTTTGTTTAATGAAGGAACGTGGAAGTTGAGTTCCAATCCTTCCGACTTGCCAATCCAATTGCGTTGCATCTCCAGTGTGGATGGTGGCCATTCACAAAGCGAAAGATCATTTAGCAATCGTTCGGCGTATGATGTGATGCGCATCATGTACTGGCGCATGGGTTTTCGTTCGACAGAATACCCTTTGGAAGTCCATTCTTCCACTTCTTCGTTAGCTAAAACGGTTCCGAGAGCCTCACACCAATTCACAGGGATATTGGCTTCATACACCAATCGGAAATGGGACAAAATGTCCTCTTTTTCTTTACGAGATTTGGATTTCCAATCGGCAGCAGAGAATTGGACCCCTTTCGGGAGTTCTATCCCTTCAAAAGCACTAGAACCTTCTTGTTCCAATGTTTTGACAAGTTGGGTGATAGGGACGGCTTTGTTTGTCTTTCGATCAAAATAGGAATTGTAGATTTGCAAAAAAATCCACTGGGTCCAACGGTAATAGTCTGGGTGTGTTGTGGAAATTTCCCTTTCCCAATCATAGGAAAGCCCAAGGCTTTTGATTTGGCGGCGAAAGGTATCAATGTTGTTTTTCGTGGTAGTGCGAGGGTGAATGCCCGTTGTCATGGCATAACGTTCTGCAGGGAGCCCAAAAGCATCCCAACCCATGGGGTGCAAAACCTCGTATCCTTCCATACGTTTGAGTCTTGAGATGATGTCAGTGGCAGTGTATCCTTCTGGGTGGCCTACGTGAAGGCCCGCACCACTTGGGTAAGGAAACATGTCTAAACAATAGTATTTAGGTTTGGATGAGTGTGCGTTTGTGCGAAAGGTCTGGTGGTCGTCCCAGTATTTTTGCCATTTTTGTTCAATATCTTGGAAAGGATAATTCATCGACTAACGTAGAGAAAGTGTAGTTAATTCTACTTTCTCACGGAGTCGATGATTTTTACAAGCTTTTTGAAACTCTTGGACAAACAAACTTTGCAAAGATTGTACTGATAAAGGGTAGTGACGGAGCCACATTCCGCACAAGGTTTAAGATTGTTAATTTTCACATTCATAAAGTCTGCAGTATTTATCTTTGTATTGCATTCGAGCATTCTATATTTACCTGTATGAGTCCGCTTATCGACAGTGCTGTTCATAACTTCCCAAATTCCCTAAAAAACGGGAGAGGGGAAACACTACGATGAAGTTACTTTATATGAAACCCACCCTTTGGGGTCAAAAAAAATTAGGAAGTACACACAAAAAGATAAGGAATTTTTTCTAAGTTTTTTTTTGCCGAGGTGCAATAGAATTGGAACGAAAATGATAATTAAAAAAAAGATAACTGTTATAAAAAAAATTGAAAAATCGTTGTTAGGTGGCATTTTATTGAATAAATGCCCGTTATTAGTCATGCGTTATGTGTTAGGTGATATTTAGTTTGGGGGAAAAACCTAGTGTTAGAATTTAAAAATGTGTTCAAATCATTTCACAATGAAGAAGAAACGATTGATGTGTTGAAAAATATTTCATTTCGTATGGAAACTGGTGAATTTGTAGCGATTATCGGCCCTTCCGGATCAGGTAAATCCACTTTACTTGGTGTTGCAGCGGGTCTTGACAAACCTGATACGGGTATTGTATCCCTTGATGGAATTGATTTAACCAAACAAAATGAATCCAAACTTGCCGATATACGAGCAGATCAAATCGGATTTATCTTTCAAAACTTTCAATTATTACCTGGTCTCAATGCAATTGAAAATGTTGGAATCCCATTATACTTAAAATCTTCGCTTTCTGAAAAAGAAATTTTGTCAAAAGCGGAATCCATTTTGGAATCAGTAGCAATGTCACACCGTGCTACTCACTTCCCAAAACAACTGTCAGGTGGAGAAGAACAAAGGATTGCCATCGCACGGAGTTTTGTGAATGATCCCAAAATTATTTTTGCAGATGAACCAACTGCAAACTTAGATTATAAAAATAGTAAAACCATTTTGGACTTACTATTGTATCGAAATAAAAAACAAGGCACCACTCTTGTTGTGGTCACTCACGATCCAGATGTGGCAAAACTTGCCGATCGTGTGTTGGAAATGAAAGATGGTGAAATTATTTCGGATTCGAAGAATGGTTTTAAAAAAAGGATCAACCAAACTCCTTCCAAAACAAAAAAAACCAAAATTCTTCCCTCTATTTCTGCCACCAAACAAAGAAATACGAAAAAACAATCAAAGAAGGTGAGTCGATGAAGGCATCCCTCTTTCGTTTTTACTTAAAACGGGAATTGTTTTCTCGCTTTCGCTATTCTCTTCTGATTGTTGTTTCGATCACCCTTGGTGTGGGATCAGTGATTGGCATCCATTCCTATAAGGATAATACGGCAAATGCCATTAAAAAAGAGGCAAAATCGATTATGGGAGCGGATTTAGCCCTCCAATCTCCCCAAGAAATCACCGATTCTGCAAAGGAATTGCTCAAAACCCACCTTCCAGAAGGCGCCAAATCAAGTAGTTCCATCCAATTTTTATCGATGATTTCCAATGAATCTGGCTCTGAAAATTCCCTCAGTTTTATCAAAGGGATCGAAACAAGTTACCCGTTTTATGGAGAAATGAAAACAGAACCAGAGAATGCGTATCGAAATTTGAAACCCAATCAAGTATTACTCGATGCCACCCTTGTAGAGAATCTCAAATTAAAACTTGGTGACCGAGTCCGTTTGGGGGATAGTCTTCTTGTTCTTGCAGGAGTTGTATTGAAAGAACCAGGTGCCGTTGGTTCTTTTGTTGGATCTGCTCCTGGATCTGTCATTCGGAAAGAGACTGCCATGCAAACTGGTCTTGTGCAAAGGGGAAGTCGCATCCGTTATACAATCTACTTACAATTCCCAGAAATCATCGATAGTTTGGATTGGAAGGACAAAGAGTTCGCATCATTTATCAAAGAAGACTTAACCATTTATCATAATACAGAAGTCAATTCAGGCTCGCAGCAGTTCATCAAAAACACTTTTGATTATATGGCCCTTCTTGCCCTTGCCGGATTTTTTCTCGGAGCTATTTCTGTCTATACTGCAGTCCGCACAAGGTTACTCGAAAAACGAAATGAAATTGCCATCCTAATGTGTCTTGGTGCAAAACCCAATGTCATCCTTTTATTAGTATTTTCAGAAATACTCATCCTTTCCCTTTTGGGGACAACCTTCGGTTTGGGACTTGGGTATGCCATCCAATCCTTATTGCCTGATATCACTGGGCTCTTGGCAGTTGGTACGGGAACTAGTGTGTTTGGATTATCTGTATCGTCTCTCCTTTGGAGTTTTGTGTTGGGTGTCGTTTTACCACTGCTTATTTCGATCCCACTTGTCCTTGAGACGAGGTCGGTCAAACCACTTGCTGCATTGAAAGAAGTTGAATCACAAACCAGTGGGAACATATCAACATCCTATTGGCAATTTGGTTCCTTTGTATTGATTTATATCCTTTTCACAAGTCTTGCCATATTAGAAACAGAAAGTTTTTTCAAAGGGATTCTTTTTACACTTGTACTCTTAACCTTGCCACTCCTTGTGTACGGATTGTACATACTCTTTGGATCCTTGCTGCAAAAAATTTCGAAACTTGGATGGTTGTCGAAAGAATGGAGCCTTGTTACAAAAAAAGTTACACGTAAATCGGGAGCCCTTCGGCTTTCGATCATTGGCCTAGGATCGGCGTTATTCATCCTAACACTTTCTCTTATCTTACAGGAAAGTTTACTCGAGTTAAGTGGTGCAAGAGAGATCGAACGTAGGCCAAACATGTTCCTTCTCGACATCCGAGAGACCCAGAAAAATGAACTGCTAACAGCGATCACAAAGTTCCCTGTAGAAAAACAATATGTAGCACCTGTGATTGGAGCTCGTTTGTCCAAGGTGAATGGAGAACCGGTCAAAAAAGAAGATACAATCAAAAACGCTATGGATCGTAATTGGCGAGCTACCGCAAGAACCAGGGAATATTTTTTATCCTATCGTGATGAGATGTATGATACGGAAGAGGTGACAAAGGGAAGCTGGTGGAACCAGTCGAGCCAAAATGAAATCTCTGTTGAAAGAGATTTTTCCACCTATTTACAAGCAAGTGTGGGTGACGAGTTAACTTTCAACGTACAAGGTAGGGAAGTATCTGGTAAAATCACAAACCTTCGTTCGGTGAACTGGGCGGATATGAAACCAAACTTTGTGGTTTTATTTTCCAGAGGGATTTTGGAGAAAGCTCCTCGCTTTTATATTGTATCCTTACTCATTGATTCTAGTGAAAACAGATACCAATTACAAAAGGTGATCGTAAACCAATTCCCTAACATCACCGTCATCGACACTGAAAAAACCATCCAAGCCTTTATGGGGATTTTGGAGAAAGTGACACAGATGATGGCACTCATGACAGCTTTTATCTTAGCTGCTTCTTTTGTTCTTGTATTTACCACTCTCTATGCCAGCCAATCTGAGAGGAAACGTGAATTCGCTTTGTTACGAGTGATTGGGGCAAACAGTCGTTTTATGGGCAAACACTTCCTTAGAGAAGCCTTACTTGTTTCTGTGATTTCATTTTTACTAGGACTCGTGTATTCTGTCGTTTCCAACGAAGTATTGAACCGATCGGTGCTTGAGTTACGAAGTGTTTATCCTTATGGACAACTCACTATTGTGTTTCTCGGAATTTGTTTGGTTACAGTGAGTTTATATGCAATAGGACTTTTTAGTTTTTTTCAGATGCCGACAAAAACTGTGCTGAAAGAGATTAAATGAAGAAAATAGATACGATTGAAATGTAAATTGTTTCGCTTCAATTTAATTAACTGATAGTAAAATTTGTGATCCAATAATCTAAAAACAAAAAAGCCCGGGGTTTTAAACCGGGCTTTCTCATTGAAAGAGATTTATTCGGGATTATTGTGCTACCGAAATAACCTCATCTCGGTTGATTACGTTAACAATATGTTTGTATTCAGGAGAATCCTTTCCATATTTTAACTCAGTGGCACGTAATAAGTGAACGTTCTTTTTGTAACGATACTTGAAGAGCATGTCATCTGGACCTTTTGTCTTTTTGATCATGTTTTCTTCAAAACTATATGCACTTGCAAGATACTTGTGAGCAGGGTATTCTTTCTCGTTATCATCGATTTCGATGTAAAGTTCAAGAATTGGGATACACTGAGGAAGATTTTGTAAGTCATACTCAGCCATAATCCAAGAACGATAAACGTCAGAAAGAAGTCTTTTGAACTCAGGTCTTTCTCTTAAGTCAGGGTTTTTAATTTCATCTAAGTGATTGATCGCTTTAGAGAAGTAGTTAAGTGCATCTTGTTTCGCTTTCATTTTTTCGCGGTAAACAACACGTTCTTCTCTTGCTTTACGATCAACTTTTTGCCAGTACCATTTTTCATCTAAGCGTTTTTTCTCAGCTTCTTCTTTGCGGTACTGCTCTACCCAATCTCTATTTTTCATAATAGTGTTAACACCGGATTGGTAGTTTGAAAGAGCCAAACGGAATTGGTTGTTTGCGAAAGTTTTAGAAAGTTGGTGTAACTCTTGGAAAGTTTTGTTATACCCTTTGAAATCAGGATTCTTCCAAAGAGATTCCTGTTCCATGATTTCTTTCTTTCTTTTCTTCTGGTCTTCGGTAAGTTCCGCATCGTCATTCTCAGGAACGAGTTCGCCTTTGAGAAGTTCGTCGACTTGGTCTTTAGCCGCTTGGCTGTCTTGAGCGTTCGCAGGCTGAGTTTGTGCGAAAAGCACACTAAAGCCGGACACCAGTTGGAGAATAAGGAGATACTTAATAATCTTCATAGTCGTGTGACCCTTTTGTCTCTTTCAATATTTTGAACAAATAGGTTTATCTATTTCTTCAATGAAAGTATCGGAATGGCAAGAGTCAATAATAACGAATTAAAGAGGAAAAAAACCTAAATGTGAACTTTTTCTTTCAAAACATTTGGATTTAAAGGGACATAAGTCAGATAATCCTTAAAAAATCTCAATCCTTGACAGCCTGGTGAAGTAAAGAAGATTGCTCATTGGAGATGAATTTATCCGAAATTACTTCGATCCGAGATGGTAATCCGCAATGTAAAACGTGTGGAGGCGTGGGAATCACATTAGCAGAACATGTGAGGGGATCTCGTTCAGGAGCCCTTGTTTTATGCCACTGCATAGGCAGTGACTGTAACACTTGTGAGTCGAAAGGACAAGCTCCGTTTATGACCTTCGACAGAAAATTGGACAAAATGCTCCCTTGTGTCTGTCATAATGCGCGGTTTTCCCTTCGGAATCTAGAAAATTTGGTCGAAAAAGCGAATATACCCGCAAGGTACCGTTTCCAATTTTTGTCCACAATTGACATTGGGGACACAGCAAACGACCCTGATATGTCCTTTATTATTGCTCATGACTGGGCAAACGAACTTGTTCATAAATTTAAAAATGCAGATTTTACACCACAAGGGTTTTACCTTTGGGGAGGAACTGGTTCTGGAAAAACGCTGCTCGCCTGTGTCATCTTAAATGAACTTATCTTTCGGTATGGGATCACTTGTAAGTATGCAAAGGTAAACAAAGACTTTTTATCTGCCATCCGAGATACTTACCAATCTGATAGTGAAACCCATGGACAAGAACGTTCCATTGAACGAGAATTTGCAAATGTAGATGTCCTTGTGATTGATGACTTTGGAGTCCAAAAAGAATCGGAATTCAACAATCGTAAGTTATACGACCTTATCGATAGTCGTTATGAACAAGAAAAACTCACCCTTCTTACTTCCAATCACTCACTCGTTGAATGGAGAGACAGAGGCCAAGGTCGGATATATTCACGACTCATGGAAATGACTAAAGAAATCGAATTAAAATGTCCTGATTATCGTACGAAGTTTGTGAAGAGGTAAGAGTATGAAGTATTCCAATATTGCCTTTTTGTCTTTAGGATCCAACATTGGTGACAGACACCATTTTATGGACCAGGCAATTTGGGAAATCTCCACCTTACCTGAGTTACAGATTTTAAAACAATCAGAACGATTAGAAACAGCTCCACTCGAAAATACCAACCAACCTTATTTTCTAAATCAAATTCTAAAGGTGATGGTTTCTTCTGCTTTCACACTCCCATGCCTTTTGGATTCTCTCCAAGGGATAGAAGATAAATTGGGACGCAAACGTAGGTCTTGGAAAGGACCACGTGAAATTGATATCGATATCCTTACCTATGAAGCGGTGGTCATGAAAACTGATTTTTTACATTTACCACACCATTCCATGTATTCCAGACCTTTCATCAAGCAGTTGTTAACTGAAATGGGTGAAATTGGAGTATATGCTCTCTATACGGAACTTAATCATGAAAAACATTATTCTACAGTATAAAAAAAAATACGATGCCGGGGAACCTATCTCTGTCATCACTTGTTATGATTACACCTTTGCAACTTTATTCAATCGCACAGAAGTAGATTGCCTCCTAGTTGGAGATTCACTTGGAATGGTCATCCAAGGAAACCATTCAACTTTGCCTGTGACATTGGATGAAATCATCTATCATACAAAGGCCGTTTGCAAAGGGGCTCCTGACAAAACGATCATCGCTGATTTACCTTTTTTATCGTACCAAACCTCCATCGAAGAAGGGATTCGTTCAGCTGGGCGCGTTTTAAAAGAAACGAATGCGTCCTGTGTGAAATTGGAAGGGGACTCTGACTTTATCATTGAACTCACAAAACGGATGACGGAATCAGGAATCCCTGTGTTTGCCCATTTGGGTCTCACTCCTCAATCGGTGCATACACTTGGTGGACACCGTGTCCAAGGAAAAACGGAAGCTGCTCGGAACAAAATGATTCGTAAATCCAAGGAAATTTCTGAAGCAGGTGCGTTTGCTTTGTTACTCGAGATGGTTCCAGAATCCTTAGGTAAAGAAATCACGGAATCCATTCGCATCCCCACAATTGGAATTGGTGCAGGCAAATACACTTCGGGCCAAGTCCTTGTGATGCAAGACCTCTTGGGTCTCAATGAAGACTTTCATCCAAAGTTTTTGAAGAAATTTGGGAACTTAAGTGGAGCAGTGAAAGAGGCAGTGAATGCCTATCACAAAGAAGTGACAAAGAGAGAGTACCCTTCTGAAGCCCATGTATTTTTAGATACATAAACTTCAAAAGTCTGTTTCAATTTATTTGCGTTTGTTTGCGGCCTCTGCGAGTTTTTCGAGCATAGGAACGGTTGTTTCCCAAGAAACACATGCATCGGTAATCGATTGTCCATAAGTCAAAGGTTTGGCATCGATCGATTGGTTTCCTTCTTTTAGATGGCTTTCAATCATCACGCCGAGAATGTATTTGCTACCTTTGGCAAATTGTTCTGCCACAGAGTCCACAACACCTGGTTGTTTACGAAAGTCTTTTTGGCTATTGCCATGGGAACAGTCCACCATCACTTTTGGAGGAAGGCCCGCTTTTTCAATTTGCACACCCACTTCGTTTACGGAAGCCTCATCAAAGTTAGGTCCTTTATTCCCACCTCGAAGGATCACATGTGTATCTTTGTTACCTGCAGTTCGAAAAATAGCACTACTTCCTTGGTTTGTCACAGATAGGAAATGATGGCTAGAACTTGCCGATCGAATCGCATCCACAGCAATTTGTACGTTTCCATCGGTACCATTTTTAAATCCGATCGGAGCAGAAAGTCCGGAAGCAAGTTCACGATGGACTTGGCTTTCAGTGGTCCTTGCGCCAATCGCTCCCCATGCAACGAGATCTGCGATGTATTGTGGTGAAATCACATCTAAAAATTCGGTTCCACATGGGATTCCCATTTTGTTGAGATCGAGTAATAGTTTTCTTGCAAGCTGTAACCCTTTGTTGATATGGAATGAGCCATCTAAATCGGGATCGTTGATGAGTCCTTTCCAACCAACTGTGGTTCTTGGTTTTTCAAAATACACTCTCATCACTATGAGAAGTTCTTTTTCAAACTCTTTGATTTTTGGTTTTAATTTTTCGGCGTATTCCATCACGGCACTAATGTCGTGAACAGAACATGGACCAACCACAACTAACATGCGCTTGTTGTCTTTGCCATGAATGATGTCAGAAATTTGGCTTCTTGTTCTCACAACAATATCAGAGGCTTCGTCTGTGAGTGGAAGCTCTTCAATGATGACAGAAGGTGGAATGAGACTATGTTGTTCTAAAATTCTTAAATTTGCTGTTGGTTTCATAATTAATACTTTTGCATGTTTGGGTCTACTAAGTCGGAATATGCTAATGTTCCACCAGCGACATTTTTGTAAGACTTAAATCCAGCTTGTGCCAAAATCCCACAAGCCATCCCAGACCTTCCACCGGACCGACAATAGACTAAAATTTCTTTGTCAATTTGGCTTTTAATTTCATCAATTCGAGCAGCAAGTTCACTCACAGGGATAAGTTTGTCTGTACCAGGTACGAGTGCAATTTGTTGTTCGTTTGGATTTCGTACATCCAAAACAAAAAAATCATCCTTTCCTTCCGCTCTTGCATCCAGACGTTTTTTAAAACTGACTACATCGATTTCCGGTACCATTATGTAACTCCGCCCATTTCCTCTAGTTCTATTGTTGCATCTTCCCAACGTTTTGTCAGGAGTGAGATTTCTCTTTTAATATCGTTATAAGTGTCCATTTCCAACTGAAAACTTCTGTTTTTAAAGAACTCTGGGTCTTGTAAAAGTTCCTCTTTGTCCTTTTTATTTTTTTCCAGTCTCTCTATTTGGACTTCCAAATCAGAAATTTCTTTTTCTAATTTTTTCCGTTTGTTTTTACTCGCTTGGGGATTGGGCTTTTTTTCATCCGATTTTGTCTTAGCGACAGTTTGATCCTTCGCATTTGTCCCTAATTCGTCTTCTTTGTGGAATTTCAAGTAATCGTCAAAGCTACAATTGAGGTTTTTTAATTCGCCACCAGATAGTTGGAAGGTACGGTTACAAAGTCCCTTCATAAAGTCTGGGTCGTGGCTGATGATGAGTAGGCTTCCTGGAAAATCAATCAGGGCACGTTTGATGGCTTCTCGGATCACAATGTCCAAGTGATTTGTAGGTTCGTCTAGGAACAAACAATTAGAAGGGTGGTTTACAAGAAGAGCCAATCGGAGTCTACTTTGTTCTCCACCTGACAAATGTTTTACGGATTTAAATACTCCGTCACCGGGGAAGGCAAAATGCCCAAGCAGGGTCCTTGCTTTTTCTTCATTGAGTTCTGGGTATTTTTTTAATACTGTTTCGACAAGATTGAAGGATTCATCTAAATCTTCCCCATGGGTTTGCGAAAAATAACCTAGTTTGGTTTTGGGGCCGTAATATAATTTTCCCGTATCGAGTTTGTGTTGTTCTAACAAACAACGCATGAGGGTTGATTTACCAGCTCCATTAGGACCAACTAACGCAACTTTGTCACCAGCGGAAATTTCAATCTCTGCATTTTCAAAGATGGTTTTTTTCTCTCCGGTATTACGATCAGGGTATGAAAAAGAGGCATGTTCCAAACGTAAGATGATATTACTGGAAGGGACAAATTGGAATTGGTAGTCTGGTTTTTGGTTCCAAAAACTATCTTCTGGATTCTCAACTTTGTCCCGTTTTTCCAGGCGTTTGATCACAGATTGAACTTGTCTTGCTTTGGTGGCTTGGGCTCGGAAACGTTCTACCCATTCCATTCTTGTTTTTAAATACGTTTCTTCTTTTTCAAATTGGACTTTTAGTTTTTCTTGGATTTCGTTTTTGGCTTCAAAAAACTCTTCCAAACTTCCTTGGAATTCAAAGGTTCCATGAGGATTGATTTCAATGATCGTATCTACTGTTTGGTTTAAAAATTCAGGATCATGTGTGACAAGGACAAAGGCTTGGTTTTGAGAAACCAAAAAGTCAGCTAACCAAGATTTGGTTTTATCATCCAAATGGTTTGTTGGTTCATCTAAAAGTAATAAATTATGTGGATTGAGTAGAGCAATCGCTAGTCCGATTCTGTGATGGTAACCTGGTGAAAATTCTTTTGTTTTGCGTGTGAAATCTGCTGTGGAAAAACCTAAACCGGAAAGGATTTTTTTTGCCCGAGCTTCGAGACCGTGTAAGTCGTGTAAGTGGGCAAATTCTTCCAATTCACTTTGTTCATGTAACAAAGATTCAAATGCCGGATCTTCGTGGTCAGTCGTTTCAAATTTGGATTCGATTTCCTTTCGTTTGGAATCGTATTCGGCATACAATTTGTTTTCGTCGAGTACGGTTTCAATCACCGAAGTCTCTGGATTGAATTCTGGAATCTGTTGGAACAGGGAAAGGACAGTGTGTTTGGAGCGAATCACTTCTCCCGATTCGGGTTTCAGTTTGCCGGCGGCCATTTGGAAGAGTGTGGTTTTTCCAGAACCGTTGGGACCTACAAGGGCAACTCGGCAGCCAGGTTTGATATGCCAGCTAAATCCCTCAAAGAGGACTTTGGGGCCGAAGTGTTGGTGGATTTGGATGAATTGGATCAAGGCGTTTGCGAAAACCCGCCGTTTCGGCGGGGAATTAGGAGGGACTAACCTTATTTCTTGGCTAGGAGTTCCGCCTTTCTTTCGCGAAGGTGTTTCACATAAAGGCTGGATTCGCCGTTCATGGTTTCTACCGACTTTTTAATGGCAGAGTCAATTTCCTCGACCGTCATTTTCGCGATTTTTTTGTTCTTCTTTTCTTTTTCTTCTGACATGGAAGTTTTCCCCTTTTAGGTACGTCACTGAGATTCTTCCAGGGTTTCCTCTCGAAGCGAGACGGCAAGAAAAATAAGACAAAAATACGGACAAGTGGCAAATTGACCGCATGAAACGGATCCGTCGATTTTTCAGTGAAGTGTATTTGTACGATGTCCATGGCCTTGCCTCTGAACTTTCGTTTACTTTCCTTTTGACCCTATTTCCTTTACTCGTTGTGTTTGTGACACTCCTTGGGCTTTTACAAGACCCAAGGACGATCAATTTGATGACGGACCAAATTGGCAAATTTTTGCCAGCACCAATTTTCCAACCCATCGACAAAAGTGTAGAAAACCTAACAAAGGTAAAAAGTTATAATGTCATTGCGATAAGCATTGCCATTTCCTTCTTTTCAAGTTTAACCATTTTTGGAACCATCTCCAAAGCTCTTCGGTTCATTTCGAGGGACGAAACGAAAGTTGGTTTCATTGCATCACAGTGGATTAATTTTCGTTTGCTTGTCATCTCCCTTGTGTTGTTGATTTTATATTTTTATTTAACATATGGAATCGTTTCCATTGAACGAATGTTATTTAAATTGTTTCGGTTTTCTTTTTTCCGTAACAACCCATACCTATCTGTATCACTCATCATTTTACCATATAGCATAGGATTATTTACTTTTTATTATGCATACATTACCAAAGCCAAAACAACTCTGAAAGAAAATTTACCAGGTGCTATATTTGCATCAATTCTGGTTTTAGGTATGAGTTTTGGGTTTCAGCTTTATCTAAAGATGAAAAACGTTGGTGTGAATTATTCTTTAGCCTATGATTTGATTTCGAAAATGGTAGTGTTAATGTTGTATACTTACATCAACTCCACATTTTTTATCTGGGGTTTTTTGTGGAACCAAGTGCTTGCAGATGACCGAGGAAAAAAATCTCAATCTAAGAAATAATCTGGTTCTAAGATCCTTGGACAAAACGAGATGATGATTCCAAAATAATGTCTCGCTAAAGAATGGAATAACCATTCTCCACCTGAGGAAAGGATATCATCGGAATCTAAATCAGTGTAACCTTTTTTGTGGAACAATTGGTCAAGGCTCCAATTTTCTTCTCCTGGGATTACTTGGACCTTTAGATGTGCATAAAATTTATGCTCTAAATGATGGTAACGAAAGACTAATGCGCGACCACCTAACGGATTCCTGATGGTGAAAGTCAGCCAAGATGGAAAATCATTGTCTGGCTCAGAACTTAAATGGTATAATTCCCATCCAATGTCTTTTGCGTTTCCAAAAAATTCTTGGAAACTGGAAGTGAAAGCAGATTGGTATTCGGCGGTAATTCCCATTCGTAATTTGAATTCATTTTAGAATCCTGTATTTTAGGCAAACTCTATCTCTTTTTTTTTGTTCCAGATTGGTTTTGGAAGATTCATTTTTAGCCAAATGAAAACAAATTCCGGTTTCCTAAACAAGCGAAGTCATTATGATGGGAACTCGAGGTTCGTAAGTTATGATCGAAACCATCAACATCAATTGGCCAAGTGGTGCCATCGACCCTACTATCCATTGCCCCGCCTGCGGGAGTATGGTGCTCAGTCCTTTGGAAGAAGAGGGACCTGGTTGCCATCACATTCAATTCATCATTGATAGTGAGTCTGGTGAATTCAATTATATCACAGAATCCTTTGATGAAATTTTGAAAGAATTTCGAAAGCCAGAAGTTGAGGAATTCGATGAATGGGATGCAACCGAAAGTTTTTTGGAAGAAGCAGAATCCAATACATTTTATGTGATGAATCTCATCTTACCAAGTAATGTCTCCATCGAAGATGATCCTGTGTGTTTACGAATTGGATATGAATTATTTTTTACGGAAGACCAAGAAGAATTATATGAAGAATTGGAAAGAAGACACGACGAAGAGGGGTTACATGACCATAGCCAAAACTAAATCAAACTTAACATTTATAGCAACTTTACTATTGATATTGTTTATGTTGTCAAATTGTATCATTAGTTACAAAGATTATCCAAAGATTTTGCCACTTCCATCCGAAGAAAAAACTCTAGACACACCATTTGTATATGTGCTCCCCACTTTTCCACAATTGAATTTAGGTGGGAGAGAAGCCTTAAAAAACTATTTTGATACTAAAACCAGATTCAAAAAAACGATGGAAGGGATTGATGTACCAAAGGTTGGTTATTTAGTGAATGTAAAAGTAAACTACCGATCTCCATCTCCCATTGCCACTGCCTTTTTAGGAGCATCAACACTAACGGCAACTTTCCTCCCTGCTTGGTCCACTCAAGATGGGTATGATGTTCAATACATACTTTACAAAGACGGAAAAAAAGTAGGAACTTATGACTACCATATCTTCCGTAATTATGCCCAATGGATTTTGTTCATTCCTATTTCATGGTATAATTTTGAAACAGCGACCGAAAAAGAAGTATTTGAGCGTATGACGTTAAAATTCTTTGAGGATGCAAAAGAACATTTTTAATTCCCTTGGATCTGCATTTTCAAATCTTCCATGAATTTGTTTGGGGTTTTTGGCCCGGCATATTCGTTGTTTTTGGAGTGGGTTTTTTTGTTGGTTATCTAGCTTCCTTCCTCGGCCTCGGGGGAGGTTTTATTTATACTCCCTTCTTTCATAGTTTTTTCCATTTAACTGCAGTGCAAGCCGTAGCTGTCTCACTCGCTCAAATGCCTGTATCAGCTTTGTCCGGACTCTATGTGTATTATAAGAACAACAAAATCCGATGGAAAAAAGGGTTTGTTTTACTCCTTACTTCCATTCCTACAGCCCAATATACTGCGTTTGCTTTTGGGAGGTTTGAAGATACAGCTCTCGGTAAACAACTGTATTATGGGATTCCACTTTCTGAATTTGTTTATATGTTTGTGTTTACGATTTTTTTGGGAATCCTTGCGACTTATAATTTGATCACCTCACTAAAAAAACGCAAACGATATTACGAATCATTGCCTATCCTCAATTCAGAACCGAATACAAAACTACAGAACTCTGAAAAACGAACCAATTTGGTTGGTCCAAATCCGAATGAATCAATCATAAATGACAAAAACCATGACGATCAGTTTCGTTTTTCTAAAAAATCTATCTCCATCGTTTTACTCGTTGGAGTTTTTTTTGGGATGTTTTCTTCTCTATTTGGAATCGGTGGTGGATTTTTAGCAGTTCCATTATTTGTTTATTATTTTCGTATGAGTCCTGTAGAGGCAGTTGCTACATCGTTTTTAGGAATCTTCTTAACTTCTTTTGGAACCACGGTTCAATTTCTATTGTTAGGAAAATTACATTGGGAACTTGCTCTCATTGGAAGTTTCGGAGGAATTTTTGGTGCAAGGATTGGTTCTCTTAAGGCAGTGAAAGCAAAACCATATACCATTTTACTTGTTACTTCTTTCTTTCAATTTTTAGTTGTGGTATGGTATTTAGTCGCTAAACTACCAAAATTTTAATTCTGAAAACTAAGTTGCAATCTTTGACCGATCGTCTAAATTGGGTAACCGAAAAACATGAAGCCAAGTTTTCCTGAAGCACAATTAGTAGATACACCCAATGGAAAAGTACCAAAGTTGTATAGTTGTGCCGAATGCCGTAGTGGGGCAGGTTTGGATTTTTCATTTTCAATGGCGTTCCAACCCATTGTTGATTGGAACCAAAAGAAAATTTACTCACATGAAGCTTTGGTTCGTGGGACCAAAGGAGAATCGGCGTATTCCATTCTTTCAAAGGTAAACCAAACCAACCGATACCAATTTGATCAGTCTTGTCGGATCAAAGCAATCCAACTCGCAAGCCAAATCCAAATTCCAGCCTTACTTAATATTAACTTTTTACCAAATGCTGTGTACCAACCAGAAACATGCATCCGCACGACATTGGAAGCAAGTAGAGAATACAATTTTCCTTTGAACCGCTTGGTTTTTGAATTAACAGAAGGTGAAGAAGTCCAAGACCACAACCATATTATCAATATATTTAAAGCTTACCAAAAGTACGGTTTTTTAACAGCGATTGATGATTTTGGATCTGGGTATTCAGGACTCAATTTACTTGCAAAGTTCCAACCTGATATCATCAAATTGGATATGGAACTCATACGTAATATACATATTAACTCTGTGGCACAAAAGTTGACAAAAGCAATAGCAGGTGTTTGTCGAGAGATTGGTATCTCTGTCATTGCAGAAGGTGTAGAAACTATCGAGGAACTAAAAGTTTTAGTCGATATGGGAATCAATTTGTACCAAGGTTATTTGTTTTCAAAACCAGCTTTTGAATCCGTCGGTGAACTTCAGTTTCCTGATCTTTCAAAAAAATAATCAATCCCTTTCAATCTAAACAAACTTTAAAGAATCTAAATCAAAAAACTTTTTAGATCCCTTCTGTATGAATCAAATCGGTAGGAACTTCTACCAAGCCTTGCGATCAATTGGATTTCTTGGTTTGGTTTCAGTTGTAAAATTTGTTTTAGTTGTTTTGTAAAAACACGACTCTCTTGATAATCTTCAACAGCTTGGTTCATGGTATGAAAGGCAATTTGTTTCACTGCACAGGAAAGAGTGTAGCGCATGAAGTCTCGGCCTGTCTCTATCCAAGTGGTTTCCTCATCCTTTCCTTCTGAGATAAAAAAGACTAAAGCTTTCGCTGAATGTACTTGCGATGAAAACATACCAATCGCTGCCTGTTTCGAATCATCCGAATGCCAAACTTCTTTCGATAGATCCACAAAAAACTTTTTTGCAAACCAAAGTTTGATTCCAGACAGTCCATTAGCCTCTAATGTCAATCCATCTCGGTTCTCTATCATCGATGTTTCACTCAAACGAAACCATTTTCGATTGAGTTCGTTGGAGACATATCGATTAGTTTCCATGGCAAATGCATTTTCTAATACTGGCAATATGGTGCTAAGTTTAATTGGATCATTTGTCCATTGGATTTGGCTTCTAAAAGGTTTTGCAAAGGAATGTAAACTTTCTAATTCTTCATTTGTTAAAAGTTCACCTGTATAAACAGACCGATTCATCCTTCTTTGGCTCACACCTGAAAATATAAAATCGTGAACACATTTAGTCTTGGGTTGGATGGTTACTTTTGCTATTGGTAGTTTTGAAAAAGTTTTTGGAGAAGGTTTCCCATTTGGGAATAGTTTGATGATTGTATCAAACATAAGTGAATCCGCTGTTAGGTGGCATAATTCTAAAAAACAACCTTGGGTATGGTAAAATTGACGATTGATTGGATCAATCTCAGGTAATTGTTTTTTTTCATCTCCAAAAAGATAAAACTCAAAATCAGATATTTTTTTGAATTTCCAGGGTTGTGAATTGTGTGAATTAGGCGCAAGGATGGCTGTGAGTAAAATTTGATCGATTGGGTTTTTATAACCCAGTGATTCTGCATAAGCGATTGGGTTTTCCCTGTGCTTTTTGTTCTCTTCGCTGCCAAAAGCATAGAGATTTTTTTGTATCGAAGTGAATGAAATCAGGCTACCAAATGCCAAACTTTTTTTTAAAAAACTTTCTCTGTTAAGTTTCATCTTTTTCCTGGATATTGAATCACTCCCCTAATGAATCGGAGTCTAAATTAAAATGTCAACCAACTCTGAAGTTTTTCCAATCGATATCGTTTCCGATGTAGCCTGTCCCTGGTGTTATGTTGGCAAAAAAAAATTAGAAAAGGCACTCGAGCAGGTAGGGAATACCATCACTCCCGAAGTCCGTTGGCGACCATTCCAACTTTCACCTGAAATTCCAGAGGAAGGAATTGATTACAAATTACACCTAACACAAAAATTTGGAAGTTTGGATCGATTGGATGGCGCTTGGAAACGTTTAGGTGATATTGGGAAAGAAGTTGGAATCAACTTTCAGTTCCAAAACATTCCAAAAGCTACCAATACCTTGGTATTACATGCACTAGTTGCAGCCCTACCTTCATTGGAAGAACAACAAAACTTAGTAGAGAGATTTTTTGCTGCCAATTTTGAAGGTGCATTAGACCTTTCAGATAAGGAAGTGGTTTGGGGAGTAACAGAACCTGTTTATAAAGATAGAAATAAGTTTGAAGCCGTATATTCCGATACCAATTTAAAAAAAGAAATCCAACAAGAAATCCAATACTACCATCAAAATGGAATTAGTGGGGTTCCTTATTTCATCATTGGTGGCAAATATGCTGTGAGTGGTGCGCAGGAGATTTCTGTCTTTGTAGAAGTCATCGAAACTGTCATAAAAGAACGTGAATCCGAAAATAAGGGTCAATAAGTTTCCGAATCATCTTGACTCACTAGTCAAGATGTTAAATTCTAAAAAACCGAAGTCATAATATGAGAAAAGTCATCCATTTTTTTGTTTATAAACCACTAGTTGCAAACCTAGTCTTTATCTTTTTATTTCTCGCCGGCATTATCTCCGTGCTTTCGATGAAACGAGAAGCTTTCCCCCGTGTGAATTTTCGACAAGTGAGAGTTCTCACGGTTTACCCGGGTGCAAGTCCTGTGGATGTGGAAAAAAAAGTTACGATTCCCATTGAAGAGAAGTTACGCGAAGTAGAGGGACTCGATTCTGTTCGTTCGATTTCTCGAAACTCGGAATCCGATATCAGTATCAAAATTGATTTGGAACACAATAATCCCGATGGAGTTGTGAATGATATCCGTCGTGCGGTAGACCGAGTGACAAATTTACCAACTCAGGTAAAAGACAGACCTATTGTAACGGAACAAAAAAGTTCCAACTTCCCTGTTTTGGAAATCGCAATCCATGGTGCGATGGATGAGATGGAATTACAAGAGATGGGTCGATTCATCGAAGATGAAATGCGCAAGGTTTCTGGAGTTTCGCGTGTTGATGCTTTCGGGAAACGGAAAGAAGAATGGCGTATCCGTGTTGATCCCGACCTTAAAAAAAGATACACCATTGGATTTGCAGATATCATCAATGCCATCTCCAAACGAAATATTAGTGTACCCGCTGGATCATTTTTAAGACCTATCACACAAGACATTCGTGTGACAGGGGAGATCAATGAAATCAATGATATCAAAAATATCCCGATCCGTTCGAATGAAACGGGGAATACCATATTATTATCCCAAGTTGCAAACGTAAAAGATACCTATGAAAGACCTAGAGTACTTGCGGTCGTCAATGGGGAACCAGCCTATGTGCTTCAAATCATCAAAAAAGATAGTGCTGACATCATTCGTACAGTGGAAGCTGTACAGGGTAGAATTGCAGAATTAAAAAAACAAATTCCAGCTAACATTCAATTTACGGAACTAAACAACGAAGGGGCGCGAGCACTAAAACGATTGGATGTAGTGATCACGAACTCATTACAAGGTTTGTTTTTGGTAGTAGTGGTTTTGATTCTATTTTTTAGTTTTAAAGATTCACTTTTAACAAGTATCTCTTTGCCACTCACCTTATTTGCTGCAACGATTGCATTTCCAATCTTTGATGTATCTTTTAACTTAGTTTCAATGCTTGGGATCATCATTTCACTCGGGATGCTCGTTGATAATAGTATCATCATATCGGAAAATATCTATAAGTATAGGTCCAAAAATTATGATTCTAGAGAAGCAGCCGTTCTCGGTGCGAGTGAACTGTTTGTTCCTATCATAGGCTCTTATTTAACAACTGTTGCTGCATTTTTGCCAATGGCATTTATGTCTGGAATCATGGGGAAATTCATTTGGCAAATTCCTTTTATGGTGATCGTGGCACTCACATTATCTCTATTTGAATCCTTTTTATTGTTACCAGTAAGATATGCTCAGTTTACATCTAATGAACCTAAAAAAAGATCCAAACAGAGAGAACGATTTCGTTCTGCCTTAGAAAATGGGTTTGAATCTTTAAAAACAAAATTTACAAACTTCATCACAAAAGTGGTAGCAAGACCTTTTCTTGCCCTAGGTTGTATCCTGATTGTCTTTTTATCTTCCTGTGGACTCGTTGGGCTCATGAATTTTAATCTGTTTCCGAAAGAAGGGATTGATTATGTTTTAGTGAGAGCTGAATTTCCTCCTGACTTTTCAGCCCAAGAGACCGCAAAACAGCTGCAATACTTCCAACCGATTCTGAATAAGATTCCAAAATCTGAAGTACAAAGCGTAATTCTAAAAATTGGAATCCAACAAACAGACCCAACTGATCCACTCACAAGGATTGGGGAACAGTTAGGAATGGCTCAGATTATTTTAGTACCTGAAACGGAACGAAAAAGAACGGCCCAAGAAATCTTTGGAGAACTTGAGCCAGATCTTAAAAAATTGCCAAATGCCATCTCTGTTATGGTGGATTTGGTTGTGAACGGTCCTCCGATTGGAGCCGCAGTGACCGTTGCCATCGAAGGTCGTGATTATAAAACGTTAAAACAAATATCCAATGAAATGCAGGATTTCTTACGAAAACAAGAAGGTGTCATCAATATCAATGATGATTACAAACCTGGTAGAGAAGAAATCCAAATCCGAGTGAAAGATACTGCTTCTGCTATCACAGGCATTGATACAGAAATTACAGCGTATTATGTGAGAACAGCAATGGAAGGACTGGAAGCATCCAACCTTCGAAAAGGAAAAGATGAAGTTAGGATCATCATCCAAAATGATGATCGATTCCGAGATGGGATTGAAGATTTAGATTCCATTCGGATCTCCAATAAATTTGGTCTCCTAACTCCGATTACAGCAGTCACAACAAAAACAACAGTACAGGGAATCGAAGCTCTATACCATAACGATTACGAAAAAGCCATCACAGTCCTTGCCGATGTGAATGAAGCCATCACAAGTTCTTCCATCGTAAATGGAAAAATCGTGGATGAGTTTGGCAATATTGGTAAAAAATACCCAGGTTACAAAATCAAATTTCGTGGGGAACAAGAAGAAACAGCAAAATCAATGGTTTCTTTGTTAGTTGCCGGCGTATTAGCATTTTTTGGAATTTTTGCCATCCTTGCGATTATCTTTAACAGTATCAAAAAACCTGTTTTGATATTACTTTCGATTCCATTGGGATTTGTTGGTGTGGTTTTTGGATTTTTGATCTCAGGAAAAGCACTTAGTTTTCTTGCAATGATTGGAATCATAGGACTCGCAGGTGTGATCGTGAACGCCTCAATTGTGTTAGTTGATACAATTGAAGAATTCCAATCAAGGGGAGAAGGTCTCTTGGAATCTCTCATTACTGCTTCATCAGAACGCTTTCGTCCCATCCTCGTGACTACGATGACAACTATGGCAGGGATGATTCCAACGGCATATGCCATTGGAGGTTCGGACCCACTACTCATTCCAATGACATTGTCCCTCGCTTGGGGACTTGGATTTGGAACCTTTGGGTCATTGATCTTTATTCCAGCTAGTTTTTCTGCGTATTACAAACTTAAAAAAAGAGCTTAAATTTTTAATTCAGTTTCTTTGGATTTAAATGTCTTTGGATCTAAACATACATCCAAAGACATTGATTTGCACTAATAATGATTGAGGACGTCTTCGGCAAACCCAAGTACGTTCTCAAGTTTGATTTTTTTCCCATCATCCAAAACGACTGTTCCATTAAATGTTCCAAACACTTGGTGTTGGATAGTTTTAATGATGAGAAAATTCATATACGAGTTTCGATCCACGATTGGTTTAAAATCCAAATCCAAACGATTGTCATTCGATTGGAATTTCCAAGGTGCCATATAATCGTTTGTATTAATGATAAATTTTACTTCATCGAGTTTGTGGATTTTTCCATCATATAAAATCACATTTTCAGAAGCAGGTGTTCGATCTGAAAACCCATACCCCAAGTTGAGTCCAAAAGGTTTTTCGCCAATCCATGCAGATACAGAACCCCAATACCAACGATTTTTGTATGTCCAAACCCCCCTTCCCCAATCTAACGCACCAAAGTCGGTCTTTGCATCGAACTGGTACTTAGTATTTCCAACGCTAACTTGGCCCCCGGCAGGCATACAATTGATTTTGGTATTATAATAAAAGGCCTTTCGATTTTCTTTCCAAGAGGTTGCGATGTTCATCGTATCCATTTTCGGTTCCCAGAGTTCAATTTTTCCTTGGATTCCTTTGGAACCATCGGGTGCTAAGAATTGGTCTGATCCGAATTCTAACGTACGTTTACCATCTTTTGTTTCAAAACGTAAGTGTAATTTTTTGTCTTGGAAAGAGACTACACCAAGATCATTCACTTTTGGAAATCCAGTTTTTCCCAAGGGAAAGACAGATAAAGTATCAATTTGTTGGAAGATTCCTTTTTTAAAATCCAAAAAACAAATCGCAAATAGACCCGCATAACCCAAGTCAGACGCAGTTAATGTGATTCCAAATTCTTTTGTAGGTGAGAGAATTGAATAATAATCCCATTCTTTGATCCGAAGTTTCGATGCGGCAATATTTTCTCGGTTATAAGTCCAAAGCGGTGAACGTGCCCAACCTTCTTCTGTAATGGTTCCATCTGGGTTTAATAATGGGATTTGTTTTTTGATCTCAGGCATGAACCGATTCAAAACCAATCATAACTTTCGACCAGAAGTTTTTTCAGAATTCCTAAGAGCGAATTGACAGAAAATGAATTCAATCCAAGAATCGGATTCGCTAATTCTCCACAAACAAGGAAAAACGAACCATGGAACAAACCTTTCCAAAAGAACAAAAATTTGATTTCGACGTGATCATCGTTGGGTCAGGATTTGGTGGTTCAGTATCCGCCTATCGACTTTCTCAGAAAGGATATAAAGTTTTAGTCATCGAATCTGGCAAACGTTGGAAAGCTACTGACTTTCCCAAAACCAATTGGAGTTTGCGTAAGTATTTATGGATGCCAAAACTTGGTTTTTACGGAATCCAAAGGATCAACTTACTCAACGATTTTTTACTTGTGAGCGGATCTGGAGTTGGTGGTGGATCACTCGTATATGCTTGTACATTGTATGTTCCTACTTCTAAAGTTTTAAACTCACCATTGTATTCCAAGATGGGTGGGGAAAAAGCGTTGTTACCATTTTACGAAGTAGCAAAGCATATGTTAGGTGTAACTGAAAATCCACAATTATGGGAACCTGACCATTTATTATTAGAAACAGCAAAAACATTTGGTAAAGAAGATACATTCCGAAGAACTCCCGTTGGCATTTATTTTGGAAATAAAAAAGATCCAAAGGATCCATTTTTTGAAGGAGATGGACCAGACCGTGATCCTTGCAATTTCTGCGGAGGTTGTATGGTTGGTTGCCGCCACAATGCAAAAAATACATTGGATAAAAACTATTTATACTTAGCAGAAAAGTTAGGTGCTGTAATTTTACCAGAAACAAAGGTAACATCACTCATTCCACTCAATGCAAAAGGAATTCCTGATCCAGAAGCGAGTGGCGAATTTGGATATGAATTAGAAACAAAGAGTACAACTGGATGGTTCGGATATCCAAAACAAAAGTTTCGATCAAACCAAGTTGTACTTTCGGCTGGGGTCATGGGAACTGTTGGTTTACTTCTTAAGATGCAACAAGAAAATAAAATGATTCGATTGTCAGAGAAGTTAGGTGATACAGTTCGCACCAATAGCGAAACTGTTTTACCAGTCACAGTTCCTGCAAGTCATAATGCAGATTATTCTAGAGGGATTGCGATCACATCTTCAGTACACCCAGATGAAAACACTCATATTGAACCAGTGAGATACTCTAAAGGTTCAGATTTTTTTGGAGTGATGGCAAGTGTGATGACAGATGGTGGAGGGAAATTTCCAAGACCTCTAAAATACTTTTGGACAATGGTACGCCACCCTCTTTATTTTTTAAAAGCTCACAATCCAGTTGGGTTCGCAAAAAATTCGATCATCTTACTTGTGATGCAAACTGTAGATAATAGTGTAAGACTGGTTCGAAAGAGGCGATTCATTTGGCCTTTCCAAAGGTCATTAACATCGACACTTTCCACTGGAGAACCAACTCCTACATACATTCCGATTGCTAATGCTTTCACGCGTAAATTGGCAGAAATTGTTGGTGGAATCCCACGTAGTTCCTTAAATGAAACATTGTTATCAGCGCCTGTCACAGGTCATATCATGGGTGGTTGTATTGTGGCTGAATCCCCTGAAAAAGGAGTTATCGATTTAGAAAACAAAGTATTTGGATATGAGAATTTGCGAGTATGTGATGCATCGATGTTAACCGTGAATTTAGGTGTAAATCCAAGTCTTACCATCACTGCATTGTCGGAACGAGCCATGAGCCTAATCCCTCCGAAAGGAAGTTCACAAATACAATTTTTAAAGTTTGAAGTGAAGCGTGGATTTGATAAAACAATTGGGTACAAACAAGCAAAACGTGCTGTTAAAAAATCGACAACAAAGCAAAAACAATTATCGTAACAGGAATGGGTTTGATTGAAGTTGCGAAATTGGGAAGTTTACAAGAGTGGGATGAAATTCTAAAGGAAGGGGCCGATCCCAATGAATTGGATTCCTACGGCACCAATGCACTCTCTTGGATGTTAAAGATGGACCATGTTGGTTTATTCCAACATGCGATCCAATCTGGTGCGGATCCAACTTCTCCATACCGTACTCCTGGCAATGTAATCTTTGATGCGTTCAGTCAAAACAGAACTCCATTTATAGAAGTAATCATCCAAACAGCTTCTATTTGGAAAAATTCACCTAACTTACTGACACGAGACAAAGAAGGAAATACAATTTTCCATTTGTCAGTGATGGAATCCAACGAACCTCTCTGGGAAGTAATCCATGAATGGATCAACGACGAAATTTTTTCTTTACGAAATGAAAGTGGAAGAACAGTTTTTTTAGAAGCTGTTGTCGAGAATCGAATTGAAATACTTTCGTTTTTATTGAAAACCTTCACTAAAGCCAAAGATCAAATTGATAGTGAAGGAAAGAATGCACTACACTTGGCTTCAGAGAGAAATTTAGATGAAGTTTGTTCGATCTTACTCGAAGATGATATTTTCCAATTAGAGTCAAATGATAACTTTGGTAATACGGCTTTATTTTTGTCAGCATATGCTGATGGAGTCGAATCCATGAAAGAACTTCTGTATGCAGGTGCAAACCCTTTTGTTTGGGGAGAAAATGAAGAATCCATCACAAGATTACTTGATCGAGAAAAATTTGGACATTGCCTCAAAACTTGGAAGGATTTTGTTATCCAAAAAGCAATCTTAGGAGATATTTATCCCCTAAGAAATGAAATGATCCAATACATCAAATTAGAAAAACCTTTTAAACCAGAAGAGCTCGCCAAAGCAAAGTTAATTGATTTGATTTGAATTAATTTAACTCAATACTTTCTATTTTTGAGGTGTAGAAATGTCCCCAAAAAATTTTGGACCATAATTCCCTTCTCTGTCAGTATGATTTCGTTCACTACGTGGGCGTTCAAATGTAAAGTGTTGTTCGATATTAGTTTTGAACGGTGCATTTTCAGGTGATTCTCCATACTGTTTGAGTTCTGAAGTCTTTAAAACAGTCCTTGGGTGTTTTCCAAGCCTGCCTTGGAATTGGAAAAAAGAGGCAACTGATTTGTCTACTTTGTGATGCCCATCAGGGTCCTGGAATGATTTTTGATTCACCCAACCAGGTTCTTCCCACATCACAAGTTTTTGAATCTTTTGTTTTACCATTGAACGTGCATCCACATATAGAGTAGGACTTTGATTCATATGTTCTTGTTCTATTTCTGAATGATTTGATTCATTTGGATTACTAGTTTGTTTGTGACCATCGGTAGTGATGGTTCCAGGACCAATTTTTACTGAGATTAAATCTTTTTCCGATAAATCTGTTGGAATTATCAAGATGGATTCTTTGGGATCAAATGTAGGGAATACATCCCATGGATCAGATATATAATTGAATATAAAATTTCCTGCATTAAGTTTTACCGTATAACCACCATAAGCTGAAGTTGGGTTTCCACCGTCTGCTCCCATATTCCCTTTCGCAACATACAAAATGGGATGATTTTTAATTGAATTTATATTTTGAAATTTTGTATCAAGTAGGATATGGTTGTGACCTGTTAGTAAAATACGTTTCGGTTTGCCATCTTTTGAAATGAGAAGCGCATAAGATTCTAAATCTCCTTGGTGGATATTTCCGAATTTAGTTGGACCCTCATTCCAATCATACCAAATCCAATATGATACTACAATATCTCCATTCCCAACTTCATACCAATAGTTAAAATCATCGCGAAAACCAGGTAGTGCTTCATTTTGTGTTCCCGATACAGTTGTTTCTGCATACCGAACATGATAGTATAAATGGGTTGGATTTTCTTTGATATTTAAATCTGGAAATTCTACATAATTCCAAGTTGTTTGGTTCTTTGTTTTTCTTCTAAGATCTTTTTCAGGAAGAGGGTATTCCTTTGTAATAAAATGATCTGCAAACTTTTCAATATTAGATGGTAAATGTTTTTTGTCTTTGTGAAAAACAAGGATTGGTGCGAATTTTTTGGCGATGTCTTCTTGGATTCGATTTGGTATTTTGTTTTCTTGGCTTACAAACCGGAATTCTTTTGTTATATTTGGACCTAATTTTGCTATATCAGTTGGTGAATACCAAAATGGATTGTGACCAGGTGAGAACTTTCCATGAACCTTTTCAATACCTTTGATTCGAATTGAAAGATGAGTCCAATCTTTTGGAAGAGTTTGGTTTATCTTGAAACTGGCAACATTTGATTTGATTTTACCAAATTCATAAGTATTTTCTAAAATAGGAACATAACATTCCTTTGTTGATTGGTTGAAACAACGATAGAATTGTATTGAATAAGATAGTATTTCACCATTTAACTCTTGTGGGATGGATGTTAGTTTTAATTGAAAGGAAGTATTTGAGGGAAGATTGGTTGGATAATTTTCAAGCGAAGTCGATTTACATTGAAAATCAAGAAGGAGTATTAAATAAAATAAGATCGATTTGAATAATAGATTGGATTTCATAATGGATGGTGGAATAAAATTTGGAATAAAAAAACCCCTGGAACCAGGGGTTTTTGGAATTGTAGAGAAAACGAATTACTCAGCGTCTTTTTTTGCTTTTTTCTCTTTTTTTGCTTTCTTAGCTTTTTTAGCCTTTTTGTTATTCTTTTTCTCTTTTTTCTCACCGTCTTTGTTGTTCATTTTATCTTTTTTAGGTTTAACGGTTTCAGACGCTTCTTCAGTTTGCATCGTTGGTTCTTCGTCTGCTTCTGTTTGCGCAAACAAACCAAAACTGCTAAAAGAGAAAAGAGTTAGAATCACAAGAAATTTTTTCATTTTTTACCTCGTATCGAATGTGCGACCAATTAGATACTATTTTGACGAATAGACAATCTTAAATTTTTTGAGTTAGGGAATTATTTCCCTACGCAAAATTTGCTAAAAATTCTCCCCAAAATTTCCTCATTTTCTACAATTCCATTCACTTGCCCAATTTCGCTTAGAGCTGTATTGATTTCTTGGATGTAAATTTCGGCGGGGGTATCAACTTCCATCAGTTGGATTGCCTCAGCTAAAGAAGATTCAATTTTTTGAATGTGATAACGTTGGCGGTCTTCGAGTAATACCAAATCTTCTGTATTATCTTTGGAAGTCAGTTTAGATTTTAATAATTCTAATAATTCGGGTATACCTTGTTTTGTTTTACAAGAAATTTCTGAAATCGTGAGTTGGAATTCCTCTTTAAAATCATGGATAGATTCGATTTGCCAAGAAGGATGTTTTGCATCGATTTTGTTGGCTACGATGAGAGAACCAAAGAGTCGTTCTTTATGTTTTTCTAAAAATAATTGTTTATCGAAGGGAAGCGATGTATCAATAAGAAGTAATTTTACATTCGCACTATCTGCTTCTCTTTTACTTCTTTCAATTCCCATTTGTTCAATAGAATCAGTTGTATCTCTGATCCCAGCTGTGTCAATGAGTCGGATTGGAATTCCATCCAAACTCAATTCTTCTGCGATATAATCTCTTGTTGTACCTGGGACATCTGATATGATCGAACGATCTTTACCAATCAGTAAATTCATAAGGCTTGACTTACCTGTATTCGGTTCACCAAACAGAACAACAGTGGATTGAAGGATTAATGATTCTGCTCTTTCAGAATCTTTGATAAGTTTAGAACATAAAATTTTAAGAGAAATCATTCTTTGTTTTCTTTGCTCTAAACTCTCAAAAGTAAGGTCTTCAGTGGAAAAATCAATTTCAGCTTCGCATTCCGCTTTGAGTGAAATCAAATCACTTCTGATTTTTGAACTTAACTTTGTGATTTCACCAAATACATTTTTTTGAGCAAGTTCCAATTCGTATTTGGACCTTGCTTCAATCAATCGACTGATAGCTTCAGCCCCAGACAAATTGATTTTTCCATTGAGATAAGCTCGTTTGGTAAACTCACCTTTCTGCGCAGGTCGAGCTCCTTTTTCAAATAGGATATGTAGTGCTCGTTTTAATAAAATAGGATTTCCATGTAAATGGAATTCGGCTAGATCTTCACCTGTATATGAGTTAGGTGCTGGAAAATAAAAAAATACAATTTGGTCGAGAGGTTTTCCATTTTCCACAAAGTCGCAGAAAATCGCAGATCGTTTTTGGTTTTGTATGAATGGTTCAGTAAGTGGAGTTCTGTTTTTTTCTAAAACAGAAAGGGAGATCGGTAAAACCAAAGAACCAGAGACCCGGAGGATACCAATCGCTCCGGGACCTTGGGCTGTGGACAATGCCGCAATGGTATCAATCAAGATCTTCTTGGTCTACTCCATCGGCAAAGTCTTCTACTGGTAGACCTTTTTTTGAAGGATCTTCTAAGTCTTTGTATTTATGTTTTTCTTTGGCGGAGATCACGCGAACACGTTTAAATGTTCCGTTTCCTTCTGATCTGGTGAACACTCTTTCATCTTCTTGGATTGCCATATGGACAATTCTTCTTTCAAAAGGATTCATTGGATCGAGTAGTTTTGACCTTCCTGATTTAATCACTGAAGCAGCTACGGATTTTGCCAATCGGATAAGTGATAACTCGCGTTTGTCACGGTAAGATTCAATATCCAATACAATTTTACGATTGTGTCGGATTTTAGGATCCACCATAAGATTGAGAAGGAACTGAAGTGAATCCAAAGTGCCTCCACGTTTTCCAATGATGAGACCAGATTCTTTACTAGTTAATTCCACATAAATTTTTCCGTCTACATCACCCATTCCCACTACTTCTGCTGGGATTCCCATCTTTTTCAAAATAGTGATGATCACCCCATGGATGATTTTTTCTGATGGGATATCGTTGTTTGCAACAAACGCGCGTACAACGGCAGGTTTTTTTTGAGTGATTCCCAAAAAGCCTGACTTTCCGGAATCAACTACTTCGAAACGTAAATCGCCTGTTTGGAGACGAAGGGTTTCGAGAGTATAATCTTCTGCTTCCCCTTTCGTTTTTCCTTCGGCTTCGAAAATGTAATTATTCATCTGTGATCTTCCTTGTTAAACAATGATTTCATTTCTTCTTTTTATTCTGGTTTCTAAAACCAGGTCTTGCTATCGCTTGGGAGTTGTTAGCAGGTGCGGGTCCACCATTGGTTGGTTTTTTGTCCTCAGACTTTCCAAACTTGTTTGTATACACTTGTTGTGCAATAGACAAAATGTTTTGCATCGTCCAATACATCGTTACTCCTGCTGGCATCGACCAAAAGAAATATAACATGATGACAGGCATCATATACATCATCATCTTTTGGTTTGGATCTGTGGAAACCGTTGTCATTTTGGATTGGACCACTTGTGTTGCTACCATGATGAGTGGGAGTATGTTGATAGCTAAAGTGCCAATAAACGCTAACTTTGGAGTTGTGAATACAGTGTCTGGTTCGCTCAAATCTTTGATCCAAAGGAATGGCGAATTCCAAAGGTCTACCGTATCTGAAAATGCAGTATAAAGCGCGATAAAGATCGGAATTTGGATGAGCATTGGAAGGCATCCTGCCATCGGATTGGTTCCATTCTTTTTATAGAGTTCGATCGTTTTTTCTTGTTTGAGTTTTGGATCTTCTGCATATTTCTCATTGATGAGTTTGATTTGCGGAGATAACTCTTGCATTTTTTTCATCGACTCCGCTTGTTTTTTGTTCAACGGATAAAATGCTAATTTGAATAAAATTGCAAAGATGACAATTGCCCAACCATAGTTAGGTATTACTAAATAAATTTTCTTTAAAATCCAAACAATACCATTGCGAAGAGGAGTGGTGATCCCTTGGTTGAAAGATTTGTCTAGAGATTCACTAAGTCCCGCAAATGTTGAGTCTTTATTGATTTTTGGATCGAGTTTGCTATCACGGAATGCAGTTCCATCTAACTCACGAACACCTACATAAGCCGCATAATCTAAGTTTACTTCTTCACCAGGACCAAGTTTCCAATTGTCATATACAAGTAGGACACCAGTTTCGTTTCCTTTTCGATTATCTAGTAAAACACCTGCTGGTTTGTCATTTAGTGGATCGATCACGCCGATAAAATAACGACTTCCTGTCCCTACAAAGTCAACTTTGTCGTTAGAACCTTTTTTGATTTCGTAACGAGTGTCTTTTCCTTCGTTAGATCCAAATAAATTATCAAAGAATCCTTGTGTGCTTGTTCCATCCACATGGTCTTTAAAACTTCCATCCAAATAGTAGTAACGAAAGTAATGAGCATTGTCGCGGTCATTAAAATCTTCTTTTTTCTTTAAGATAGGACCGAGGGAACTAAAGGATCGAAAGTATACATCGGATTTCGATGGAGAAATGTGAATGGTTTCAGAAGTTCTATTTTTTAATGTTAAGTTGAACTTAAAGTAGTTTTCAGAAGGGAAAAATTGGAATTTTTTCTGGATTGTAAATTTACCATCGAGCGAAGGTGCTTCGAAGACAATAGTTTTTGTCTCTGCATTGTAACTAGAGCTAAAGTTAACTAAATTATATGCAGAAAATGGAATGGTGTCTTTGTCTTCAATGATGTTAAAGTCAAAGCCTTGTCCTCTCGTGAGTTCTACTGCTTTTTCTGTTTGGCCTTCAAAATCAATTTGGAACTTTGGGTCTTTTGCGATCACAAATTCAGAACCATCTGGTTCTTTATGATCTTTGATATAGTATTCTGTGATCCGTCCGCCTAAACTTGAGAAACGAACCAAGAAGGAATCAGTTTTGAGAGAGAATGTTTTTTCCTCTTCAGGTTTGACTGGTTTTAGTTTGGGAGATTCCGTTGTGGCTTTTTTGATTTCTGCTTTTGGATCAGTTGTAGCTGTTTTTTCTTTATCAGCACCATCTGTTTTTGCAGTTTCGGTTACAGTTTTTGGTTTCGGAGTTTGTGGTGGAAAAAAGATATAATTGATTCCCATCCATACTGCTAAACTTAAAAATAAAGCGAGGAATAAGCGACCTTGTCTGTTGTTGGTATCGTTTTGCATAGTTTAACTCTTGTTATAAGATTTCGGTAAAGGATCATGTCCACCTTCATGATAAGGGTGGCATTTAGAAATTCGAATGATGCTAAGAACAAACGCTTTGTACCATGGATAGGTTTCAAACGCTTGTTTGGCGTATTCAGAACAGCTTGGAGTGAATCGGCATGATGGTGGTAATAGTGGAGAGAGCAGTTTTTTGTAGAGGAAAATAAGAAACAAAAACAGCCGATTCATGGGATTTGTTTTAGTGCCGAAAGGAACAAAACCTCTCGGTCTTCCTTAGATAATTTCGCAAATCCAACCTGCACAAGTAGCGCACAATCGTATCCTACTGGGATCAGAGAAAGATTTTTCCGAACCAACTCTCTTAGAATTCGTTTCGAACGATTGCGTAAAACGGCAGTTTTGTGAGTTTTATCGGGGCAAAATAAAAAACTGGCAAAAGGTAGGCCGTTTTTCCGAACAAGCCAACGAAGTGGAGGCTTGCCCATTTTTCGATTCTGACGAAAGAGTTCCTGGATCCTAGTTTGGTCGCGAAGGGTCTCCGAAGGAAGCTCCTAAATTAGAACTTTCTCCCGATTTTTTCGTCGGAAACTGTCAATTTATAACGTCCCTTTCTTCTTCTAGAGGCTATCACATTTCTTCCGCCTGGGGTGGCCATTCTGGCTCGGAATCCGTGAGTTCTCACGCGTTTAATTTTACTCGGTTGGAATGTACGTTTCATGAAACACCTAATTTATCTATATATGATCGCAAAAATATGAGGTCTTTTGAAAGGTTTTTGGTACCCCCATGGAAGTCAAGGGGAATTGGGAAAAATGATTGGACAGCAGAGATCTTATGTGACATAAGACCCTTTTGATCGTGTCTTTCAGATAAAAACTCTTCTCGCATTCCCATCTTCCCTTGTCGATCTTATCATAGGTAGGGGATGTAATGAAACAGTTGTTGATTGGTTTGTTTTGGATTTTCCCTGGCCTATTGTTTTACTCCCAATCTATAGGCGCTAACCCAAACAAAATCATACCGTCTCAAAAATTGCGGGATCCAAAGCTTTTCAGCTTACAAATCGCCATCCAAGAGTCCATCCACTACTTACAAAAACTCCCACAAGATACAAAGTTTTTGATCCATGGGGAAACATATTCACCAAATGAAATTTTACTCCCTCTGCAAAAGATTCAAAAACAAATCCACCTCTATGAAACGGAGAAACTCCTCACAGAAATGAGAAAACTTTTCCAAGAAGTGGAATTAAAAACAGGGAATGATCTCCCACTGATCACCGGTTATTATGAAGTGCGGATCCAAGGAAAAACCAAACCAGAGGGAAAATATACATTTCCGGCACTTGTTCCACCCAAACGAGGCAGAGTCGACGCAAATGTTGTCTCCTTTCCTCGTGAATATTGGAAAGATGAATCCCATTGGAAATCCCATTCGCAAGCACTTGTTTTCCTTCGTTTGACGGATCTCCACTTGGCACAATTGGAAGGATCAGCACTTGTACAAACAGAAACAAAGGAAGTTTTTCGGATCAATTATTCTTCTGACAATGGGTTGGATTATATCAGTCCATCAATCCATTTAACAGGTGTTTGTCCAAGTTTAAAGCCATATCATCTTTCCAATTGTATGGAAACAAATCCAATCGAAGTAACAGATGCTAT